>CAYTRQ010000213.1:3430-9820 GCA_964440025.1 uncultured Polyangiaceae bacterium | reverse complement strand
CGGCGGCCACGACGATTTCAAGATCGCCATCGCCGTCCATGTCTCCGGCAACGGGATAGCTTCCCGCATGAGAAACGGTGCTCACTGCCACTGGAAACCCAGCTAGTGATTGACCCTCGTGGCTGTAAGCAACCAACGTGAAAGAACCTGAGCCGGCAAGGGCAGCAACGATCTCGACATCGCCATCTCCCTCCAAGTCAGAAACGGTCGGGGCGGCGCTCAAGCCGGAGCCAGGTGAAACCGGAAACCCTGCAAGCGAAGTTCCATCCGCCTGAAGAACGTCAATGCCTGTGGAGGAATCACTCAAAACGACGTTCAAAACGCCATTGCCGTTCACGTCCGCTAGAGTGACATCGTGACGACCGGTGCCTCGATCCAGTGGCCAACCGTCATGCACCGAGCCGTCCGCATGAAACGCCCAGAGGCTCCCGGTGTTGTTCGCAACCACGACATCTGGTGAGCCGTCTCCATCGATATCGCCAATTGCAGGAGTCTCCCTGACGACGGAGGCCAAGTCGCCCTCTGGGTCAATCCTCCTGGGCCAACCGTCGAGCTGAGTGCCATCATGTTCGAAAACGTTGACCTGATAGCCATAAGCAACAATGTGCTCATCTCGCCCATCTCCGTTCAGGTCGAAGAGGACGGAATGCTCCTGAACGGGAACGGGCTGTCCCAGGCTCTCTAGAGGCGCTGGCCATCCCTCGTGCAGAAGAGGATCCACGACAACGGCCACCTCTTCCGAGGAGGTTTCTCCAGCGACGGTGGCTTCGAGAACGATCTTGTAGTGATCCGCCGCCATGCCACTGGGATCCCACGTCGCCAACACATCGTCTTCGATGGGCTGTTGGCCATTGCCCGTCAGTGTAATATTCGCATCTACGGGCGTATCGTCAGGAAGTCGGACAACGCGGACATCGAACTGCTCGAGCCCAGCGCTCGAGACGGTTCCAACGATCTCGATCGGATCTACACCGAGAAAGGTCATTTCCTCCGGAGACGCAATATTCATCCGATCCAGCGTCACCAGCTGACGATCTTCGTACTCGCGACCGTCCGTGGTCGTGGAGGTGAGACGCAACGTGTAGTCGCCATCAACCAGCGCCCCAACGTCCCAGACTCCAAAAGAATCGCTCAGCACCGGCGAGCTTCCCGAAGCAATTGTCGTCCACGCGGCGGGATTCGTCCCTTCTCCGTACTCGAGCACGAAGTTTTCCAGATCAGGCCCGGTGACAGTGCCTGCAACCGGGTATTCGGAGGCAGCATCGACCAGCGCCGGGACCTCAATCAGCGTCTCGAGAGGCTCTGGCTCGAGCACCGCCAACGATGCGTTGACTCGTCCGTAGCCGAGCTCCGGCGTGAAATCCGCCGTCCCTTCACTGGAGCGAAGAATCGCTTGGCGCACCTGCTCTCCAGAATAAGTAGGATTTTGTGAAATCAGCAGGGCAGCGAGTCCAGAGACGTGAGGTGCAGCCATCGAAGTACCGCCGGCGCGCCAATAGTCATCCCCGACCAAGAGCTCTTCCAAACAACCGCCACAATTAGCCGATTTGAGAGAAAGGATGGCCTGATCCGGTTGAACAACCCCACTTGCCTCCGCCGGACCGGAACCGGGGGCGGCAACATCCAAGACACCAAAGTTGGAGAATCCCGCCAACTGGTCCGATGGTGTGCTGGCACTGACCGTTACCGTCTCAAAGCGGTTTTGTGGCGAGTAATCCTTCACATCCCGCTGGTCGTTGCCAGCGGCGAAAACGATCACACTGCCCATTGCATGAGCTGCCGCGACCGCATCCTCGACGACGGGAGACGAGGGGCACCCCTCCACGCAACCCCAGCTGTTGTTAATCACCTGGGCGCCGTTTTCCGCAGCGTAGAGCACCGCCTCCGCAAGGCCAAAGAGCGTTCCAAAGCCATTATCGTCGAGACCACGGACGGCCATTAGCTGCGCGTCCGGTGCGACTCCGGCGATACCGATATCGTTGTCATCCTGCGCTGCAATCGTACCAGCAACGTGGGTGCCGTGGCCGTGTCCATCCGTGGGATCGTTGTCGCCCTCGCTCATGTCCCAACCACGGACGTCGTCGATGTAGCCGTTGTTGTCATCGTCCACACCGTTGTTTGGGATCTCTTCCGAGTTGGTCCAAATGTTGCTGGTCAAGTCTGGGTGGGTGAAATCGAGACCAGAGTCAACGACCGCTACGACAACGCCCTCGCCACGGGCGCTATCCCAAGCTTGCTCCATTCCGATTCGGTCCAGTCCCCAAAGGTCCGCTTGAGCTTGTCCCCAAGAACCGCTCGTGGAAAGGAACGGGTCATTGGGAGTGTATAAGGCCTCTGCCCGATAGTTGGGATGGGCGTACTCCACATGGGGATCTTTGCGGAATCGTGCAGCAAGAACCTCGGGACGTACCGATGTGGACAAGTCTAGCCGATAAACATTGACCAGCTCGGACACGGCCGAAGCCGCGGCCCCTGAGCGCACTCCCACCGCGTGTCGAGCTTGCAGCTGAGAACGAGCAGCTGAAGTGCTCAATCCCGCGCGCCCGGGCAGCAGCGGGCGAGCTGCTTTCACTCCGTGGCGACGCATCAGCTGATCCAATGAAGTCGAGCCGTCCGCTGTCGCTGCAGCGAACGAGCGATCTTGGCGCAGCCAAGTCTGAACACTTTCGGTCACTCGCTGACCTCCGGTACTTTTGAACTTGACGACGAGCTGCCCAGGCACGGCTTTGAGGCGGCCTGAGTCCTCTTGATCCTTCGGATCCTTCGTCCGACCCGCAGGTCCCGCTGTCGAACCGGAAGAATTTCCACTTTGAGCCGTGTTCGCCACGGCCTTTCTGCCTTTCGATGCCACCGAGGATGTTTCCGCCCCCGTACTGCAAGCACTGATACCCGCAGCTACGGCACCAAAGAAAAGCAGGCCCGTAACTTGAGACGTTGCCTTCATTTTTCTCTCCTTCTTTTTGTGTCGCTCTCAAAACGCACAGCAAGTCGACGCGAATTGCCTGACGCCAACCACGCAGCGCTTTCGCGCTACTCGATTAGAGCGATTCGCCCTCAAAACCTTCGCTCGAAAATCCGAACCAACGCCGCATTTCTTTTGGAATCTTGGTCGGCGGCTTTGCTGTGTGTCCTATGTACGACCAGGCAACGAAAAACGTTACAAACTCGACGTGACTTTTTTTGCTTGAGCTCGCGCCCGCGTTCCCTACCCGTGATTCAACCAGGCGAACGCGCGGCGGTGTTCCAACTTCACAAGGGCGATCGAGCAGGCGATAGTAAAAACCGATCGCTGGCAAGTCGATGGGTCATGCAATTCGTCATGTCGACTCGGGCACTGGGTGGAGGGCGCCGGCGGGGGCAATGGTCATTCGAACAAACGGCGCCGCCCCCTGAGTCCCCAAAGAAAGACGACCAAGAGACTCAAGATGCCCAGATCGCTCCTCCCCTGAGTCGACGTCACACTACACCCAAAACCTCCGCCCGCCAAAGAGCCATCGAATTGAGGATCAAGGTAGTCCGCGATTCCGTCACCGTCGATGTCCTGGTCGTCGTTTTGAACTTCTTCAGTGGCGGCGTCGTCATGTCCTTCGATCGAATCGGGAACGCCGTCGTTGTCACTGTCGACATCAAGAAAATCCGCTACCGAGTCATCATCGGTGTCGACAGGAGGAAAGGCCTCCAGGCTTGTTGTTGGATCTTCCGGAGCACTGTCGGCGACGTCAGCTAGGCCATCACCATCGCTGTCGAGTGTTTCGTCCAAACGTCCGTCTCCATCCGCATCTTCGAGCTGACCGGTTTCAACAACATCAAGGATTCCATCTCCATCGGCGTCGAGATCCAGATGATTGGCGATCCCGTCTCCGTCGAGATCTCCGGAGCCTTCCGAATCATCAGTGATTCCATCTCCGTCATCGTCCGCATCGCCGACGTCAAAGATGCCATCGCCATCCGTGTCGACGAGCTCATCACCACAAATCCCGTCTTCGTCTGGGTCTGTTCCGTCGTTCGATGGATCCCCTCCCGAACCATCCGCGCCTGTGTTCGTGCAGTCATCACAGCTGTCGCTGTCCGTGTCGCGACAAACATTCGGATCGCTCGGATCACTATCAGAAGTGTCATCTACACCATCGCCGTCGGAATCCGCCGAGGCGTCCATGTAGTCAGGAAACCCATCACTATTCGCATCCGAACACGGCCACCCCGTGGAACACTCCGCAGGGTCGCCTTCACCATCACTATCATTGTCCCCGCCAATCTGAACATCATAAGGAAGGGGAATACCGTCAGAGTCTGAATCCAGTCCGGTGAGGTCAAACTGGAGAAAACCAAATGTGGTCTCATCAGCGTCGGCTGGAGCCAGAAGGCCGTCCTCATCAGCATCCGTTGTGTTGCTGTCGATCCGGCCGTCACCAGAGGTGTCAAGCGCCCCCTGTCCCAACTCGTTCAAGTCGAATGTTCCGTCACCGTCACTATCCGTGTCACGCAGATCGGGTTGTCCACTACCGTCGGTATTGAGTAACACATAATTGGCGGCACCTGAATCAGCTGTCGTCTCGAGCGCGTCCAGAAACCCATTACTTCCCAATGTCCCATCAACGAGCCCATCACCATTAGCGTCCGTTGCCCCGTGTGCTACCTCAATCAGATCCCCGATCCCGTCGTTGTCCGCATCCAGATCAAGGTGATTAGGAAGCCCATCACCATCGGAATCGAATGCGGGGTCCAGTGTGTCACAGATATCATTCGCATCTGAATCTGTACATGACGCAGCCGTTCCATCCCCTCGATCGGTAGCATCCTGCCAGTTCGGAATTCCGTCAGTGTCCGTTTATCGTGGTACTAGCCAACGTAATTTGTGCGTTCCCGCCAGCTTGAAGATCGAGCGCTGCAACGTAATGCTCGGTCTCCGCAACATCCTGCGGATCACCCGTAGTCCCCGGGGATGTATTTTCCGCAAAAACGAGTCGCTGAGGACTGCCCGTGCCATCGAGCATGAAACCATATTCGTCAACGATTCCATCGGCGTCGGCATCTGAAGGTGCTGGAGGCTCAGGCTCTTCGAATGGAGAGGTCCACGCTGCGGACAGCAATAGTCGATTTAGCGGAGAGCCCATCCCCCGAGTTAACCCAGGCCCGAATCCAATACCAAATAACCACTTTTTATAGTGGTAGTGTGCGGTAAGCGTGAACTCTATCGGCGTCGAGCGTTCATCGAAAAAGCCCCGACCTCGATCAGATATGACTGTAGACCCCCAGGCTTCCGGACCGATGAGCAGCTTCTTGTCTAGCAGGCGGACCCCAGCCGCTCCACCCAATCGCCATTCCTGCCCGAAAGGTGCTCCCGCATAGTTGGAGCTCTCGAATCGAAGATTGATCTCCATTCGCGCTGAATAGGCAAACCAGTCGACCTCACCAGCAACGAGCGCCCGAGGAACCATACGCACTCGACCGTCACTCATGAATGCAGCGCGACTTCCCGTAGGCAAATGAGTACGCAAACCCACCGCTATCGTCGCGGCGTCGCCGTACTCTCCGAAGACTCTGGCGTCAGCCCCAACCCGAACATCACCAAACGCCGCACCGGACTCGCTATGATAGGTCAGCCCTCCAAGGGTCAGACTATCACCCCCTTGAGCAAGAAGAACGGGAACATTGAGGCCAAATCGAACACGATCCCAGAAGACAATCTGCCCGCCCATCTGCCCAACGAGCTGGTTCTCGACTATCGAACCGACCTCTGCACCAGACGTGTCATAGACGACGAGCGGATCATGAGCCCAATCTAAGATCATTCCAATTGAGAAACGTTTGTGCCCACGAAGGTTAATGGACGAGAGCTCAATCGTCGTCACCGTGCCGCTCGCTCGGTCCCGCTTCCTGGTCTGCCGCAGGGCTTGGTTGGGTCCGTCGAGGCTCCACGCTGGGAATCGATTCTTCACTCGTTGCGCCAGCTCCCGACGACGAAGAACCGTGCCTGTCAGAAGTGCTCTCGCGGGTCTCACGAGCTGGACTCGAGGCGCGCCGCCCGGACTCAATCACGGGCTCAGGATCGCTTCCTTCCCTTCTGCCTGTCTTGGAGGGTACAGAACGCGCTGCATTGTAAGCGTTGGTCAAGATCGTGAGCACCTCCCGAGCAGAATCCGGACGTTGGGAGGGTTCCTTTTCCAGACAGCTCGCGATAAGGTCCGAAATTGTAGCGGGAACGCCGACACATCTATCGCTGACTGGGCCTGGTCGTTCATGAGAGGCCACGCTGAAAAACTCATGTACCGAAGGAGCGCTCAGAGGCAGCTCTGAAGAGAGCATCTGGAACATCAACACGCCCCACGCATACAAGTCGCTCCGCTCATCGAGTGGCTCGTTCTTCCATTGCTCGGGGGACATGTAGGC
>CAYTRQ010000213.1:0-3420 GCA_964440025.1 uncultured Polyangiaceae bacterium | reverse complement strand
AGGCCGGCGTTCCACCAAAACTGGCATCCGCCGTCTGCATGCCCACGAAGGTCACCAACCCGAAATCGGTAACCAACGCCCGGCCATCCCGACCAAGCAACACGTTGCTGGGCTTGAGATCTTGATGCACGAGGTGCCGAGCATGAGCTGCCGCCAACGCTTCCAAAATGTCGGTCCCAATTTGGACCGCGCGCTCAAGCGGCAAACTCTTGTGCAGACTCAAGGTCGAAGCCAGGGTCGGTCCTTCCACGAGATCGAGCACCAGATAGTAGTAGCCTTCTAAACTCCGCCCGAAATCATGAAGACGCACGACACTCGGATGATGAAGTCGAGCCGTTGCTTCTGCCTCCCGGCGAAATTGCTCCACGGCATCTGGCGACGTTAAACGA
Organism: uncultured Polyangiaceae bacterium; assembly: GCA_964440025.1. GTDB lineage: Bacteria > Myxococcota_A > Polyangia > Polyangiales > Polyangiaceae > NIC37A-2. The sequence continues at coordinate 3,031 of CAYTRQ010000213.1, read as the reverse complement.
ACCGAGGAAAATACCTTGAGCGCCCGCAACTGTCCCAAGGCGAGGTGCTTGGCTCGGTAAACGGACGCCATCCCTCCACGCCCAACAAGAGCTTCGATGCGGTAACGACCGTCAAACAAACTACCGAGCTGAAGATCGGGCCCGCTCCGACGGGTCGACGGTTCGCTCTCCCCGCTAGCCGAACCAACGAGTGTCCTCGTCACGGTGTGCCCACTATCCCAAGGAACCTCGCGCCCATCCTCGGAACTGGCTTCCTGCGATGACCGCTGGACCACGATGAAGCAAGGCTTCGGTTCTCCTGGCGTGAATTCCACCGACTCGGCGCGGCTCACCTCGAACTCTTTAGGAGCCCTCAGTGCGGCGGCTTCATCCAGGCGAATTTCTCCCGGGATAGCCTCCGAGGACAATCGCACAGCGCGCACCATCACCCCACCCAGCGCGGAATAGTCGACTCTTCGCTCGGAACCGAAAGTACCGATGACCGCCGAACCATGAGCAACGCCCACTGCCAATCTCAATCGAACTTGGCTCACGCCGAGGGTCTCCCACTCGGTCAAAAGTTCATTCGCCTCCCGCTGCATTGCGCGAGCCATCCCCAACGCCTGCTGAACGGACTGCGCTGGATCCTTCTCCTCGATGGCTCCGAAAATCACGGTCATTCTCGGTCCCACAATCCGTTCAACGACTCCCCCATAGTCGGCTGCCACCCGGGACATGCCCGAAACATAGGCATTGACCAGATCAACCACACGGTGCTCCTCCAAGTGAGAGAGGGATTCGAGGAATCCTGCCGGCGCCGCACAGAGAATGGCCACCTGGCGCCGCACATGGCTAATGGGCAATTGGCCATCCGTCAGTGAATCGGCGAGCTCTGGCGGCAGAAATCTTCTCAGTAGCTCCGCCTGACGGATCCTCGCCACCTGATCCCGGACCTTGGTTTCCAGCTCGTCGTTGAGTTGAACCAGCGCCTCCCTTGCCTGACGTTGCCCTCGCCGGAGACGCGATCGGCCCACGATGCCCACACTGGACAGGCCCGCAGTCGCCGTCACATAGAAAGCTAACACTAAGAAGTCTGAGGGCTGTGCTTGAGTGTAAGCAATGATGAGTCCCATCAACGTCACAGCGTAAACACCAACGCTGATGATGAACTCGATGAGCGAGAGTTCCAGCACCGCCTGACAGCCAACGATGACCAGAAAGATGCTCCCCTGATTGACGAGGATAGAACTGAAGTCGTCGCGGGCCATCCGCGCGTGATACCAGCCAAGCACCGCTGCGGTAATCACGATGGTCACCGCCAACACGCTGCGAGGCACACGCCGGTGGGCCATCCAAGCCATGATCAGAAAGACCACGGCCATGGTGATGGTGCCAGGGATGTCCGGAGGTATCGCCTCGCTGTACAGCGACAGCGTTTCCCCCGTGAATGCGATCAACGCCCCCACCAGGCACACATTCCGCACGGTGATCGCAAAACTGCGTTCTTCATAGATATCCTGCAGAGGACGCCACCGCGAAAACACCTGCGAAGGGTAAGACGCATCGCAGAGTCTCTCAAGGTAAGGAGCAGAACTCGGCGAAAAGACTAAGAGCACATCTCACAACCTCGAAGGCCCACGCCGATACTCCCGAGCAGCCGAAGAGGCGAGCAGCGGCAGGGCCTTTTCCAGGGGGCGGGTAAGCCGAGCCTCGCGGAGCCCCTTTCTGCGCTTTTGTTCGATGTGCCGGCTTTCTGCTCAGAAGGTATCCGGGGAGCCCTTGCGGAGTGACGCCTTGGGTTCTAGCAGGCTTTGAGCTGCCATACCGCCCTTTTGAGAGCGTTCAATTTTTGATAATGCCCACCAACATTGGAGGTACTATGGGCAAAAAGCAGATAACCGTGTTTCAGTATCCTCGCTGCGAAACATGCAAGAAGGCTCTCCGTTGGCTCGACCAACATTCGATCGACTATGAAGCCGTCGATATTGTCCATTCACCACCTCCTCTCGACGAGCTGCAAACGATTCACTCACGAAGCGGACTTCCCGTCTCCAAGCTCTTCAATACTTCAGGACAATCCTATCGACAAGGAAACGTCAAAGAGAAACTCAAAAGCTGGTCCGACGTTCAAGCGCTCGAAGCGTTGAGCCGCGACGGAAAGCTGATCAAGCGCCCCGTCATCCTTGGCGAGGACTTCGTCCTCGTAGGCTTCAAGGAGGCCGAATATGAGGAGGTCTTGAACAAGTCAGAAAACGTCTAGCAGCTCCCGCACCTCCCACCGAAGGCTCCGCCAACGCTCCCTCCCCCGGCGAATGAGGCGTGTGCCGGCGAGATTCCCTCTGGGTTGTTTGACGTGCCCGTGCCGGCGCTGGCGGTCGCTCCTCCACCGGAGCTCAGACAGCAGCCAGAACTTCCCCCGCCTCCGCGGCGCGGCCGTTTCTCCCTCGCTTGCTTTGACCTCGCCCTCCAAGGTACTTTCGCAGCGAGATTGGGGGCTGCCTCGTCTCCCTGGCGTGAGCATGGAACAAAAGAAATCCCGACATGGTATCCTGGTTCGTCCCTACGGAACGCATCTCCGCCAGCGCGTGCTTCATCTGCTCAAGCGCGCCGAAGTGGAGGTGCACGACCAAAATGTCATCCCCATGGGATTGCCCGACGCCGAAGTCCTCCGTGAGCTAAAAAACCGTACCGCCAGTGCGCTCATCATCCCCTACCATGCACACCGCGACCAAGCAGGAAACGAGGTCAACGGGGTCGATCTGGGAGAGCGCATCCTAGCCGAGCTCCACCAATTCGCAGACACGCCGATTCTCATGCCCGCCTCGGCTGTTGCCCTGCCAGCAATATGGCTCCGCATGTCTCCCATGAGCCCTCATCCCATCAGCAAGGAAATGCAAAACCGGCTGCTCCTACTCGACGAGGACCAACTGGAGACAGCAGAAACGCTCACCGCCACCATTAAGCATCTAGGGCTCGAAAAGTCGTCGTGAGGGCCCCTAGGAGCCCGGTCAAAATAATCGATCTTTAATGGAAATAAACTGACGCGTGAGTT
>CAYTRQ010000212.1:0-9856 GCA_964440025.1 uncultured Polyangiaceae bacterium | reverse complement strand
AGCGACCACCTGGGAATCCCGAGGCGTGAGACACGGCAGTAGCCAAAGTGAGAAGGACGTCTGCATGCCCCCTCTCCCGAAAGGGGGCACCGACGTCCTTGAGCCTCGTTCGCATCCATTTGTGGATGCGAACGAGCCCCGCCTTTGAGACAAAGAGCGAGCTATCTCCTACTGGACAACCGCCGTGAATTCATCGACCAAGAGGCCGTTGGTGTCACCCCCCGACCAGATCTCGAAGCCGCCGAATACGTCGGTCAAGTACCAACTCGATTGAATTCCGTCTTGCTGGGCGTCTGAGATGAAGTCCATCAGATCGAAATCCATGCTCATGAGCGGCGACGCCTGGGCCACATAGGAAACCACCGGTGCACCTGAATTCGAGCCGTCCCCTCCCCGGGGACCAACCCATACGTTCCAGGTCTGACCAGCAATGTTGGCCGTTCGTTGAACGCTGCCGATCGGCTGATTTCCAGACGGCTTGTAGAGCCAAACCATCACGAAACCATGAAGCGCATCGTCATACGGTTCCGTCGGTTCATGGTCGGCAAACCAAACGTCGTAGGTCGCGTTGAAGTTCCCGCCCGAATTACCGCCACTCCAACTGAAGGTGGTCGGAATCGAGCTGATCGAGCTCACCTGCATCGGAAGATTGTCATCCGAGGACGTCGAGAAAACACCTCCTTGGGTGTCACCATTGGCGCCGATGTAGATCGAGGGGAAGGACGCAGGAACGCCATTCCCTGGCCCGTTCCCTGTTGTTTGTGTGATGGTAAAGCTGTTGTCCTCGTAGGAAAGCGTCTGGTTCGTGCCGCTCGGATTACCCCAGTTGTTGTTCTGAATGATATAGCTCTTCCCATCAGCGGTGACCTTCACCCGCTGGAAATCGAGGTCGTCGCTCCCCGCTCCTCCGATAGTACCGGTGAGCGGGCCGCCATCGCTTCCATCGGGAGCATCGTCGACGCTATCACCCGCTGCAAATCCGTCGATACAATAGTCGAAGTCGGTATTGCTTCCATCCACTCCTGGAGTGAGAAACACGACCGCTGAGATAGGCTCCCCATTGTAATCGTCACCGTCTCCGCCTTCCCAACATTCGGTGTTGAACTCGTCGTACGGAGCAAAAACGGGACCCGCGGCATCGGTAATGGTGTAGCACCAGCGATCGCTAGGATCCGAGGCTCCGTCTGGGCCTTGGATCTGCACGCGGAGCGTCGTGGCGACCTTCTTGTTGAAGCTAATCGCCAGGCCAGAACCGGTCAGATCAACGCTGGGCGGCCCCTGCGCGTCCGGGTCGACGGGAGTGTAGGTGCAATCCGCCGTGGCTGCCGGCTCGGCGAGGTTGAAGCCCAGTAGAGCCACCGATTCGTAGGTATCGTGAACCGAGCCACTCACACAGTACGGACCGCCCTCCTGACTTGTGAAATCTTGGGGAGTGATGTTCGTGGTTGTGTCGGGCTCCTCGTCAATCCCGGTCCAGACACAACCTCCCCAATCCTCATAAGTCCAATAGCCCGGAGGCGTATCTCCAACGTTCGAGCTACCCCCGGTGTTCGACGTGCCTCCAGTTCCCGCCGTTCCGCCGGTATTGGATACCCCGCCGGTATTGGCGTTCCCTCCGCTCGAGGTATTCCCGGTTCCGCCGCCACCACCGACACCAGGTGATCCGCCTGAACCCGGGTTACCACCGGTACACACGCCCGCGTTGCAGCTCTGTCCCGCGCCGCACGCGTTGCCGCAGCTGCCGCAATGCAGGGCGTTGGTCTGGACGTTGACGCACGCTCCACCGCAGGTCACTTGCCCACCGCCGCAACTGCACGCGCCGCCCACACACGCTTGGCCCGCTGCGCAGGAATTGCCACAGGCGCCGCAGTTGAAGGAATCACTCGTGAGATCGACGCAGGAAGCGCCGCAGGCCTCCTGGCCGGCCGGACAGCTGTCGACACAGCTGCCCGAGGAACAGAACAAGCCCTGTCCGCATGCGTTACCGCAGCTTCCGCAGTTCTGCGGATCGGAGGCCAGGGGCGTGCAGCCCGACCCACAATCCGTCGCCCCGGTCTCGCAAGAGCAAGAACCATTGACGCAGCTGGAACCGGTTCCGCAGGCATTCCCACATGCTCCACAGTTTTGGTTATCATTCAGCAAGTCCTGGCAGCTTCCTCCGCCACAATCGGCAGAGTTGGTTGGGCAGTTACCGTTTTGCCCGTTCGGGCCGCCCGGGACGGTACAGCTCACCACCGCCAAGACGGTGGCAACCGCAATGGTGATCGACGCGGCGATTTTCATCTTCGTTCCTCGGTTGACAAATAATAAAGGATGATAAAGGAGCACAGCACGCTCGGATTGGGAGGGTGGCGCAGGTTGGATGACAATTCCAGTCAAGCCGTGCTGGCTTCTCGTCGCGACGAATCACCCGCGTCCCCTTGGGCGGCATTTTGCAGTCTCAGCGCAAATAGTTCTTGGCCAGAGGACGAGGTGCCGGTACTCCGTCACTGTTTTACTGTCTCGGTGCATCCTTCAGCCCCAAGCTGGAGCCCGCAGAGGTCAAGCGTTCCTCCGGAAACCTCTCGGCCCTTGGGAACCAAGAGCCGCGCCTTCGAAGAGACCAAGCAATTCCTCTCTGATTTCAAAGCCGTTGTTCTCGATTTCAATGAGACTTCTATGGTCGGAGCGCAGCTCGCGACCGTGAAGGATTGGCGTCCCGCTTCTCTATTCCAAGCGGGTGCAGACCGCTGGGACGTGTTAGATTCAAACCATGTCGGAGCATACGCCGCGTCCCATGACCTACGACGACCTTCTGCGGCTGCCCGAGTTCGCACGGGCCGAGGTGCTCGGTGGCATCCTCGAGACGTCGCCAACACCACTTCCCAAACACTCGAAGGCACAACGCAGCCTGGGGCGGTTCGTGGGAGGACCTTTCGATGACGATGAGGGGTATGGGGGCCCCGGCGGCTGGTGGATCTTCAGCGACGTGGACATCCAACTCGGCCCCCATGATATCGTTCGTCCGGACGTGGCAGGATGGCGGCGGAAACGACTCAATCAGCCTGGAGAACAGCAGCCTATCACGGTTGTCCCCGACTGGATTTGTGAAGTCTCTTCACCGACGACCGCTGCACGCGACCGCATCGAGAAGCGCGATCTCTACGGCCGCTACGGTGTGCCGCACTATTGGATCGTCGACCCGGATACGAAAATGCTCGAGGTTTTCGAGCGTCAAGATCAGCGTTGGGTTCTCTTAGGAACTTATGGTGAAGGCGCAACGGCGTCGGCACGTCCCTTCCGCGAAATCGAGATCGATGTGGGACGACTGTTCCTCCCCTATGAGGACGACCCCCTGGCCCACTAGAGCCGACGACCACTAGTGCTGCGACCCCATAAAAGTGGTCGGTAGGGAGACCACTTTTCTCTCGAAATCATTCATCTTCCTCCGGTCGTCGCAGCACAAAAACCAGCAAAAAAGCCGAGGCAAAGACGTACCCGAGCGCGGTTTCGAAGCCGACCTCACCCACTTCTGGGAGGGCTTCGAAACCGCTCGAAACGTGAGTTGCCGAGGCACTAGAAGAGCCAGCTAGAGCAACTCGACTGGCTCCTCCTACGCTCACCCGCGCGCCGTGAACGCACGATCACAACCAAAGACGACGCCGCAAATCATCCCGCACCTGCTCGATCTGTTTGGAGGTGGGGGGAACGGTCTCGAAGGACGGTGGACGACCCACGCGACGTGCTCGACGCGGATCCCTCAAGGCTTCGAACTCAAGATCCGGCGTGTCCGCCAAGCAGCTCGAATCCGGCTGTTTTCCTGGAGTGGTCAAGAAATTGCTGACCAAACTCCGACCACAGGGCCCCAAGCTGGATCCATGGGATTCATTTTCAAGAAGGAAAGAATAGGAATTCTCGAGGGACTCATGAACTCGAGTTGAAAACGCAGGCGGAGTGATCGGATCGAACCGTCCTGCAAGGACAAGTGTGGGGATCTTGCTCTGCACGGCCTCGTTCTCCAGAGCGGGAGCTGCTCCCACTGGCCAGTCTTCGCAATAGCCGAGGTAGTCACTGCCTGTGGTTCCAGCCTTGATCGCTTCCCGAACACCCGCTTCCGCCCCGTCGATACTCTTCTGACTCGTGAAAGGAAATTCCTCAGCGCACTGCACGGACAAGTGCATACCAAAAGAAAAATCCCCCGCATCGAGATTGAAAGAAAGGTCCTGGAGAAGACCAAATTCTCCTTGGTCGGCCTGGTCGATAAGCATTGGCACATAGGAAAGTGCCGCCGGCGAATAAAGCAAATTGAACAGAATACTCACGAAGCTGTCGCCTGTTAGCCGAAATTTCTCGAACTCCTGAGGCTCTTCATTCAATCCCTCCGTGACACGGATAAGTTGCTCCATCGAATCGGGATACTTCTCCCCACACTCCGTTTGCTGCTGACACTCGGAAAATGTGATCTCGAAGGCACTCTCGGCGTTCCGAGCCATTCCTGCCAAGAGATCGACCTCCAAGGGAACCACGGCATCGATCACGACGGCGCGAATGCCCTCAGGAAAATCGCGCATCAAAGTCAAGGCCAAGCGGGTCCCATAGGAAATACCCAGAAGATTCCATTTTTCATAGCCGAGCGCTTGCCTCACTGCATCGATATCTCGTGCGTTATTTTGCGAAGTGAAAGCGGAAGGGTCGGACTGCTGGGAAACACGATCAAAGCATTCACTAATGTCTTCTGCACCTTCACAGGAGAGACTGGGCCTAGAAACACCGGTACCGCGCTGATCAATGAAGATGACATCACGATCCTCGGCAAACTTTTCGAAAAATGAATAAACGTGATCAACGTTTCGAAGAACGGAGTTCCCTGGTCCGCCCTCCAGATAAACCAACGGATCTTCCGCAGGCTGCTCTGCATCGGAAAAGACTCGCATGACACCAATTTCAATGGTCTCCTCCGAGCCCGGCGCTTCAGGCACGGTCACTAGTCCGCATTGCTCTTCATAGCCGACGATGTCCTGCCAGCAGTTCTTCTCCGAAAATGCCTCTGTCGTTTCGGGCAATCGCTCGAGCGGGATTTCCTCATTCTCGATCACCTCTTCAGCAAGCGGCGCTCGCTCCTTGTCCCCACAGGCCGATACCTGCATCGACGCAAGCGTTGCTCCCAAGGAGAAGAGCCCAAGATCCCGCAAGGTGATCATCGTTTGTTTCAGGATAACTCCCCTACGTCGAATTTTCGAAGCCTCGAACGGACGCACCCCTTGATTATTGAGCAAAGACTGACTTCTGGAAAGGAGACACTCCGGGTGCTGCTCCTACAGCAACAGACAACCCCTCTTTACTCCCCTGCAGGGCCGCTCCGGACGTCAGGCCCACACCTCGACCCCAGTCTGACGTGGTTCTCTCCTCGAATTTGTGCCAGTAACTCTCGAAGCGGAGGGTAAACAGTGCAAATCGTCATCAGTGGAGCTACAGGCTATGTCGGCGGACAGCTGCTGGAGCTCTTGTTCGAATTCGAAAACGAGGATCGGCATGAAATCGACTGCCTGACTCGAAATCCTGCTCAAGCTGCTCACACGCTCAGCAGATTTCGTCATGCCAGGGCTCTCGAATGGGACCCCATGGCTACGCAACCATCGAAGGAGCTCGTTTCCGCGATCGAGCAAGCAGATTGCCTGGTGCATCTCGCCGGAGAACAAGTCGTGGGCACTCGGCTCACCGAGGCCAAAAAGGAGAAGGTCCGTCGAAGCCGCATCGAGTCCACGAGATTGCTCACCCGAGCCATGGAGCGGGCCCAGACACCGCCTCGTACCTTCCTTTGTGCCTCGGGAATTCACTATTATGGAGACCACGAAATCGAGGAGGAACTCGATGAGTCCGCTCCCGCTGGAAGTGGGTTCATGGCGCGTATCTGCATCGAGTGGGAAAAAGCGGCGGAGGAAGCCTCTTCCCTCGGCGTCCGCGTGATCCGAAGTCGGTTTGGCGTCGTCCTGGGAAAGGACGGCGGTGCGTTGGAGAAAATGGCGCTGCCGATCCGTCTGTTCGTGGGCGGTCGACTGGGTTCCGGAAAACAAGTCGTCAGCTGGATTCACCAACGCGACACGGCCCGCGCCCTCCTTCACTGCCTGCAAACGGACTCAATTCGAGGCCCCGTGAATTTTGCTGCCCCTCACGCTGTCACCAACGAGCAGCTCACCCGGGCCATCGGCGAAATTCTGGGACGCCCCACTCCCTTTGCTGTCCCGAGCCTTGCTCTCCGCCTGCTCCTCGCGGAGGGGGCCGAGCCTCTTCTCACCGGCCCGCGTGCCATTCCCAAGAAGCTCCTGGATTCTGGATTTCAGTTCGAATATCCCGAGCTCGGGGACGCCCTCCACGAAGCACTGGGTGACATGGATCGAGCTTCCCGAGCCGCCAGCTAGAACGTCGCTCATCACCCCGAAGGAGTTTGTCCAGCCTCGAGTTGGCGGCGAACCTCTTCGAGCTCGTCCTGATGGAGCTCGCTACGCGGAGCGACGAGCTCCATCATGTAATTAGTCGTGCCCACATAGTCCGGCGCACAGGTGACGTGAACGAATCCAGCAGCGTTCGCCATCCCGTCGTCGACGATCTCGAGCGCAAACCGGTAACTGCCCTTGTCGATCGTTTCCCTACAGTGCCGGCACCTGGCTCGTCCACTCGAGGCTCGTTCCGCCCGCACCAAGCGACGCAGGCGCCGATGCTGTTGGCTCATTTTGGCATGCTCGCCGCATTTCTCGATCTCCAGGGAGGTCTCCTCATTACTGCTGGCAGCTTCGAGATCGGAATCTGCGACTTCGAGGAAAGCCTCCGGTTGCCTCAGCGCACCACACAAAAGGTGATAGTAGTGATGCGTTTCACCATCGCCAAACGGATTGGGCACGGCAACACCAAGACGCAAACGGTCCTTTTCGATCTTCTGTTGACAGCCGCGGCAGCGAGAGCGCCCGCTGCTAGCTGGCTCGATGAGATGAGGCACGACCGAAGCTTTCTGGCCAACTCACGGTTGAGGTAAGGTATTTTCTACGGCTCGCACCGCGTCGGCGTCGAATTCAACCGACCCGGCACCGGCCGAGTCTTCGATGCTCTCCGGACGTCGCGCACCCGTGACCACGAAAGTCACCGGCGCCTTGTTGGTCATCCAAGACAGAACCAACTGATAGGGGCTGAGACGACGCCGGCGAGCTTGGTCGGACAGCTTACCCAGCGTGGTCAGGGTCGGCGCTCCGAGGGTTCCTCCGAACGGCTGATAGGCGATCAGGGCTTTCCCCGTTTCAAGACAGTGATCGAGAACGCCATTCCGCTCGATTTCCCTCGCTTGGGGGTTCCATCGGTTCTGAACTGCCTGGATCGGCACTACGCTCTCTGCTCGTTTGATCTGCTCCAGATCGGCGTTGCAGACACCCACATGCTTGACCTTCCCTTGTTCGCGGAGACGGGCAAGTGCTCCCACACTTTCTTCGTAGGGAACACGTCGGTCGGATGCATAGAGCATCACCAGGTCGAGAGCCTCGACATCCTGAGCCTTGAGAGACCCTTCCACCGCCGCCACGAGATGCTCTGGCTCCGAATCCACCGTCCAAGCCCCCCCCGGCCGACGGCAACCAACGGTGGTGACTACGGTCACTTTCTCCCGCTGTCCTTCCAATGTTCGAGCGAGCAGGCGCTCGTTGTGGTGCAGCTCCTGATCGTCAAGGCAATAGGCGTCCGATGTCTCGATCAAATTCACGCCGCTATCGATTGCCATGCGTAGAACCCGCGAGGCCTGATCGACAGGAGGTCTTCCGTTGATTGAGAGCAGCATTCCGCCAAGGCCGACTACGCTCACCGTCGGGCCGTCGGGCCCCAGTCGTCGCATGCGCATTTGGTTCGGACCCTATCAAAAGCCCGGCGAATTTGTCAGCCCTTTCCGCACAAGCTCTCCTGACCGAGACTGGGCAGGCGGATGGACCAAGCAAAGAACAGCCACCCTCGCATCCTCATCGTAGGCTGCGGCGGTATCGGGGGCGTCCTGACGAGCCTCCTCCTTTTGGGTGGGGTCCCTCTGTCGGTGGCCACGACGAATGACGGCGTGGGACGAGCTCTGCTCGATCGGGGCCCCCGAGTCGACGGCCTGCCCAGTTCCCCACCTCTGGCTCCCAACCAATTGATTCAGAGCGCACAAGACGCAAAAGAGCCCTTCGACTTCGTTTTTATTGCGGTCCAACCACCGCAACTCGACGTGGTCATCGAGAGCCTCCACGGCAAACTGACTCCTCACAGCCGCTTGGTCTGTCTCTCGAATGGCCTCTGCGAGGAGCGACTTGCCAAGGCCTTCGGCGAGCAGCACGTCATTGGAGCAGTTGTGGGATGGGGCGCACGAATGAAGGGGGCGGGACACTACCAAAAAACCTCGACCGGCAATTTTCAAGTCGGTACTCTCAGCGGAAAGAAAGACCCGGAGCTCTATACAACCGCGAATCTGCTTCGCCACGTCGCACCCGTCGTCCTCACAGAAAACCTCAAAGGAGCTCGGTTCACCAAGCTAGCCATCAACTGTGCCGTCTCGACATTGGGCACCATCGGGGGCACCACACTCGGCGAGCTCTTGTTGAAAAGCGAAGTGCGCAGTCTTGCCATGGAGATCCTCTCCGAAGCCGTCCGAGTGGCGCGCGCCGAGGGCATCGTCCTAGAGCCGGTGACGAACTTGGACCTCAATTGGCTAGTTCCTCCCTCTGATCAGGCAACAGGGCCACTTCAATCAGCTGCTCGCCACGCTCTTCTGTTAGCAATTGGTACCCGCTACCGCAATTTACGCTCGAGCATGCTGTCAGCCATCGAACGGGGGCGAACGCCTCCCGTGGACTACCTGAACGGCGAGCTCTGTCGACGGGGTCAGCTTCTCGGAGTTCCTACACCAGTGAACGAAGCGGCACGACGATTGGTCTGGGACATTGCCGAGGGGCGACGTTCCCCTGGAATGATGGCTCTCCGCCGCGTCCAAGAAATGGCTGCACTGAACAATCAATAAAAGCCGCGCCAATGGAGCGCGAATGTCGAACCGGGCTCATTGGGCAAAGCAGTGAACGCCACGCCCTTCAAGCTCGAACCAAGCTTGCAAAAGCGAATCCGATCGAGGAGATGTTTGTTTATTTTGAGAGGCTGATTCGACACGCCTGCTTGCTTCCCCGCACGCCTCTCACCCACGATGGGATACGTTCTCGAGCAGCGATGTCGGGAGATCCCCAAAGAGACTGCTTTGACGTACGTCCTCGCACTTCATCTCACGAATCTTCTTCAAGCGGGTCTTCAGGAAGAATAGCCCATGCTATGCTGCATTAACTTTGCGCCGCTTCTCGGTGATAAGAGTCATAGTAGCCAAGAAATGAAAACCCGTCTGCACCAGTTCACCGCTCCGTTCCTTGCATTCACCCTATTTTCGGTTGCCTGTACGCAGCAATCTGGCGAGCCTGCTACAGCTCCGCCCGCTCCTGCTCCGAAGACCCCAGTCGACTCTCCCGTCGCTGAAAAACCAGTAGGCCCCGGTCCCAGCCTCGGCGACATCAGAAGCGCCATCTCCTCGATTAACGATGATCTCCGGCAATGCTACATTGCAGGAACATTTAGGGACGCCCAACTTGCGGGCACGGTCACGGTGACCTTCACGATCGATACCGATGGAACAGTCAGTGAGGCCGTGGACAGCGGCTCCGACTTGAGCGATCCACAGGTCGTGGACTGCGTCGTCTCCCTGTTCGCGGACCTGGAGTTCCGTCCTGGCGGGAATGAGCCAACTGAAGTCACCTACCCAATTCGCTTTCACGGACGAGGCTAGTGCTGCGACCACATAAAAGTGGTCGGTAGGGAGACCACTTTTCTCTCG
>CAYTRQ010000211.1:0-9867 GCA_964440025.1 uncultured Polyangiaceae bacterium | reverse complement strand
CACTTCTGGGAGTGCTTCGAAACCGCTCGAAACGTGAGTTGCCGAGGCACTAGGGTTCAAAAGGAATTGTCTTTTGGGGGCGAAGGATCTGGCGAAGTGACGCAAGACGCGGCATGTTAGAGACATGAGCCAAGCGCCCCCTCCCAGACAAGTCGATTGGCCGAAAGTCGTCGGGCGGGATCTGGGATCGCCACGAACTCTTCCCGCTGGTTCGGGAGGAGTCTCGGTTTTGGCCGCCGCTGATGAACTGGCCAGCTATCAAGAGCTCGATCTGGTGCTGCGCCGAGCGGTGGAGCTCAGTCGCGATCGCGTCGGGCTCGAGCGCGTCGCTTTATTTCTCTACGACGACTCGGGTGAGCATCTTTGTGGCACCTGGGGGACTGGCCTCGCCGGAGAAACCACTGACGAGCACCATATCTATTTCGAGGAGGGCTTTCATCACCGGGAGGCGCGCGCTCAGGCGCTCAGCGGGGTGGGCCGCTGGATGATCTTTGCTGACGTTCCGCTCATCGTGCAGGTGGATGGTGACACCCGGGTGATCGGACATGGCTGGAACGTCATTACTCCGATTCTTGGGCGAGCTGGCGTGCTTGGGTTCATGGCAAACGACTCGGCTCGCACCGGGAGCCCGGTGGACGAAAGCAAGCAAGTGCAACTCGCGATTTTCGCCCGTCTTTTGGGAGGGATTGTCGAGGATCTGCGGCGCGGTGCCGACCAACTCCCCTGGCACTCGCTTTTGGCGCGACTGCCGCGAGTGGGCGAAGACGATCGCGATTCCTTGGTCATCTCGATCGTGCACGAGCTGCATCGGGATCCGACCCTGAATGCGGGGCAATTAGCGAAGCGCTTTGGTCTCTCCGCGTCTCGCCTCACCCGCACGTTCAAGGACGAGATGGGGGTTTCCCTGGTCGGTTACAAGAATCGGTTGCGGATCGAACGGTTTTTTACCCTGGTTGCTCCGGGCGGCGGTAACCTGTTGCAGGCGGCGCTGGACGCCGGATTTGGGAGCTACGCGCAGTTCCATCGCGTGTTTCGGGAACTGCTGGGAGCTACGCCGCGCGAGTATCTCACGGGGCGAAAATAGGAGCATCTCACGGGCAGAAAATAAAAGTGAGCGCCCGGCCCTTCGAGGGACCGAGCGCTCACAGACGTAGGGGATGATGATGTGGGGAGAGGAGCTTATCGAGCGAGCTCGAGGGCCTTCTCTTCCCACCAGACGCCGGCCTTGGGACCTTGGTGTTCCTCGCTGGAGTTCGTGCATTCCCCGTCGGATTCGCCGGGGCGCTTGAGCCAGAGGAAGGCATCGCAAAGGGGTTCACCGGTGTCGGTCGTGGGATATTGGCCGATCTTGCGACCGGGAGGATTGCACCAAGCCTCTTCGGCGTTCTCGGCTTCCTCGTAGGGACCGGCGCCGTTTCGACTGGTGTCGATCACGAAGTGCTTGCCACCGACCAGCTCGGAGATCTTCTTGCCGTACTCCATGTTTTCTTCGGTCGAGACGTAGTTGGAGGTGTTGAGGGAAAACCCGTTGGCGTGTTCGACGCCCGCCATCTTGAGCCGCTCGGCCATCTCTTCGGCTTCGACCCAGCGCGCATGACCTGCATCGAGGTAAACGGCGGTATTGGGATTTTGCCGGAGGACTCGGACCGCGTCGTTGAGCAGTTCCATGCGCTCGGCTTTCTTTTCCTCGCTGAGGCATTCCTGAAAGTGCCCCAGCGCATCGGGCTCGAGGACCACCACGGCCTCGTCGTCGCCGATGCCGGCAGCAACGTTGCGGATCCAACGCTTGTAGTCTTCCGCGCCCTCGCTGCCGCCTTCCGAGTACTGACCGCAATCGCGGTACGGAATATTGTAGGCGATCATGATGGGCACTGCGCCATCGGCCTTGGCTCGGCTGACCAGGTGTTCGACGGCGCGGAAGATGTCGGTATTCCATTCACCCATCCACATTGCCTGAGGCACGAACGCGATCTTCTTGATGATCTTGGCCTTGGCGGGATCTTTGTCGACCAACACTTTGTAGTTGAGCATGGCGAGCGATTTGGGATCGACGAAAAGATTCGCGCCTTCCAGCGGATTTTCCGGATCGGTTGTGGGAGGCGGGGGGCTGGTCAAGGGCGCGTCCTCGGGAAACGGCTCCTTGTTGCTCTCGGCGGGGGCATTGGACGATGTGTGGGAGGCCTGCGGGTGGTTACCGGTCGACTTGCGGACACAAGCCGATGCGCTCAGGGCAAGGCAACCCGCCAGGCCAGTGGCAAACAACAATCGAGACATTTTCATAGGATTTCTCATGGGTGAGGTAAAAAGGGACATTGCTGTCTTCGACATGAACTTCGTTTCTGGGAAG
This sequence comes from uncultured Polyangiaceae bacterium, assembly GCA_964440025.1. GTDB lineage: Bacteria > Myxococcota_A > Polyangia > Polyangiales > Polyangiaceae > NIC37A-2. The sequence goes on along the minus strand of CAYTRQ010000211.1, from coordinate 7,520 downwards.
AAAACTTAGCTAGCGGCGCGTCCCTGGGCTTCGCGCCCTGTGGCTCGTGGTTCTCATTTTTTTGCTCCGGGCGGCAGTCGGTGCCTTTTCTTAGCTGTTGAACCGCTTCCACGCTCCGTGGTACCGGAGCCCGGTACGGGCAGCGCGAAGGGGGGCGCTGGGGCCAGACCGTGCCTTCCCGAAGGCTCCAGGGTGTTGCTCCGCAAAGGGGCAGTCCTGCGGCCCGTTCCAGGTGGTCAGTCCCGGGCCTCCCGAAAAGGCAGCCCTGCGGCTTCCCGAGGGAGTCCGGTCTGGGGTTCTTGGAGGGCAGGTCAGTGACCTGCTGAAGGAGATTGATACACTGCGGTTCTCTCGCCTGATGAATGTTGAACCGACAGTCCTGGCTGTTTCTTCCACGGCCCTTGATCGGCGCTTGCTTCAAGCCCTCGAAAGACAGGGGATCTACGTTGAGCAAGTGGGGCGCGCCGAATTGGCAGGCATGCTCCCCCTCGTGGCGCCCGATCTGGTGCTGGGGATTGGCGCGGAGGGAGTGGGCGACATCGTGGAGATCCTCCAGCTGGCCCAGTTCAGCGTGCCTCCCAAGCTCGCCCTCGTGGTCGAGCCGGAAGCGGTCCCCAGCCTCAGACACTTTCATCCCCAGCTGATCGTCACGGTCCTCTCGTTGGAAGTTCCTGCGGTGGCTCTCGCGAGCCGCGTGGCCTCCATCGCACGGCGGCTCGCTGCTCGGGGAGCGTCGGCGACGGCCACCCGCCCACTCGCGGTTCCTCAGGCCGTGTCCCCAGCCGGGGCCCGGGCCGCCGCGGTCTCGAGCGGTCCAGGAGAAGAGGGGCCGCCTTCGTCGGCCAAGCTGCGGGGCCTTCGGGATCTCCGGGGATCGGAGAGTCGTTTGGTCGAGCGTCTCAAGCCGGCGCCGGGGCCCGATCTTTCGGTGCCTCCGGCTCCCCCCGCTCCTTCTGCCCAGGCTTCTCCGCCCGAGCCACCCCAGAACCAGCGGACGTCCACGGATCGCTCTCGCTGGCTGCGGGGCGGCAAAGCCCACCGCGCCGTTGTGGCCGACGATCATGGCCCGCGCGCCTATGCCATTGCCGAGGCGCTGGCCGAGCGCGGACTCGATGTGAAGGTGGTTCCTCTCGATCCCTACCAGACGGATTGGGCGGGGCTCCAAGCTCACGAACCAGAAGTCGTCATTACCGATTGGGGGAGTGTCGCGTCCCAGCGGCAGATCTGGCTACAGCTCTTGCAGGCCGATGCCCAGTTGAGTTCGGCGCGCGTGGTCAAGCTGCATCTTGAACGCGTCTTCGACGAAGCGACCGAGCAGGTTTCTCTCGCGGCCCTAGAACCCTACATCGAGGAGCTGTCCAGTTATCGTTCGCAAATGCCCACCGTGGTAGCCGATGATGATGATGATCGCCCCACGCTGGGAATCGATGATGACGATGACCGCCCCACGCTGGGAATCGATGATGACGACGACCGCCCCACCCTGGGAATGGGCGACGAGGATCGGCCGACCCTGGCGATGGAGGAACAAGTCGGCGGCGTGCCGGCTTCTCCGAGCGCTGCTGCTTTTCCGGGTGCCTCAGCTTCTCCGGAGCCGATCGAGGAATTTGGCGACGAGCTCGACGAAATGCCGACGCAGGCTCACCGGCAGAGTTCCGATTTCGACGAGGATCCAATGAATTCCGGAGGGGGTTGGGAAGAATCCTCGCCTCGGGTCGACTTCACTGCTGCCGATCCGATCGGTTCGGGACCGGCCACGGTGCAACTCTCCGAATCGGTGATCTTCGAGTCGCAGGCCTACGGGGGACAAGAGGCTTCGACGGGTCGACAGGGCGAGCCCTCGACGGCTTCGCCGTCCGCTGGAGGGTCGATGGAGGACGCGGCATCCGCCGGCACGCATCCTCTCGGTGCGGGGCCCGCAGGCGCGGGGGATTCCGCCAGCTTCCAGGTTCCCGTGACCGTGGATTCGAGCCCCCTGGCTTCCTCGCCAGCGGCGGTTCGCGAGTCGTCTGAAGGTGCTCCGTCCGGGGGCCCCTCGTCGGGAAGCTCGCCGGCGGCCCTGTCTCAAGCGGCCGGCATGCCGGCCGCAGGCTCGCCAGTGGGCTCTCCGGTGGTGCCCCCCTCGGCCCGACCCGGCACGGTCCCTTCTTCTCGGCCGCCGGCGCGTCCTGGTCCGCCTCATTCTTCCGCGCCGACTCCTTCGAGTGGTGGTCGGGGCTGGGGAAAACGTTTGCTGATCGTTTGTGGGCTCCTGGGTGTTGCGGGCGCGGGGACGTGGTTCGTGGCGTTTCGGAGCTCCGAGCTTCCCGAGCCCGTAGCCTCACTCCTGGGACTTTCCAAGAGTCAGTCAGAACCCAGCGACGAGGCGGCTCCAGACCTCGAGCCGCCGCAACCTCCTGAAGAACCTTCCCCCGCCGCCGAAGAGCCCGCCATCAACCGCTGGGTGCTCCCCGCACGAGAGGTTCCCTCTTGCCAAGAGCTGGTGGACGGCCCGGCCCAGATCACCGGCGCGGCGATCGAGCGTGGTGCGAGGGCGTGGCAGCGCGCGCGGAAACGACTGGTTTTGGGGGATCGGGAAGGTGCTCGCAAACAACTGTGTATCGCGGCGCTCAACAACCCGCAGAGCTTGGCCTTGGAAGGGCTCGTTTCCCACTACCTGGCCCTCGATGCGCCTCGAGAAGCCCTCCGTTGGAGCGAGAAGGCGCTCGAGATCCGTGGCGATCGGACCAAGACGGCTCAATTGCACGGGGATGTCCTCAGTCAGCTGGGCAAAGAGGAAGAAGCCCGAAAAACCTGGATTTCCGCCCTGGAAATCGAGCCCGGGGATCAAAAGACGGCGGAGCTCGTTGCCGACAGCTACTTGGCAGAGGCTGAGCGGGCCCTGACCGATGGAGATCTTCCCCGAGCCGAAGTGATGGCGCGCCGCGCGGCCGGCTTGGATCCCGAAAGTGTGGCTGCGTCGGCGATGATGGCAGAGGTCTTTCTGGAGCAAGGACACCGGGAGCATGCGGCCCTGTGGGCCGAGCGCTGCCAAGAGCAGGAGGCTGATGCGCCCACGTGTCTGATCGCGCGAGGTGAGCTGGCTCACGAGGCAGGGGAGATCGATACGGCGCGCGCTTTGTATAAAAAGGCCACCGATCTGGATCCCGGCAACAAGCGAGCTTGGCGGAAGCTGAGTCGCTTGGGAGACCAGTGAGCCGCGAACACCGTTGAAGGCCCTTGCTGTCTACTCCATGACGGTCGTCCCGATGTGCAGGGTGATCTCGTGGGCGACGACATCTTGGGGAACGGTTTCGAGGCCGATGCCGCCTTGTTGATCGGGGCCGAGCTGGGCCTGAACGACCGAGCCGAGGCCCAGCGCGTAGGAGAGGGAGATCGTCGTGCTAAATCGCAGGGCCTTGGTTCGATCGTAGATCTCTCCATTTTTGGCGTAGATCCCGTAGGTGGTGCTCAAATCCATGGCTGCCGTTGCACCGAAGAAGTTCAGCTGTGATTCCTGAAACTCGGAGGGATCGGCATTGGGGCTGAGATCGGTGAAGATCCCGCCCCCGAATGCGAGGCGCGGTCCCACGCGCTTCTTGAGGCCGACGCGGGCGTTGTAGGTGGGTCTGAGCTCGACGCGCAACGCTTCGTCGACGAATGGCAAGAGCAGGCTCGCTTCGACGGCGCCTCGCACGTCCGATCGGAAATCGTGCGAGAGCCCGGCGTGGAAGCGAAACGGAGAAATGATCGATGTGCCGATATCCAGCGATTGGGAGAAGTCGTTTTCCACGACGAGCGAACCAGCTTGCCCGCGGACCTGGCCCGTTTCCACCTGCTGCGCGACTTCCCCCAACCGCAGAGCTGGGAATCGCGCCACCGCACCGAAGCGCCAGCGCTCGGAAAGGAGCCATCGAGAGCCCAGGACGAACTCGGCGCCGAGCTGGACCGCGTCCAGCGTGTAGTGGCTGGCCACGGCCGCTTGCGAGCCCTCTTCCAGGGTGAGCAGACTAATATCCGTGTTTTCGACCAAGGTTTGGTAGTTGATGAATAGTGCGCCTCCCAAAGACAAGCGCTGGGTGGCTTCTAGGCCCAGGGCGATGCCCAAGTGATAGTTCTGAAATCGTGAGGACGCGTCGAAGGAAAAGTCCACCTGGGAGCCATTTTCATTCTCCGGAGTGACGAAGTGGGTGCGGAGCACTGACGCCGACTGGGTCGGGACGAAAGCACCAATGCCGATCCCGACGGGACCCCAGCGGCGTGTAATACCGAGAGCCGTGGGGACGACGTTGAGATCGATGCGGGTGAGCCGGGTGACGTCGGTGCCGGCGATGGCCGGTTCCAGGTTGGCCTGTCCGCCGAACCGCAAGGCGTAGCCGTTGACCCCAATGTCGAGGCGCAAACCCTCGAGCGCCGCCAGGCCGGCCGGATTGTACCAAACGGCTCCACCTCCTTCGGCGTCTGCGGTAATTGCGCCACCCTGCATGGCCGCGGCGCCGCTGAGATAGAAGGCGTCCAAGTTGCCGGCTCGGCAAGGAAGGGAGCCGAGGCTCAGACAGAGACCGAATGCGATGCTGAGCTGGATCCTGAAGTCGAGCCCCATGAGGCTCCGACTGTCTCAATCCTCGGCAAGAGACTCCAGTGGGATAGGGTGAAATGGCGCTCCGGAAATGTCGCTGGGATGCGCCGGTGGAAACGGCGTTGGGATGCGCCGGCGTTTTAGAAGCCGGGGACGGCCTGCCAGATCGTGCCGGTCCAAGGAAAATAGGCGGCTGGGATCCCGAATTCCAGAAGCGGGACCTGGAGGGGACGAAAGAAAAGCGGCGCGGTGAGCGTCATCCAGACGGCGGTGAGAGCGTTGCGGACGGCGCGGGGCAGAGCCCGGGGCGGAGGAAAGCGCAATCCGAGCAGGACGATTGCTGCCTGGAGGAGAAAGAAGACCATCATCAGCCCTAAAGCCGTCTTGCGTCCGGAAGCTCCCCAAGCGAAGTACTCATGAAAGAGGCCGCTGGCGCAGAATACGATCATCACGACGCCGCCGGCTGGCAGCTTGCCGCGGAGCGGTAGCGCCACGTGACTGAGAGCGAAACGATTGATGAAACGATTCCACCGCTTTCCCCAGAATTCACGCGGGGAGGTGGAGAGCAGCGGCCAATCGAAGACCTCGCTCTCGGTGGCTCCGAGGAGCTGAAACAGCCCAATCAACACATCGGCCAATGCGGTGACATTGAGGACAAAGTAGAGAATCACGATGACCGATCGGAGCGGCCAGGGGATTTCCTCCGGCTCCATGAGCGTCATGGCGTAGCCCATCGGTTCCCAGCAGGCGCGCTTGAGTGCTCCGCGGAGGAAGGTGCGCGGAGCCTTGCGTCGGTTTTGCCGGCGCGCCGCCGCGGAACGCGGAAGGCATTTGACGGCGGGACTGATCAACCAAACGAGCAGATCGGGCCGCCACGGGGGCCTCTTGGCGCGTCCGAGATCGGCGATACGGCAGGCGAGCACGATCGAAATCCCTGTGACGACCGTGCTGACGAGCCCGCGGCTTGGACAAAACAGCGGGGCCAGGAGGACGAGAAGGCCAAGCCCCCACCGCCAGGCCAGCGGCGGGCGCAGCCAAATCACCAGAGTCAGGACGACGCCGAGTTGAATGGACGCTGGCGCAAGCCAGTCCAGAAGCTGATGGAGCGAACCGGACATCTTGGGGGCGCCGAGCGCAGCATGATGCCCCGGCCGGGGCAAGTTGGCCCTCGAGGGGGAGGTGAGTAGCTGCCATTGGCAGCTGTTGTTACCTGCCGAATCGCTGCTGGTAGAGGTCGCAGATTATGCTGCGCGCATGAGCCCGTCCCACGGCCGAAAGGTTGAGCGTGAGATCGAAGGAGAGGGGCGAGGTGATGTCGGTGTCGAAGTAAGTTCGGAAGAACTCCTCGCGTTCGCGATCGACGCGCGCCACCTTGTGCCGGGCTTCCTCCGTGCTCATGTGCTCCCGGCGGGTCACGTAGTCGATGCGGTCCTCGAGGCGCGCCACGCACCGGATCCGCAAGGTCCGGCTCGGATCGAGGATGAGATGAGCGCCGCGTCCTACGATGACACCGCGACTGTGCCTGGCGATGGCCGCGACCGTTTCGGACAGGCCCTTGATGTAATCATCAACCGCAAATGTTTGCAGGTGCAGAAGTTGGTCGACCCAGAGCTCGACTCGATTGCGTGTTCGCTCGTCGAGCGCCTCGACGACCTGTCGGCGGACTTCCTTTCTTTTGGCGATTTCGTGCACGAGCTCCTGAGCAAAGAAATCGATGCCCAGGTCCTTGGCGATATTGCGCCCCAGCTCGCCGCCCCCGGCGCCGTACTGGCGGCTGATCGTCACGACCGGTCGCTGCACGCCGCGCACCCGCGACTCGGGTGGGTGATCGTCCTGTGTTTGCGAGCTCAGCCACCGGAGGACTTCTTGGTTGACCAGTTGCTCGACGCTCTTTCCCATCACGTTTCTCCTTTGCCTTGCCCCCGCGGCATCTGGGAAAGCCTGACTCGGTGCGGTGGACTGCAATGGCCAGAGGACGAGGTGCAGAGCGCGGCACGCTTCATGGCAGGCCTTCCCACAAACCCGGGGAATTCCCTAAATTGCCATGAAAAGGCTTCATTTCCTTTTTAGTGGAGAGAAAATCCTTGGAAATTCGGCAAGATGTTGCCTTCGTCTTGCAAAGAGCCGCTCTCAAGCGAATTTCTCGGGGCGCCGCTGTCTCGATGAGCGAGCTCTCGATGAGCGAGGTCTCGATGAGCGAGGTCTCGATGAGCGAACGCGAAAGTCGAACGCTCAAAAAGCGATAGCTTCGAGCAAAGCCTGGTTCGACAGGGAGGTGTTGGCCGTCTGGCCGGTCGAAAGCGCTCTCGGCAGATTTCGTGCCCGGCGCCAGTTTTGCTTGTCAGGTTGTGCTGCCGCCGAACGTTGTGGGGGCATTCTATCGAAGACGAGGACCCGAAAACGCTTCCAACTTTTGGATCTTCCTTGACCACCTTGTGCGCCGCTGCATAGCGTAAGCTACCTGGTTCGCGGCCACTAATGGACGCGAACCAACAAGCAACGAACCAACAAGCAACAACGCGTTCGACGGCAAAAAAATGGGCAAAAAGCGGAGTCGACTGCCCTTGCCCCGAAAAGGGGCGGGCGACGGAGTGGCCATTTCGCGCCGTGAGCTACCTATTTTTGGATGCAGCGCTCCCGCTGCTCTCGGACCGATCGGAGTAGAGCAAATGAGAACACTTGGACTTTCGATTGCGGGCTTGTCGCTCGCGGCTTTGGCAACTTCTTGTGGAGGGGGCGGTATCGATGGCTCCGGCGGTGGCGGCAACGTCGGCGCGGGCGGTGGAGCAGCGGCTTCCGGTGGCGGCGGCAACGCTGGCGGCGGTGGGAATGCCGGTGGCGGCGGCAATGCTGGCGGCGGTGGCAATGCCGGTGGCGGCGGCAACGCTGGCGGCGGTGGGAATGCCGGTGGCGGCGGCACCGCCGGTGGCGGCGGAAACGCCGGTGGTGGCGGTGGCCAAGG
>CAYTRQ010000210.1:1460-9892 GCA_964440025.1 uncultured Polyangiaceae bacterium | reverse complement strand
ATGGAGACCGTCTCTCCAGCGTATTCCTGAGATAACGCGTCCGGTGAACTCGTCGATGATGAGCACCTTTCCTTCTCGGGAGACCATGTAATGTTGGTCACGCTTATAGAGAGCATGCGCCTTGAGGAGCTGGTTGAGAATGTGCAGGCTCTGGACGTTGACCGGGTCATAGAGGTTACGGATACCCGTCAGTTTTTGAACTAGCTCGATCCCCTCGTCGGTGAACGTTGCGGAAAACCCCTTCTCATCGACATTGTAGTGCTCGTCTTTGACGAGTCGGGTGACCACTTCGTTCAAGGTTTTGTACTTCTCACTTGCGGCTTCGGCAGGGCCGCTAATGATGAGCGGAGTGCGCGCTTCGTCGATGAGAATCGAGTCGACTTCATCGACGATGGCGTAGTGCAGGCTGCGCTGGACGTGCTCGAGCGCACTGTCCTTCATATTGTCCCGCAAGTAGTCGAAGCCGAACTCGTTGTTCTGGCCGTAGGTGATGTCGGCCTTGTAGGCAGCGATTTTCTCCGCGGTGGGTTGTTGGGACACGATGACTCCCGTTGAAAGCCCCAACCAATTGTAGAGCTTGCCCATCCATTCGGCGTCGCGGCGAGCGAGATAGTCGTTGACGGTCACCACATGAGCGCCTCGCCCCGTGAGGGCGTTGAGATAGATCGGCAGAGTTGCGACGAGAGTCTTCCCTTCGCCTGTTTTCATCTCCGCGATTTTCCCGTCGTGCAGCGCGACTCCGCCCATGAGTTGCACATCGAAATGACGCATCCCGAGCACCCGCACCGAGGCTTCTCGACACACGGCGAACACATCGACGAGCAGATCATCCGGTGCAGCTCCTTGATCGAGCTTTTCCTTGAATTCCGCGGTCTTTGCTTGCAGCTCCTGATCGGAGAGCTTTTGCATACTCGGTTCAAGGCGATTGATGCGCTCCACAAGGGGCTGCATCCGATTGATGGCGCGGTCGTTGGACGTCCCGAAGAGCCTTTTGGCGACCCAGGTCAGCATGGCCGGGGGAACCTAGTGTCTGTATCGGCGCCACGCCAGCCCCCTGCTGTGGAGCTGCGGTCAGTATCGATTCCGGGCCCGGGTGCTGCGTGGTCCCCAAAACGGGGAGAACCCGGCCCGCGGGAGGGAACTGGCCTTTAGGGGGCCTGTCCAGGGGGAGGCTGCCCTTCTATTGTCCTATTGTCGTTGGGAAAGTCGGTAGCTTTGTCGCTCCTGGGCCTTTTCGTATTCTCGGCGCTCTTCTTCGGTTTCCAGGTGGAGGCCGGGGACTGCGGCCGGGCGTCCTTCTTTGGAAAGGGCGACGAAAACCAGGTAGGCGGAATTCGTATGGGTCACGAGACCAGTGAGGAGGTTCTCGGCGTGGACGACGACCCCCACTTCCATCGAGCTCTTGTGGACGTAGGTGACATGGGCTGTGCACGTGAGGAGATCCCCCACGTTGACGGGCTCGCGAAATGTCATGGAATCGATGGCCACGGTGACGGCGGGCTGCTGCGCGTGGCGCATGGCTGCAATGGCAGCCGTCTCGTCGGCAAGTTTCATGATGATCCCGCCGTGGACGTTGCCGAAATGGTTGGCATGTTCGGGCATCATGAGCGTGGACAGAACGACGCGACTCGCTTGAGGTGGTTTGGCAGGGGGGGGCTCGGGTCCTTCTTCCTCCGTCACCTCTCGAGACTAGGACGTATCTCATCACCCCGAAAGCTTCGCGGCCTCGCTTGCGGTGCGAAAAAAACGGAGCGACAACCGAGTTCGTTGACGGGTGCGGTGCGAGCGTGCGACGCCGAGCAATTTTGAGCTAGGAACGAGACTACACCGCTTTTTTCGGGCGGCGCTTTTTGTCTCGCGTGATAGTTTTCGCCCCCGCAGAGCTCCCCCATGGACCTCGTTTACTTCATCATCCTCATTAGCTCGCTCATCTTCGTGCACGAGCTGGGGCACTTTCTGTTTGCCAAAGCATTTGGGGTGAAGGTGCTCACGTTCTCGTTGGGATTTGGGCCCAAGATACTCCGTCTCAGCGGTCGCGAAACGGAGTATTGCATTTCACTTTTGCCATTGGGTGGCTATGTGAAGATGCTCGAGGAGTCTCAGAGCGACTTGGTTCTGCCCGAAGATCGGAAGAGGACCTTCGAGCGTCTGCCTCTCTACAAGCGAGTCATCGTGGTGCTGGCGGGACCGGTGATGAACTTGATCTTCCCCGTTTTGCTCTACTTTTCCGTGTTCGTGACCGATGGGCCCTTTGCCCCACCCACGGTTGGTGTGGTTTTGCCCGAACATCCTGCCGACGGCGTGCTCGAGCCCGGGGACCGCATCATGGCCATCGACGGTGAGCCGGTGGGGACATTCGACGAGGTCAAACGGATTGTCGAGCGGCACCCCGGCGATACGCTGGAGATGACGGTCTTTCGGAACAATTCGCACACCGAGGTGGAAGTGCTCGTCGCGGAGCAGCGTCGCAAACTCGAGCTGGATCTGACCGAGCGATACGGCGCGATCGGCATTCAACCCAATGCACCTGCCGCGGTCATTGGGATCCGCGATCCGAACTCGCCGGCCTATCGGGCTGGCCTGAGAACCTTCGATGTCGTGACCTTCGTCGCGGGGCGTCCCATCGAGCGCTTCATGGATCTCGAGCGGGAGCTCGAACACAATCGCGGGGAGACCGTCCCGGTGACCTACCTGAGGCCGCAGCCCGTTTCTCGCGCATTGGGTGGGCTGGCGGATCTGGCGGTTTTCGAGGCGGGGGTGGTCGCCCTCACCCCCAACCCCGAGGGGAACGATCTTCTCGAACGCACGGGGATCGAGCTCGCCGATCTGTTTGCGGCGAAGGTGCCTCCTGGAAGCTATCTTTTTCAAGCGGGGCTTCGGCCGGGGGATCGTCTGGTTGCTCTCGATGGCAAGAAGCTTCCGGCTTGGTCGACCTTCGTCGATCGACTCGCCAGCGCTCCCGACGTCAAACACGATCTGACCTTTGTTTCCGCCCGAGATGGGCGCCTTCGTCGTGGGGAATTCCGAATCCGCCGTGAGGACTTCAAGGATGCGGATGGGCAACGGTTTTCTCGGTACGTTCTTCCCTGTGGGAGTTGGGCCAACCTTGCAGAGCAGGGGAGGAGTGTTTGCGACGCCAACACCGTGCAGCAATGGTTTCCGCTTTCGCTCGAAAAGCGCGTGGAACACCCCGAACCTTTGCGATACGCCTTCGAAAAAGCCGTAGAAGAGACCGTTGCCGTGACCCGGTTCGTTTCTGTCGCTTTGCTTCGACTGGTGCAGGGCAGAATGAGTCTCGAGGAAATCAGCGGGCCAATTGCTGTTTATGAGATAGCTGGGCAGGAGCGAAGGAAAGGGACCGACTATTTTATTTGGGTGATGGCTCTCATCAGCATCAACCTGGGATTGCTGAACCTGTTGCCTATCCCCACCCTTGATGGAGGGCATCTGCTTTTCTTCGCCATGGAAGGTATCCTGCGCAGACCGGTCCCGATGAGGGTTCGCGAAGTCGCACACATCCTCGGCATGGCGGTGCTTCTCGTCCTCATGGGAATTTCCTTCAAGAACGACATCGAGAAGCGCTGGGGGTCGATCCGCGCTTTGGCTCTTGGCAAGGGCAGTGAGACGAAATAGGCCGAGGTTGAAGTGACTCGTGGTCCTCTTGATGCGCGCCTGCTTGCTGGGAAAGTTCTTGCACGCGTGATTCAGGAAGATGCCTATGCTGCTCCAGTTCTGTCCCATCAGCTGGATCGCTCCGGGCTGAGCGCCGTTGATCGTTCGCTGGCGACCGAGCTGACCTATGGGGTGCTGCGTACGGAGAAATATCTTCGGCGTCGCCTAGAAAAGCACACACGCCTCGGTCGAGCCCAATTTGGGGCGCAATTACAGCTGCTCATCGGAACCTATCAAATCGATTTCCTGGAACGGGTGCCCCCTCACGCGATCGTCAGTGAGGCGGTGCGGTTGACCAAGATCGAGTGTTCTGAGCACGCTGCCGGATTCGTCAATGCCGTTCTCCGGCGAGTCATCCAGGATGCGAAAGCGTCACGGCTTTCCTGGTCGGACGCCGTGATGTCCAACGTACCGAGTTGGCTGCGCAAACGCTTGATTCGAGATGTCGGGGAGAAGGAGGCGATGGCACTCCTGGTTCCTCAGAGCAGGCAACAGCCCACTTTGCGGGGCCGTCCCGGGCGGGCCCTGCCTGCAGCGGAAGGTCAGATCGAGAGGATCGAGGACCAGCCGCTAGCCTATCGCTACTTGGGGGGAGGCGATCCGAGGAAGCTGGCCGGCTTCGCTCGAGGAAACTTCGTCGTCCAGGAACTCGGATCACAGATTGTAGCTCGGCTCCTGGGAGTTCGACCGGGAGAGCGGGTTCTCGATGTGTGTGCAGGGCGGGGCATGAAATCGAGCCAACTCCTCGACGCCGGCGCTCAGGTCGTGGCAACAGAGCTGTATGGGCAAAAGCTCTCGGAGCTGCGAGAGGAGATGCACCGTCTGGGCTTTCGTGTTTGCGCCGAGGAGCACGATTGGACCGAACCGCCACCGGAAGAGCTACGAGGGGCGTTCGATGCCGTGCTTGTGGACGCTCCGTGTACGGGGATTGGCACTCTGAGGCGTCGTCCAGAAATCCTCCGCCGACTCACGCCGGATTCTCCGCAGCGCCTGGGGAAACTTCAGGCTGAGATATTGAGGAATGCGAGCCTGGCTCTGGCTCCCGGTGGAAGACTTCTGTTTGCGACTTGCAGCGTGCTTCGGGAAGAGGGGGAAGCGGCTGTCGAAGCAGTTCGACCCTACCTTGTGCCACGGCCTTTTCCTGCGCCGGAAATGCTCTCGGGGCTGACCTCGGATCAAACGCGGGTCCGCCTGCTGCCTGGGGTTCACGACAGCGACGGTTATTTCGTGGCGGCGCTCGAGCTCGACCGTTCGACGGAGGAAGGGAGCTTGACACGAGGCTGACTGGTCATCGCCCGGAGGCGAAGTCTGTGCAGCCCGTGAGGAGAATGCGGACGGTCTGCTGCTTTGTCGGACCTTGCGAGGTAAGAGGTCCGGTATGGCGTCGGTGAGTGCAGCCCGTCAGGACCAAAGCAAGGGGCTTTCCGGCTGGGGAAGGACCTATCTCCCAGGGGTTGAAGTGCGCTCCGAGGATCTGGAGAGCGCCTCGGTGGGGATGCCACTTTCGCGCGGGCTCGGGCGCTCCTACGGTGACTCTTCGCTGCCGACCGTCAGCGATCAGCTAGCGCTGGGGACCACCTTGGCCGATCGCGTCCTCGGTTTCGATGAAAACACAGGACGACTTCGCGTCGAGGCGGGGCTTTGCTTGGCTGAGATGAATCGCCTGTTCTTGCCGCGCGGTTGGTTCACTCCGGTGACTCCGGGAACCAAGTTCGTCACATTGGGGGGAATGGTGGCTTCCGACGTGCACGGTAAAAACCATCACGTTGCTGGGACGATTGGCCGACACGTCGAGAGCTTGCTCATGCGCACCGGTACAGGAAAGCTGATTGAATGTAGCCGCGAGCACGAGGTGGACCTCTTCCGCGCCACTCTGGGTGGCATGGGGCTCACGGGGCATATCCTCGAAGTCACGCTGCGACTCGAAAAAGTCCCCTCTCCGTGGATCTACACGGAGAGCTATCGGATCGACGGGCTGGACGAATTGCTCGAGTTCCTCAAAGAGGCTGGCAAGACCTGGCCCATGACCATGTCCTGGGTGGATACCGTCAAACGGGGCAAGAAGATGGGTCGCGGTATTGTCTTCGTGGGACGTTGGGCTGAGCCTTCCGAGGCTCCGCCGCAGATGCCAAAGCCCCGTCCGACGATCAGCATGCCTTTTTCTTTACCCTCGGGGCTGCTGAATCGGTTGACGATCGGCATCTTCAACGAGCTCGTCTACCGCAGTCATTTCCGGAAGCAGAAGGCCGGTTTTGTCAGTCCTGATCAATTCTTTTACCCGCTCGACAGTATTCATCATTGGAATCGAGCCTATGGGAGTCGAGGGGTGACGCAGCACCAGAGCGTGATACCGGTCGAGTCCGGCGCTGCGGGGATCCGAGCAATGATTCAGACATTAGCTGAAGAGGGGACGGCGTCTTTTCTCACTGTGGTGAAGGATTGCGGCGCGGAGGGTGAGGGGCTTCTTTCTTTCCCGAGGCCGGGGATGTCGCTCGCTCTCGATTTGCCCATCACGGCTCGCACGCAACAAGTGGTCGACCGCCTGAATAGGACGGTGATCGAACAGAGCGGACGCATCTACCTCACCAAAGATGGCTTTACGCGTGCGGAGGATTTTCGGAAGATGGAGTCGCGTCTGGACGGTTTCCTCGCCGTTCGGCGCAAGTATGATCCCGGCTCGCGGCTGAGGAGCGCGCAGAGCGAGAGGCTACTGGAACGTATCTCATGAGCGGCGGCGGAGCCTCTCGGGCGGGGTGTTCGATGCGGCCGGTGACCTGCTAAAACGCATCTCGAGCGTCCTTTCGGGGGATGAGACGCAGTTTAGTTTTCGTCGACCAAGCCGGCGAGCTGTCCTGGGGGAATGGTGTATTCTTTGCCACAGTAGTCACAATTGATCTGGAGAGGCTCGCCTTCGCTGATCATGTCTTGAATTTCATCTCGACCCAGGGTGGCGAGGGCGCCGAGAAGACGTTGGTGAGAGCACCAGCACTGAGCACTGATTGGACTTGCGTCGAGATGGGTGAAAGGCATCCGATAGAGGAGCTCGTCACGGAGTGATTCGGGAGTAAACTCAGGAGTGAGTAAGTGATGAATCGTGCGGAAATCCTCGAGGCGTTCTGTCATGATGGCGAGAGGGGCTTTTCCCAGTTCCGGGAGAAGCTGAACCATGTATCCACCTGCGGCAGTGAGTCTTCCTTCTCGATCGAAAACGGCGCCGACGCTCAGCATGGTGTCGACCTGCTCGGATTCCTGCATGTAGGCCATCATGGCTTCGGTGATGCCACTTTGAGGGGGGACCCGGACGAGTCCTTGGTTGACGCTTCCGTTGTGCAGGGTGCGCATCATCTGCAAGAGCGCTCCGTCCTCCGTGGCGATGACAGAGTTCGAGGCGCCTTGTGCGAGCCCACGGGTTTTTCCTTCGGGTGCGGAATCCGCCACTAGGGTGCTGCTGCTTTTGTTCGACTTCAGGATCCCTTGGACGCGAAGGTTGGGTGACATCACTTCGCGAAACAACACGGTTGCTGTCAAGAGATCGGCAAAGGTCTCTGCTGGGGGGCCAGAGACATTTTGGAGGTGAAGGATCTGTCGTGTGGTGTCCGTTGTCCGCGCCACGATGACCCGAAACGAGCCGTCGTCGGTCATCGCCCGGAGGCAGCTGTCTGCGGGAAGTTCAGCCATGCGCTTCGTCTACCACAAACATGACGAGCCCGCCGTCGGGCGGGCTCGTCATGGGCGATCCTACAGCGCGCTTTACAGACGTGGAACGCGCGAAAACTGGAAAGCCGGCCAAGGACAGACGCGTGGCTGCCGAAAGCCCTTTGAAGCCTCACTTCATGAGGGCTTCGAAGGGCGAAAGGCTGGTGCATGTCATTGAAAAGCCGGCCCAGGGGATTCATTCTGCTCTCCTTGATGACCGAGCCCGATTGTCGAGGAGTCCTTGCGTCCCCACTTTTGGGTGGGGGCCCGCAAGGACTTTCGAAAGCCTCAAATCTGCTCGAGGTCATTGGTTGTGGCTTGTTTTTGAGCGATCGCGCTTTCGCGCTCGCTCATTGAGCGCGGCCGATGCGAAAGGGAGCGTCGCCGGTCTCATCAGGGAGACCGGCGAACCCGTGCATCAGCGCACCGAGAAGAGCCCTTCTTCACCGCCTGGGGGGGTGGCGTAGAGCTGGAGATTGATGTGGTAGCGAGGTCCTTGGAAATACTCGAGGATCATGTCGTGATTTCCTTTGTCGAGCTCGATGGTGCCAGTTGCCTGCTTGGGAGGGTGCTGTCCGTCGTTGTCAACAACGAGATCTCCGTCGATGTAGAGCTTGGCTCCGTCGTCACTGGAGATTCTGAATTTCCACTTGCCGGCCGTCTGTACCGCGAAAGCACCTTCGTAGCGGATGGCGAACCACTCGACCAGATCATCGACGCCGGGGAAGCCTCGACTCCACTTTCTCGTGGGGATATCCCATTCGCATGCATAGACGACGCTAAGCGGCTCGAGCTTGCCCCAATGTTTGGGCAGAGCCCGTGACTTGGGCTTGATGGGATAGACGATTCCCTCGAAGCAGCCGGAGACAGGTGTATCATAGCCAAACTCATTGTCGGGAGGCTCTGGGGGCGGATCGATCGGCTCTTGCGGTTCGGGATCTTCCGCTTGGGGAAGTGGGGGGCGGCGCTTGCGTCCTCGATCGTCGTCATCCTTGGAGGCGGTGCGTCCTGGGGGGCGGCGCTTGCGTCCTCGATCGTCGTCATCCTTGGAGGCGGTGCGTCCT
>CAYTRQ010000210.1:0-1360 GCA_964440025.1 uncultured Polyangiaceae bacterium | reverse complement strand
GGGGGGCGACGCTTGCGTCGGTTTTTCTCGTCCCCAAGATGCTTGCCGCAATCCTCCTTGTCTCCTTTGGTGAGGCCGCAGGGATCGGGCTTGCCGTTTTTGCTGTTGCCTCCCTTCGCCTTGCCGCCGGCTCCACCTTTGGCGTGTGCTTTTCCTTTGCCTCCGGCTTTTCCTTTGCCTCGTCCTTTGAGGACGTCAGTGGCCTTGAAGTTCGAATCACCGCTTGCGCAGCTCATGCCCTTGGCCGGCGGCTTGGAATGCTTGATTTGGCCCTTGCCGGAAACCTTGCCAGAGGCTCGGCCCGAGGCGGAGGCGTGAGCCTTGCCTCCCTGCGACTTTCCGCTGCTTTTTGTCCTGGCATTGGCTTCATGGCGAGCCGAAGCGTTCTTCTTGCCGGATGCGCCGGATTTGGTCGAAGCACTGGCGTGGAAACTACAGCCCAGCGCGCTCAGGCCGAGCGACAGGAGGGCACAAAGGAGGAAAAGGGGGATCGGCTTTGGTTTTGGATTTCGTCGCATGGAGGCTCACCTTTGGATGATATTTGCGGTCTTTTCCGCCTACGATTCTCGAATGAGAATCTTCCTTGAAGAGCGCATCTCGAAAGCGAGATCCGCTGGAAAGGGTTCAACTCGCGAGTGCAGCCCTGGCAGCGAGGATGGTTTGGTCGATGTCGGCTTGTGTGTGGGCTCCCGACAAGAACGCCGCTTCGAACTGAGCGGGCGGCCAATAAACGCCGCGCTGGAGAAGGCCGCGATGGAAATGAGCGAAGGCCGAAGTGTCCGCCTGGCGTGCATCGCGGAAATTCTCGACTTTTTCCGGGCCAAAGAAAACAGTGATCATCGAACCAACTCTCTGAACACAGCCACTGAAGCTCGATTCCCGGAGAGCCTCGGATAACCCGGCTTCGAGTTTGGCGCCCAGATTTTCAAGATGTTGGTAGAGCTCATCATTGAGCAAGGAGAGGGAGGCAAGCCCCGCGGCGACCGAAAGAGGATTCCCGCTGAGGGTTCCCGCGTGGTAGACGGGACCGAGAGGAGAGACCTGTTCCATAATGGACTTCTTGCCACCGTAGGCGGCCAGAGACATCCCTCCGCCGATGACCTTGCCGAGGCAGGTGAGATCGGGTTGGAGGCCGTAGAGCCCTTGAGCGCCGGCTCGGGAAAGGCGGCACCCGGTCATGACTTCATCGAAGATGCTGAGCGCCCCCGTCTTGTTGCAGAGGCGGAGAATTGCTTCCAAAAACCCCGGTCGTGGCGGTACACAACCCATGTTGCCGCTGACGGGTTCTACAATCACGGCCGCGACTCGTGAGCCTTCCCGCTCCATGAGTTCTTCCAGAGCGCCGATGTCGTTGTACGGT
>CAYTRQ010000209.1:4074-9902 GCA_964440025.1 uncultured Polyangiaceae bacterium | reverse complement strand
GACGGTGACGCGCCAGGGGATCCCAATCAAGTCCGCGTCCTTGAATTTCACGCCTGGCCGCACATCGCGGTCGTCGACAAGGGGCTCGTGGCCCACCCGGGTCAGCTCTTGCTCCAGCAGTGAAACGACTTCTCGCACCTCGTCGCTGTCTCCCAGCTGGGCAATGTGGACCGGGTAGGGAGCGAGGGCCTGGGGCCAAATGATCCCATTTTCGTCATGGTGTTGTTCGATGGCGGCAGCCACGAGTCGGGATATGCCAATTCCGTAGCAGCCCATGACCAGAGGTCTCTTTTCTCCCGCATCGTCCAGGTAGGTGGCTCCCATCTTGTCCGAGTAATGGGTGCCCAAGACGAAGATGTGCCCAGCCTCGATCCCTCGAAAAATGTTCAGACTGCTGGCGCAGCGAGGACACGGATCGCCCTCTTGGAGCGCGCGAATCGAGGCCTCCGTGGCCTGGAAATCTCGGCCGTACCTGACATGGAGGAGATGATGATCGGTCTGATTGGCCCCGGTGATGCCGTCTTGCACCTGAGCCGCATCGGGGTCGATGATGATGGTTCCAGAAAAACCAACCGGCCCGGCGTAGCCGACTGCGGCCCCCGTGACCCGAGTGACGTCCTCTTCCGCGGCCAGGTGCACTTCCCTGGCGCCGAGGGCTCGTGCCAGTTTGGTCTCATTGACGTCATGATCGCCGCGAACGACGGCGAGAACGAGCTGGTTGCCTGCCACGTAGACGAGGCTTTTGAGAAAGCGCTCGATGGGTGCATCGAGAAAGGTGACCACGTCGGCGATGCCTGCTTGACCGGGGGTAGCCACCTTTTCCGGCAACGGCACCTCCGCTTTCGCGACGGGTTGGGGGGAAGGAGGAGAGGCGACTTCGAGGTTTTCGGCGTAGTCGCAGCTGGGGCAAGCGGCGAGAAAATCCTCGCCGCTTTGGACCAATACCTGGAATTCGGCGCTCTTGCTCCCGCCCATGGCCCCTGAGTCAGCGCCAACCATGCGGTAGTCGAACCCCATGCGGTCGAAAATGCGAACGTAGGTCTCGCGCATTTTTTCGTAGGTGAGAAGCGCTTGCTCTTCGGACTCGTCGAAGGAGTAGGCATCCTTCATCACGAATTCCCGGCCGCGGAGCAGGCCGCCGCGAGGTCGGGGCTCATCGCGGAATTTGGTCTGGATCTGATAAAAGTTCTTGGGAAGCTCTCGGTAGCTCTGGATTTCTCGGCGGGCGAGATCGGTGATGATCTCTTCGTGGGTGGGGCCCAGATGATAGTCGGCGCCACGACGGTCTTTCAGGCGCAGGAGAGCGTCTCCAAAAAGCTCCCAGCGATTGGTTTCCTTGAAGTAGTCGGCGGGGAGAAGAGCGGGCAGTAGCAGTTCCTGGGCGCCGCTTCGGTCCATTTCTTCCCGGACAATTCGCTCCACATTGCGCAGGACTCGGAGGCCCAGCGGCAAAAAGGAGTAGATGCCTGCTCCAACGCGACGCATGTAGCCGGCCCTCGTCAGAAGAATGTGACTCTTGCTCAGAGCGTCGTTCGGGGCCTCTTTGAGGGTCGGCAGGAGCGCATTTTTGTAACGCATGGCTTGGTGGGGGTTACCACGGCCCCTGATGCCGAAAAAGATGACGGCGGCGGACGTCCCTGCCATCTGTTCTGTTCTGGCTGTCCTTGTTCCTGGTGCCTCGGCGTCTTGAGTTCTTGCGAGCTGCTGTCTTTGTCCGGACGGTGCAGCCCTGGCTCTCGCTCGGCCGGCCTTCGCCTTAGGTCCAATGACGGATGCCGTCCCCAGAAATGGCACGATGCCTCGCAAAGAACTTCTCGTGATCGGACTCCAGAAGAAATTTTCTGGGCGCCACGGTTGAGCTCATTGCACCCGAATCCCTCCAACGTCACTTCAATCGGCGTGGAATCGGGGGATACATGAGCCGGCGATTCCGATGCAGCTTCAATGATGGCACTCGAGTGATCGACTCAAGCAAGCGCCGCACCAATTGTCGCACTTGTCTTATCGGAAATGGCGGTTATATCTCTGGTCCACCCATGCAGTTGCAGGCCCTTGGAGCGGGCCGTCAGGGAGTCGGGTCATGACCAGTTGGAAAGAAAAACTCGAAGGCCGTGTGCGGCAAGATTGGGACAGCGAGATCGACGTATTTGCGACGCAGATCGAGCTCAAGAAACAAGGCAAGATCGACGACAAGATCTTCGCGGAAACGCGCCTTCGTCGAGGCGCCTACGGTCAGCGCTACGACAACGGTCAGCGTCACGATGGCGTCGAGACGAGAAAGCTGGACTTTCCGTCTGGCGACATCACCAAGGGACCCGACACCATGTGGGATGCGCCGGGCATGATGCGCATCAAGATCCCATTTGGGAGACTTTCATCAGAACAGTTGGAAGTGCATTGCGATCTGGCTGAGGAATATTCCGATCAGATCCTGCATGTGACGACCCGGCAAGACATTCAGCTCCATTATGTTCATCTCGATGACACGCCGGATCTCATGCGCCGCTTGGCCGCAGTGGGAATTACTACGCGTGAGGCCTGCGGTAATTCCGTTCGCAACGTCACGGCCTGTCAGTACTCGGGTGTCTGCAACGATGAGAAGTTTGATGTGACCCCCTATGCCGAGGCCATCATGCACTTCCTGCTGGGGCACGACGACACCCAGGACTTTGGGCGCAAATTCAAGATCGCCTTCAGCGGTTGCCACGACAACCCTTGCGGACTCACGAACTTCCACGATCTCGGGGCTACGGCGGTGATGCGCGATGGCAAGCGAGGCTTCCGCGTCGTCGTGGGCGGGGGGCTCGGCGCCGTCCCTCACGCTGCGCCGCTCTATTCGGAGTTCGTTCCGGAAGAGGAGCTGCTGCCCTTGGCTCAGGCGATTTGCCGCGTATTTGGCAAGCTGGGAGAAAAGGCCAATCGGTCCCGCGCCCGCATCAAATTTTTGGTGAAAAAGCTCGGTATCGAGGAATTCATTCGAATCGTGGAGGAAGAGCGCAAAAATCTACGTCCGGATCCTCGCTGGACGGCCTTCCTTTCCGATCTCCACCACACCGACGAGACCCCCCAGAGAGGCCCCAGCGATTTGCCGTCTGAGGGTCTCCCAGAGGGATACTCCGGTTGGTCGGAATGCAACCTGCGCCCGCAGAAGCAGGAAGGGTATTACGTGGTGCTGGTGAAGCTCCCGCTCGGCGACTTCACCCCTCTGCAAGGTCGGGGGCTGGCAGACATCGCTCGCAGCTACGGGGCTGATTCGGTGCGACTCACTGCTGACCAGAATCTCATTCTCCGTTGGATCCCTGGCCAGGACGTACCCGAGGTCTATTCTCGCCTGGTGCAGCTCGGGCTGGCGGAGCCCGGCGCGGAGACGATCAGTGACATTACCGCCTGCCCAGGCACGGACACCTGCAAGTTGGGCATTTCTTCTTCGCGCGGACTCGCGAGTCAACTGCGACGGCACTTGAGTGTCGTGGGTTCCGTGCCTCAGGGAACCGAGGATTTACACATCAAGTGCTCCGGGTGTTTCAATAGCTGTGGGCAGCACCATGTGGCCGATATCGGATTTCTCGGTGTGAGTCGCGCGGTCGCCGGCCGGCGGGTCCCCCACTTTCAGCTCGTCGTCGGTGGTGAGTGGACGAACAATGCCGGGAGCTATGGCCTGGCGATCGGGGCGGTTCCCAGCAAGAACGTCCCCCAGGCGGTTGACCTTCTCACCAAAGCCTTTGCCGAAAGCCGTCAGCAAAACGAGAAGTTTCGGGAGTGGGTGGACCGCATCGGTAAGCGCGAGGTGAAAAAGATGATTTCGCCGCTCACCAAGGTTCCCAGCTACGAAGAAGATCCGAGTTTTTATTCGGATTGGGGGGACCCACGTGAGTACACGATCGGGGATATTGGCGTTGGCGAATGTGCAGGAGAGGTCGTCTCCTCGGTGGAGATGGGCCTCAGTGCGGCCGAACGTGAGTTGTTCGAGGCCCAGCTCTCGCTTGACGAAAAGCAGGCCGACGCGGCGGCTCAGCGTGCCTTTGGAGCCATGCTCACGGCGGCGAGGGCATTGGCGCGAGAGTTCAACCCGAACGTTTCGGAGGACGCCAGCGAAGTGGCCGGTGAGTTCAAGAAGCACTTGGTCGAGACGAAGCTGTTCTTCGACAAGTACGCGGGGGGCAAGTTTGCCCACTACTTCCTGCGAGCACACGAAGAAGGAGTGCACGGGGCCTCCTCGGAAAGGGCGAGAGATCTCATCGAGGAGGCGCAGCTGTTCGTCGAGGCGAGTCATTCTTGCTATCAGAAGATGCAAGCGAATGCCTCGGCAGCTGAATGACGACGATGACGGTCTATGAGACGAGCGCAAACAAGGACCATTGCCAAATGAAAACCGAGAAGGTTCAGGTCAAGCTCTTTGCGGCGCAGGGGCTCGAAGAGTCTCTGGAAAGCTACATTCCCGTGTTTCATCGCTGGATTCGGGAGTCCACGTTGGGTGAACTGATGATCGACGTGGCCGACTACACTCACGTTCCTCGCGGAATGGGGGTCCTCCTCGTCGGTCACGGGAGCGATATTGCAATCGACGAGGGCGAAGGACGCCCCGGGCTCCTCTACTGTCGCAAGCGCGGTGTGCCGGAAGGGACTCCGCTCGTTTCCGACGCGCTTTCGCGAGCCCTTTCGGCGGCCAAGCTCCTCGACGAGGATGCAGAGGTCGCGGGGCCCAGGAAGTTCGGGACCTCGGAGATCCTGTTTCGGTTTCCCGAGCGCCTCCATTTGGCCAACGATGAAGACAGTTTCTCCCAGGTTCGCCCTGCCATCGAGCAGGCTTTGGGTGAGCTGCTGTCCGGCGCGAGCTACCAGCTTTCACGAGAAGGGGAGCCGCGCGAACCACTGACGGTCCGCGCTCGCGTGGCAAGCTGATGTGAACCAAACCAGCAATCCAGCGTGGGTGTCGCCGGGCTTGCTGAGAGCTCTCAACCCGTGCGAAGCGTAGCAGGCCGCTGTCATATTGGCGGGGAGCCGAATTCGAGGAGACGGATCGGATCCCCGAGCTTGATGGGGCCTTCCTGTTTAGGGATGAGGTTGGCGCCGAACCAGACGGCGCCGTCCCACTTCCGGTAGCTCGACAGAGTTTTGAGCGGCTCGCGTTGCCGGTCGCCCGTTGTCTGATCGGTGGTGATGACCACGCAGCGATCGCAGAGCTTGGGCACGGAAAAGTCGATTGTTCCGATACGCAGTTTCTTCACCTTGTCTTCGACGTAGGGGGAATGCCCGGAGCTGACGAGGTTGGGGCGGAAGCGGGCCATGGAGACCGGGTGCTCGAGCCGTCGGTTGAGATCGGCCAAGGAGCTCTCGTTGGTCCAGAGGAGGGGGTAGCCGTCCGCGAGGCTGACTCGCTCGCCAGGGAGTGCCCTGCGGGGATTGATCTGCCTGAGGCTTTCCTCGGGGAGATAAACGAGGTGGACCGAGCGGCCCAGGAATTCACTGAACCAGCGCGAGCCGTGAGCGAATTCTTTGGCGATGACTTCGTCCCGCCAAATCCGACAGCGTCTTTCCTCTCCGTCCGTGAGGTTTTGGGGAAGTCGCAAAGGGCGCCGGTCGTGGACGTTTGCCGTAATATCGTCCCCTTCCACCGAGCAGCTCACACGCGCCAATTGCGGGCACTGTCTCTGGGAAAGAAATCGGCCCTGGGGATCGACCAGCATGTACCGGCGGTCGCCGACGAAACCACCGGGCCCGATGCGTGCTTCATGGACGGAGACCGATTGGCAGCTTTTGATGGGATAGATCAAAAGCGCATGGACCCGGCCCAAGGCGCTTTCGGAAGGCTCGGGAGATCTGCAGGG
>CAYTRQ010000209.1:0-4064 GCA_964440025.1 uncultured Polyangiaceae bacterium | reverse complement strand
CAGGGAGCCTCGGGGGCATCTGTCGGTCCTGATGCGGCAGTGGGGGTCATCTGGAACAGCTCAGGAAAGGGCTTGCTGCACGAGAGCGCCCGGCCGCCCTTCGAGAGGCAGCGCCAGGGCCAGCTCTTGTCCGCGGGGACTCATCTTGGCCCAGGTCTTCCGGACGATGTCGATCACTTTGTCGTCGGGATGTTTAGCTGAAAATTCCGGGTACTCGTGCTCCAAGAAGCTCAAGCAAAGGGCATCTTCCATTGCTTGTGCATCGGGGTTGGTTTTCAGACCCTGCTTGAGGTTGATTTGCCGGACCGCAGCGATGGTTTCCTCATCGAAGTCGACCTCGCGGAGGATTTCTTCGGCGCGATCGGCGTGCATTTTGGCCAGATCCTTTCTCCATTTGAGATACCCGATGCGGCCTGGCTCGTACTCCGATCGGGGGACGGCAAATCTCATCAAGTGCTGGCATCGAGACGCCAAGAGCAGTGCGGTGCTCGGCTGGGGAACGACCTTTTTGACCCAGCGTTCCAGTCGCTCGGCCATGACCAGCTCTCTGGGGCGCTTGTGGCCGTCCGCAGTCTCGATGGTCTGTGGATCGCGAGCGTTGAGCTCGTTCATTTTTTCGTGGGCTTGGATGATCTTGTCGAGCTCTGACATCGAGGGGAGTCTAGTTCGCGTCCACAAGGAACCAAACAAGCAAGGAGGCGTGAGTGGCACCGCGTGAGCGGCACGGTCTCTTGGAGAGGTCTTGGGTCTCTCAAAGGGGGCCTTTGCGCAGGGGGATACCATTGCCGTTGGTATCGATGGCCCCCGCCATACGAGGGCTTTCGACGTAGATGCGCGCGCGCACGGCGGTCCCGAAAGGAAAGAAACGCCTGATCACGAGCTCGCGAACCCAACCATCGACCGGGTCGACGGCCTTGATGGCAATGGGAAATGCGCTGGCAATGGCCTGAAGATCGACCTCGTCGGGAGAAAACCCGTTTTCCGAGAGCCGCCCTTCGCCGTAGACCGGTACCTGCACCGGGGGATCGACCGTGCCCACCGGCCCCGAGAGTTGGGTGTCTGGGGGGTGAGCTTCCCGATAACGCAGAGATGTGACGGCTTGATTCGAGATCAATTGGAGCTCGACCACGCCTGGCCGAGCTCGGATCTCGAGGAGAGAAACCTTTTGGGGAAGCTCGGGTTCGAGGGCGCGGAGGGCCCGAGCGAGCAACCCCTTGTCAACGGGGTGTGTTTCGTCCGTTTCCGCGATCTCGATCTGCACGGACTTGCGAGAGCGATCGGCATCCTGACAGCCGAGGCCCCAGAAGAGAAGGAGCACCAACAACCGGCCGCAGCGCTCGTTGCGGGTTGCTCGGGGCGTCATGCTCGACTCAAACAGAAACTCCAAAGTTTCGGAGGGCCTCGTTGAGGCTGGTTTTCTTGTCCGTGCTTTCCTTGCGTTGTCCGATGATGAGCGCGCAAGGAACCTGGAACTCTCCGGCGGGGAACTTCTTGGGGCGCATGCCAGGAATCACGACGCTGCGAGCTGGAATGCGACCGGAGAGCTCTTTTGGCTCACTTCCGCTCACGTCGAGGATTTTGGTCGATCGGGTCAGCGTCACTCCCGCCCCCAGGACGGCTTCTGCTTCCACCAGCGTGCCTTCTACGACGATACAGCGACTGCCCAAAAAGCAACCATCCTCGATAATGACCGGCTGCGCGCCGGGAGGTTCGAGAACTCCGCCGATCCCCACACCTCCTGAGAGGTGACAGTTCCTTCCGATCTGGGCGCACGAGCCGACTGTTGCCCAGGTGTCGACCATCGTTCCCGAGCCCACGTAGGCGCCGAGATTGACGTAGCCAGGCATCACGACGGAGCCAGCCTCGACGTGGGCACCATAGCGGATGGTGCCGGGAGGAACGACGCGCACCCCCGCCTGATCAAGGTTCTTTTTCAGGGGAACCTTGTCGTAAAATTCGAAGGGGCCCACTTCCATCCGCTCCATTTTTTGGATGCCGAAGTAGAGCAGGACCGCCTGTTTGATCCACGCGTGGGTCGTCCAGTCTCCGACACCGTTCTGGGTTGCGACGCGGAGTGTTCCTTGGTCCAGGAGTTCAAGCGTCTCGAGGACGGCCTTTTTTGTCGTCTCGTCGCTCAAACGGCTGCGATCCTCGAAGGCGGCGCCGATGAGTCGCGAAAGTTCCTCGTGATCCATGCTCAGGGCTCTAGTGCCTCGGCTGCTCGATGTCGACAGGCCGCGCCGCTGTCCGGTTTGAGAAATCTTTGACCAGGATCCGGACGCAGCTGGCTGGCTTCAGACACTGGGCTTCGCTGGGACGATCTGGCTTGAGAGGCCGGGATTTTCGTTCGCGTGCTCCGAAGTCGTGGCCGGGAGGAGCAGCCGCGTGGGGGAGAGCTGGACAAAGCGGGCGCCGAAGCCTTCGAGCACGAGCCGAGCCACCGTGAGTGACGGCTCGATGACGGCGGCGCCGGGAATGCGGCAAACTTGCTGAGAGCCTCCGAGCTTGGTGGCACTGCCTCTTGGTAAAAAAAGGAGCTCCGCGACGTCCTCGCTGGGACGGGTCACAGAGAGTGTCGCAGCCCCCCCTGGAACGGACGTTTGCGCCAAAATGCTCATCGCTCCCAAGCTCACGCGGGGCGGCAGCACGACCTGGAGTTCGTCGGCGGGGCCTACGACCACGAGCTCCCGGTAAGGCGTGGAGCTGCTGTGGGCTGGCCTTGAAGAGAAGAGCTCCGCGAGCGAAAGGGACACCCCTTCTCCATGGGCCGATTCGACGAGGAGCTCGATGTGTTCGATGAGGGCAGCCAGTTCCGGCGCTAGCCGACGAACGGTCGACTCCAGTTTGAGCCGGCGTCGCGCCAGAAGAGGCCCGTGGCTTGCTTCGTCGAGGGCATTGTCGAGCGTTTCGGTCATCCGAAGCGCAAACTCTTCAACCGGCCACAGTTCCTCTCCGAGTTTTCGTCGCGCCGAGACGTAACGAAGCAGTGCGACAATCCGACTCATCACGTGGGAGGTCGTTTGCCTGACTTCCGGGAGAAGGCTGGTCAAAAGTTTGGGCCCGGCGCTCATCGAACCCAGAAGCTTTTCGAGATTGCGAATGGCAGCCAGCGACTCCCGGAGGCAGCCTATGTTGCTCCCGAGCTCGGGTAAGGGTCCCGTGGGGCTTTGGTCCGCTGTCACGTAGCTGTTGGATGGAGGAGGTCGGTTCCCGCAAAGAAATAGGAGCACTCGGAGCGGCCATTTTCTTCGGAGTCCGATCCGTGAACGGCGTTGCGTCCTACGTCTCGGCCAAATTGCTTCCTGATGGTGCCTTCGGCGGCCTGCTCCGGATTGGTGGCACCGATCACTTGACGCCAATGAGCGACGGCATCCGTTCGCTCGAGGGCCAGCACGATGAGCGGGCCTTCGCTCATGAAATCGCAAAGTTCGTTGAAGAAGGGACGTTCCCTGTGCACGGCATAGAAGCCTTCTGCTTCTCTCCGTGACAGAGTCATTTGCTTCATGCCTAGGACGGTGAAGCCCTCATCCAAAATCCGTTGAAGGACCGCGCCCTGTTTCTTCATCCGAACGACGTCCGGTTTGATGATTGCAAGTGTTCGCTGCATGACCAATGCTCCCCGACCGAGTGGACCTCTTATGCCATAGGTCAGCCCTGTTTCAACCCTACGGAAGTCTCCGAGCACTCGAGAGTGGCTCACCCGCCTGAGGTGAGCGGCGGCAGAGTCTTTCGAGCGGCCACTTCCGGGGCGCCGGTGATTGGCTGAAACGCGCTGACGCGGCAAAAGGCTCCACCGGTGCTCGCCTCATCCGCCCCCGGATGAGCGTCGGTGGAGCCGTGTTCGAAATTGTGAAATGGGCCTCGATGAAGCTCTAGATGGTTCGCGTCCACAAATGGACGCGAACCAACAAGCAACAAAGCGTTCGACGGCGAAAAATGGGCTAAAAAGCGACAGGCGCCCGCCCTCGCCCCGAAGGGGCGGGCGGGCGATGTGGCCATTTCGCGCCGCGTACTAGTGCCTCGGCAACTCACGTTTCGAGCGGTTTCGAAGCCCTCCCAGAAGT
>CAYTRQ010000208.1:7215-10000 GCA_964440025.1 uncultured Polyangiaceae bacterium | reverse complement strand
ACCCCGATCACCTTCGCCGAACCAGCGCTGATCAGATACGCCGAGCCGTGACACCCTGGCCCGGTCGACTCGCATCCGTCTGGATGTGAGTGAAAAAAGCAACTTCGCTCCAGCGGGCAGAGATTGAGCCACTGAAGGTCCTTTTCGCGCCCTCTCCTGGGAAGGGACTCGCCGTCCGCTCGCTCGAGAGATGACGTCAACAGTCGCTTAAGGCACTGGCAAGCGTTTCGGCTGGATGTAGCGGCACGAACCCTGAAAAGCGCTTCACCTGGCTACGACACGAATGGCCCGTAGCCAAGACCAGCGTTCGATCAGAAGGCAGCTGCTTTTTCCAGCTCATCTCGTAGATCCCTCGGGATTCTTCGACGTGGTCCTTTTCGTGACCATAAACACCACACATACCGCAGCATCCCGTGGCCTTGAGAGACACATCCCATCCCAAATGCTCGAACACCTGCCTCCAGAGCAGTTGGGATCTTGGAGCGAACGTCCTTTCCGTGCAATGGCCAAAGAGCTCTGGCGCGCTCTGGTGGTCAGAAGACGGATTGCGAAAACTAGGAAACTCGTCACCAAGCTCCTTTTTCATCTTCGGCAGCTGCTCACAAAGGTACTCTTGTAAGAGCTGCACGTCGAATCCCAAATCCGTGGCTACCTCATGGCGATATTCGTCGCGATAGGTGAGAGTGACGGCAGGCTCGATGCCAACGAGAGGCACACCAAGATCGGTGATCTCCTGGAAGAAGTCCGTATTTCGTCGAGCGATGCGGCGAAACCAGCGAACGAATCCCTTGATGTGTAAACCTTTGCCGTTTTCCCGAAATGGCAAAAAATAGACGCGGCGCCCCAGCCGCGTCAGTAGATCGTAGACCCCGAGCGCCACATTGGGTTCGTAGAAGGTCGTGAAGGCGTCTTGGACGACGAACACGGTTCGACTCCGCTCCTCCGCACTCAGCTTTTCCACCTCCTTTCGGGAAAATCGGGGGGCATTCCGCTCGGCGAGACCTTGCGCGAGTGTATTTTCGGCAAGTGGCGGTGTATCGACAATACCGATCCAGGAGAGGAGTTTCTGCACCAACGCCAAATTCATCACCCAATTGGACAATCGGGGAAAGATCACAAGGAGTTGCAACATCTTTTCGAGACCGGCGACGAAGTAATCTTTGAGCGGACGCCGATAGCGACTGTGATATTGCTCGAGGAAGTCTGCCCTGAGCGCAGGAATGTCGACGTGGATGGGACACTGCGTTGCGCAGGCCTTGCAGGCCAGGCAACCATCCATTGCATCATAGACTTCGTGAGAAAAGTCTTTGGGATCCTCCTGGCGCGCTCTCCAGAGTTCCAGGCCGGGATATTCTCCATCAGCACCCGCATCGTGACCTTCCCGCGAGCTGAGACGCAGCCACTCCCGCAAAATCCCGGCGCGCCCCTTGGGAGAATGAATGCGATCCTGCGTCACCTTGGAAGACGGGCACATAACGGAATCCGGATTCCAATCGAAGCAGGCCCCATTTCCGTTGCAATTGATCGAATGCTCATATTTGGAGCTTGGCCCACTTCGAATTTGGCGATCGAAAGACCCGCGTTTCACCGAATCGACACTCACCAGTGAATCAGTACTGCGGGAGGGCGTGGCAAGCTTCCCGGGATTGAGTTGGTTGTGCGGATCGAAGGCGGCTTTGACGGCTCGCAGCTCGGAGTAGAGCTCGGGACCGAAAAACGTCGGAGTAAACTCGCTCCGATAGCCACGACCATGTTCTCCCCAAAGCACCCCACCGTACTTTTTGACCAAGGACACCACCTCATCGGTGATTTTCCGTAAGATCCGTTCGTCGTCCGGCAGTCTCATATTGAGTGCCGGACGCACATGCAGACATCCCACGTCAACGTGACCGAACATTCCGTAGCGCAAGCCATAGCGATCGAGCAAAGCTCGAAACTCCGAAATGTAGTCGGCAAGGCATTCAGGAGGAACAGCGGTATCTTCGACGAACGGCACGGGACGTCGCTGTCCGCTCACGTTACCAAGAAGCCCAACGCCTTTCTTACGAAGGTTCCAAAGTGCGGCAATGTCAGCTTCCTTGGTTGCAACCGTAAATCCCGAGCAACGACCAGGTTGTCCCCGCTCTGCCTCGAGCATCTCGGTGAGCATGCGAACCTTGTCTCGGACGATTCGTTCGTCATGCGATTCAAACTCAACCAGATTGACAGCCGCAATCGGCGGTTCGCCTCTGGCCTCCACGAGATGTTCGATGGCATGCCAAATCACGTCCCCCTGCGCGAGGCCGATAATCGTATCATCGACGGTCTCGATGGCTCCAGGCTCTGTCTGAACCAGCGTCTGCGCGGCGCGGAGAGCCGCATCGAAGTCAGCATAGCGAATGGCCACGAGAGTCTTGAATCGAGGAATCGGCGTCAGCTTGAGACGCGCCTCCGTCAGTAGAGCCAGAGTTCCTTCGGATCCCGTGAGCACACGGCTCAGGTCAAAGCGACCATCTGGGGCACGAATGTGAGCCAAGTCGTACCCCGTCAAAAAGCGCTTCAATCGTGGAAGCTGTGTGGCAACTCGATCCTGGCTGCGTTCAAGGACCGCATCGACCTCGCGATAGATCCGACCTGCTGTCGTATTTTCTTTTTTTCGCTCTTCAAGTTCCCCAGCGCTCAGTGGTGCAGTTTCCAACACCGAGCCGTCGAGAAGAACGGACCGAAGCGACAACACATGTTCGCTCGTTTTGCCGTACATCCGCGAGCCCTTGAAGGACACGGAGCGGTACCAGACCGTGTACTC
>CAYTRQ010000208.1:0-7205 GCA_964440025.1 uncultured Polyangiaceae bacterium | reverse complement strand
CCGGTCGTCGCGCGCCGACTCGGCCCACAGCTCCACGTCCGTCAGTGGCCGCGTCTCGAGCAAGCTGCCATCGGCCAACACGACCTTCATCTGCAGCACGTGTTCGCTGGTCTTGCCGTAGATCCGCGAGCCCTTCCCGCTCGCGTCGGTACTGATCATTCCGCCAATCGTGGCGCGACTGCTTGGTGAAAGGTTCGGAGCAAAAAACACGCCATGCGGGGCCAGATAGGCGTTGAGTTGATCGAGCACGACGCCGGGCTGCACGCGCACCCAGCCTTCTGCAAGATTGAGCTCGATAATGTCACGCATGTGCCTGCTGACATCGACAATCACGCCATCACAAAGTGATTGACCGTTCGTCCCGGTTCCTCCACCTCGGGGGCTGAGCTTCACCTCGCGAAACCGAGGCTCGGCGAGGAGTGCGAGGAGTAGCTCGATATCATTTTCGTGCTGAGGATAAACGACTGCGTTCGGGACCACCTGGTAGACGCTGTTGTCGGTCGCCGTGACGAGCCGAGTCGAATAATCCGTGTGAATCTCCCCGGCGAATCCGGATTCGGACAATCGAGTCAAAAATTCCTGGTAGTTTTCGGCCAAATGCTGCCCGGGCACCAGTCTCGGAATCATGGAGGGCGAGATAGTCGAAGCGATGCGCTCACGCCACCGACCCCGTGAATCTGCCACGGATCTCGACAATTGCCGTGTCTCAATGAGCGAGCGCGAAAGTCGCTCGCTCAAAAACAAGCCACAACCAATGACCTCGAGCAGATTTCAGGCTTTCGAGAGTCCTTGCGGGCCCCCACCCAAAAGTGGGGCCGCAAGGACTGCTCGACAATCGTGCTCGGTCATCTAGACCCGTTCCGGAAATGAACCGAAGCTCTTGGACCGCTCAACTCCAAGAGCCACCGCCGGATCGAGGAGTTTCGGGCTCGAGAGCGGCTCCGCCAAAACAACGTGTCCCCGGCGGTCGGCAACCCCAATCCAGAAGTGCCCGTCTTGTTCCAAGAGGGCATACGGAGCCCCTGGAGAGAGCCCCATGATCGGCTCGACCTCCGAGCCATCCTGCTCCCCCGGCAGAAGTGACTTCTGTGCACACGCACGAGCGACCGACGGTTGAACTTCATAGGCGCTGCAGGCCCGGAGCGCGGAAGAATTCTTCTGCCGTTGTGAAAGCGCTCGTGCCGCGGCCTGACGGACCAATCGTTGCCGAGCATTGAGAACCCAATAGGAAAGTGGTTGCTCCGGACAAGAGATGGCAGCGCGGCCGCGCAAACGCAGTGCTGCCAAACGAACTCCCAACAGCGAACTGCGGCTTTGAGTGCACACATCGAGCTGCTCCGCCGCTCGATGTGGTGCAATGCGAGCCAATCGCATCCACGCGGCGGTGCGCACGAAAGCGGGATCTTCTTGCTTGGCAGCGAGGACCAACTGGTCGAACTGACCAGACGAAAGCCCTTGGAGAGAAATCGCGCGAACCCACGCATCCCGATCCTTTGCCCCTCGTTGATGAAGGGGCACAGCATCGTCACGAAGCAGGGCAAGGGTCACGATGGCTCGTCGGTCCGCCTGGCTCCCCTCGTCGAACAGGCCGCGGAGCTCCTCGAGCGCGTCCCGTTGCCGAGCCAGCACACTGAGCAACAGATCTCGCGTGGCGCCGCGAGACTCTTCAACGAGGAGGACCAGCTCACGAATCGCTTGGCTCCCCAAATCCGCAGGGGCTCCCTCCAGCGCTCGAGTCAACGGCGAAACAGAAACGCCACCCAGCTTGCCTAACGCACGGATCAAGGCCGTCGCCCTCGCTCGCTTCATGCCCCACTTCAAAACACGTTGCGTGGCTCGGCTCTCGAGGCCGGCAGAACGCAACAGCGCGATCACTTCTTCGTGATCGGACGACTTCTGGGCGACGACCGACGCGGCGGCGGCTCGAAGCGCAGGCTGAGAAGAGGAAAGAAAACGACGCGCCTCCGAAAGTCCCTCTTTTCCGGGAACCTCGGCAATCAATCCGAGAAGTCTAGCGCGCTCGGAAACCGACCATCCCGGTGCCGACAGCGCCCTGGTGAGCGGAGCTCCCACGGCCGCCGAAAACGGCAGCGAACGCTGGAGAACGTCGAGAACCTGCGTTTTTTGTTGCTCGTCGCCAAATTCCAGCCTCTCCAACGCGAAAATCATGAGCTCCTCATCCCTCACCTCCGGCAGAACAGAAAGGACAGGAAGAGCGGGAACCTCGCCTCGCGAGATCCTCGACACGAGCGAACTCAGATCGACGTCGAACCGCGCACTCAAAGAAACACAGCTCAGCAATTGCTGACCAGTGGAATGGGTGAGGCAATCATCGAGAAGCTCCTTCATTTCGGCTCCGCTTCCCAGCAATGCCGCCTTGATGTCCTCGAGCGCTCCAGGGCGCCCCGCTTGGTCGACAAGCGTCTCTCTGCCCCGGCGCGTTCCCAGCACAGCAAGGGCTCGTGCAGCAGTCCTACTCTTTTCGTCCCACCTGGGTCGCTGCACGAGGGCGATCAGAGCGGGAATCGCCTCCTCGGAGCCAAGCTGGCCCAGGCTCCTTGCCGCAGCAACAACCACGGACTCCGAGCGATCTCCGAGAGCCAAAACGAGAGCTTGGACGACCTCCTTCCGGCCCAGGACACCGAGGGCGACCGCTGCACGGCGTCGGACCTCTTCTTCGCTGTCCTGAAGCCGGCCGGCCACCGGCACCGCAAGACGCTCCAGACCAAGCCGAGCAATGGCCTCGCTTGCCTCGGCTCGGACGGCCTTCGCCGTATCGTCGAGAGCAATCGCCAGGGATGCCTCCATTTCGGATGCCAGGTACCTCGGCGCTCGCCCCAGGCTACGGACGGCAAGCAAGCGAACGGTCTCATTCTGGTCGAGCACGGCCCGCGCAAGAGCAGAAAGATGATCCTCTTTGACATCGAGAGCCACGACGCGCAGAGCGGCAGCTCGCACTTCTGGATTCGTCTCCTTGAGCCATGGGATCACTCGATCCCCCATCCCGCGGTAGCCAAAGACGGCCGCCGCTCGGGCAGCGAGAACGCGCACCTTCGCGTCGCTGTCCTTCAACGCTCGCTGTACGACATGCCTGGCCAACGCTGGAGAGAGACTCGTTAATTTCTCAGCGGCCTCTCGTCGCATGGTCGTTCGCTCGCTTTCGAGAGCCTTTCGAGTCCGCAGCGCCTTACTCGGCCACCCGAATGCATCGGCGCTGGACGGGCGAAGGACGCACGCCGCTCCCACCACCATCAGGCAAGCAGTCAGGCAAGCAGTCAAGCCTGCAATCCGTCTCATTTTCTTTTGCATCCCACCCCTCAAGAAAATCCTGCAGCGCGGCGGATCAGCCAGTGAATTCCTAGCAGAAATGCCGCGGTCAGGCTCCACACCCAGGGAGGACTGATCGGACGAGTCCTGCGCTGCGCCGCCACGAAGGTCGCCTCCGGTCGTGGTAGCTCCGAAGCATTCGCGGCGGTCTTGTACAGCCCCCCGGTTGCCTCGGAAATCGCCGCAAGCCTTTCGGCATCGGGTCGGCTGTCGGCATGCGCTTCCCCCCCGACTTCGCAGGCAAAAACGAAGCGCGCCGGTGGCGCCGAACCCACCGCAACGCGCGCCGCATAGCCTCCTGGCTCCAGTCCTTCCAGGAGGAACACGAGCGCCTGGCCCTCCCGCCCTGTCGGTTCGAAAGTACGCTTTGCGTCGGCGCCGACGCTCTTGAGAGGCGAGACGGTCACACTCACCTGCTCATCCATTCCTGGCAGGGTCGTCACGAGAAGCTTGGCAGGATATCCCTCGATGCATGGACCTTCGAGTCGTGCCTGAGCTGCCTCGAATCGGGGATCTCGCATGAGCCATCCGAGAAGCCCCTCCCAGAGCGCCCCATGCGCCTCACCGGCAGCCCGCGCTCCGAGCCTCCCGAATCTCAACTTGTGGGTGGCGTCTACAGCCAAAGCGATACTTCTCCCATCGCCCACCTCACCAAGGGTCAGCAGTGGCATGCGACGACTCGCCGAGGCGCCCAGAGCCGTTTCATCGGGGTGTTCCCACAAGACCAAAGCTCCGGGCTTGGGGAGACCCATTTGGTTGTACCCCGACATTTCCGGCAACGCGTCGGAGAGAAGTTGTCGGAGTTCCTTGAGCATGGGCGCAGCCCGGCCAGCACGAGTATAGTCGGGGGTGAACTCGCCCAAAACGGTCGTGTCGGAGCCGCTCGGCAACTCGACAGGCAGGACTTCTTCGATGGGACTCTCGGCATATCCTCCGGCTGTAAAGCCCGAAGGTCCCCCCACCATGATCAATCCCCCACCGGAAAGAACGTATTTCTGCAGGGAGCGGAAGTGCCGATCAAGCTTGTATTCCCTGGCATCGATATCTTGCAGAACAACGGCATCGAAAGAGGGGAGATGCTCCGTAAATAGCTCTTCCACCGGAAAAGGAATCAACGCCAGCTCATCCTGAGACGCTTGGACGTCATCGTCCTCCGTGCGAAGAATGAAAAATGAGATGAGATCGATACTCTCGTCCGCTTTCAAGAACATCCTTAGGGCACGGACATCGTAGGTCGGTCGACCCGCAACGTGGAGGATCCGCGTTCTGTCTCGGCGGACCTCGATGGGAAGAAGACGACGATCGTTGTGGAGTAAAGAATCGTTGGAATCGGCCAGCGCCACCTCGATGACCCGCGCTCCCGCTCGTTCGAGCGTCACCTCGAGCTCGAGCTCGAGCAGACCATCCCCGCCCTTTGCCACTCCATCGGCCAAGAGCTCCGCCGGTCTGCCTTCCAGCAATTCGCGGACGACGACTTCCGCATCCTGACATTGAGCTGGGGGAGCGCACCCCACTTGAATGCGCAGGCGAAACGGCTGGTGAGCAAGCGCGGTCCCCGTTGTCCCCACCGAGCGGATACTCCGATCGGCCGGAACCTTCTCTGCAACACTCACAGTGTGGAGAGGGACACCTTGCGCGATATGACGGAGTTCTTGTCCCCAATCCTCAGAATGAACAGGTCCGGGGGCTGCCAAGCGTCCATCACTGAATACGACTATGGCTCGGGGCTTCTCTTCCGGCGAGCTCAGTAGTTCCGAAACACTGCGAGTCAAATCGCTGAAGACGATAGGCTCGGTGTGATCCTTCTTCTCCAGCAGCTCTCCGTCGCCAAAAAGACGATGCTCGAGCCTCGCTTCGTGCCAAGCCTGCTGCAAGTCAGCAAGCGCCTCGCTCGCTACTTGTCGCCTTTCCAGCGCAGGGTCGTCGGCCGGGAGGGTGAGACGATGAGAACCGTCAACGAGAGCAACGACCCTCGGGGCCGCTTCCAGTCCGCTCACCATAACCCACGTAGGACGCAAGATAGCGGCACAAAGCGCCACGGCGCCAAGGGCGCCGCTCAACCAAACCCAAACACCACTCCGCGAGCGACGACGCACGTCGTAGGCGAGAAGCCCTAGCGTGATCACCAGCAGCGCGATCACCACGACCTGAGCCGACAGCGAAAGATCTTCGGAAAGGCTGAAAGTCGTCAGCTGCATGTCTTCAGGGCTCACGGTTCGCGCTGACGTCTTCTCATGAGGAACGGAGCGTGCACTTGATCGTCCTTGTAGTCAGAGCAGAGCACGTACATTGCAATGTTGACTGCCATTCGAATCGCCTGCTCACGCTGCAGAGCTCCACCTGGCCTGACGGGCAGCGCCCAGCCACGCCCATCCTCCGTCCGAGCAAGGGCTCCGAGCAAGTCGCTGCGGAGAAAAAGAACTAGAACGGTCTTTCCCACGATGATGCCTTCAAGAGATGAAGGTCCTTCCGTACGTCCGACGGGGCCATCCAACAAATAGAAGGTCTTGTACAGAACATGCCGTGACGGCAACTTGACCGGCGCAGACTCCGGCAAAATCCTCGCAAGCTGCGCCTTGACGGATTGAGTGAAGTCTCCGGCAGCAGGGCTGCGATCGTCGATGATCAACATCCCTCCCATCCGCAGATACTTCCTCAGATGCCGCACAGAAGCCGAAGAAAGCTCTGGAACAGCCTTGGTCCCCTGCCAGATGAGCAAGGGCTCGGCCAGTAGTTTCGGACTGGACGGCTCAACAAGCTCGACGGCCAATCGGCCAGGAGCGCTAGTCCTCCGCATGACCTCAAACGACCAACGACTGGCGGCACGACGAGCCTCGTCCACTCCATCCTTTTGGTTTCCGATTTGAAGAAGCCGAGGATGAAATGCTCCCTCGTCACTAAATGCCTCAGCACGACGGGGGGTCAAAACAGTGGCGCCAAAAAGGCTCCGAATGAAGAGCGCTGGGGACGAGGCAAGGCTCTGGGGCGCGACAAAACGCAACGAGCTCACAAGCCCCAAAGACCCCAAACGTCCAAGAGTTGTTCTGCGATCCAGTCGCTTCACGGCAGCGCCTCGATTTGCCAGGTTCCTGCGTTCTGACGAAGGCGAATCACTTGTCCATCCGGAAGTTGCACGGTAGCCCGGTCCTCCCTCACTTCGATGATTGCAGCGTCAAGCCTCTCGAGAGAGGCAACCAGTCCTCGGAGACGTTCCTCCAGTCTCTCTCTCTGTTCCGGAACGAGCAACGAAAGCAGAAGAGGCAAACTCCTCTGCCTTGCCGCACGAGACAGCTGAGCAAGGGCCTCCGTCGGAGTTTGCGGGCGCGCTGGCACCGCAGAAGAGCTCGTGAGGCGAAACTGCCCCTCTTCTAGAGCAAAAGTCGCCGCCTCGCGCTCCTTAAGCCCCAACGTCGCTTCGCCAGAGACCTGAGCTTTCGGCCCCGTGACACTCTGGGCCCTCTGCCTGAGCTCCTCTCCGTCTCGCTCCAACAGCTGACGGAGATCCTCCGCACTATAGCTACGCCGGGCCCGTTCGGTCATCATCGAGCGTAGAGCAACGATATCGCCAGAGTCGAGCGCGGCCCTGTACCGCGCTGCGGCATCGCGAGGATCGGGCATCTCGGTGCGTGTACAGCTTGGGAGGCCGCCAACCATCAACGAAAGCGCTAAATGACTGAGGGCGATCGTCCTGCGCTCCTTGCGGCCCCCCCCCTTTGGCCTGAGCCGCCCCAAGACCTCTGCAATGCCCGAGCGCTCCTCTGCGCAATCGTTTCTTGCTAGGCTAGATCCCGTCTCCAAAAGGCGCTTCGTCGCCCGCCCCTGACGGGGCGAGGGCGGTCGACTTCGCTTTTTTGCCTGGATTGTGCCGCTGAACGCCT
>CAYTRQ010000207.1:0-10038 GCA_964440025.1 uncultured Polyangiaceae bacterium | reverse complement strand
CATGAATGCGTTCTTCAATGCTTGACCAAGGAGTGAGTAGGTTCGAAAGAGAAATGGTACAGAAATCGTGGCCGAGGATGGCGCCTGCGCGGCTCGCCGCTGCCTGCATGGCCGAAATGCCAGGAATGACCTCGATATCGACGTCAAGCCATTCGGGGTGATCCTTCTTTCCATTGAGTTGTTGATCGAGAAGCTCGAAGACCAACGTTGCCATTGCGTAGATTCCCGCGTCTCCACTCGAAAGCAAGGCGGTCTTTCGACCACTGGCAGCGAGCTCGAGAGCGAGTTGCGCACGACGAACTTCCTCACCCAGAGGTAGTTGGTGATGACGTTTTCCCTGACAGAGTTCTCCCAGCAGCTTCAAATAGAGACCGTAAGCAACGAGGTCGGTACTGGCTAAAATGGCTTCTCGGGCCTGAGGTACCATCAGGCCACAGTCGCCAGGTCCGGTGCCAACGATGAATAGTTTGTTCACTGATCGATCCCTTTCTTGTGAGCTCGAGCAACGTCACGGAGCCGTCTTGTCACTTTGAAAATCCGTCGGAGAGCTGGGTCGGCTGGCGCCGGCATTGTCTGCTGAAAGCGCGTTATTGTCTGTTGTTTCGCTGCCCTTCGGGTGCGAAACTGCTAGTGCACAGGTTGCCTGTGCTGTTTTCTGTTTGGCGAGAAGCAAATCAGGGTGAGTTCCCGTAATGTTCTGAGCGGAGTAGAGAGCCGCCGACTCCGCTACACCGTAAACGCCTACCGTTGAATAGACATATTCCGAGCGAGTACTGAGGAGAGAATCGACACTTTGGAGTTCGCGGGCCGAAAAGAACTTGCATGGCTTTCCTAGTTCGTCGGCGAGAGCCAAAATCGCTGCCTCGTCAGCCTTGACATCAATACTAGAAATGCAGC
This sequence comes from uncultured Polyangiaceae bacterium, assembly GCA_964440025.1. Classification (GTDB taxonomy): domain Bacteria; phylum Myxococcota_A; class Polyangia; order Polyangiales; family Polyangiaceae; genus NIC37A-2. The sequence goes on along the minus strand of CAYTRQ010000207.1, from coordinate 9,141 downwards.
GAAGGTGATGAATACCGATCTCCGCCTTCTGGAGACACTCTACAAGCAAGTGCCGGAGCGTTGCGAGCGAGCAGCCCCGTTCACAACCGAGGCCAGCAGTGTAGACAGGATGAAGATAGGAATGCGCGCTCGTAAGTACCAAATGTGCTTTCAGAATGGCGCTGATCTGACGGCCCCACTCGTTGGCTCCTCCTTCATGACCTGACAGGAGAGGAATGACGTAGTGGCCTTGGTCGTCCAGCACGAGAACCGGTGGGTCTTTGTGTTTGCTCTTTAAAACCGGAGCAAGACATCGAACTGCTATTCCAGTAGAGCAAATCAGTATCAGATGATCACCTTGCTCGAAAGCGTGTTGCAATTTGGCAGCGAACGGTTGGGGTCTGTACCATAGTTCGCTGTTTTGAAGGCGGTCTTGCAAGCGCTTCGCTAGTCTGCGACCGGCGTCCGTAAGAGCTACGATACGGATCATCGTTCGACCCTTCGTGTAACGAGAAAGAGGGAAAAGTAGGGGCCGGAGGTTTCCTCGTTGGTCAAGGAAGCTACATTCGTGACGACTCTTTGTTGTGGTTGCCCCACGTTTTCCAGGTAGCAAGCATCGCGTTCCCTTCCGACATCGCGGAGAAGAGAAAGAAGGCGCTGACGAGGGTTCCCGGCTTTCATGATGACCACATTGTCGTGAGTCTCGAGTGCCTGGCGGAGAAAATCGTCGTCGTGACGGCCGCTGACGACGACATAGGATTCGGTGAGCATCGCCAGTGGTTGTCGAAGAAGTGCAGCCGCCGCCTGAGGAGATGCCACACCGGGAACGACGCTACAACTATGCTGGTGATGTAGGCGAGCTAGTAGGTGGGCTAGGGAGCCAAAGAAGAGAGGATCACCTTCGCAGAGGAATACTACGTTTTTCCCAGAAGACAGATGAGCCTCGATCTCCTCGGCCGCCAGATCGTAGGCGGCACGAGCGGCACTCCGATCCTGACACATGGGCATATGGATAGGAAGCTCCGTGCACGAAGGCAGTCGTGGGCCGAGGGATTGAAGCGCAATGTCTTTCGCACGACAGTTTCCGCCCTCGCTCACGATAAAGCTGAGTACGTTCGCTTCTCGAATGAGGCGGGCAGACTTGAACGTCATGAGCTCCGGATCGCCTGGTCCCACTCCCACTCCCCAAAAGGAGCCTTTTTGAAGTTCTAAAACCGCTGTCATTGTCTGATCGTTTCCTTAGCCAATTTGAAGATGGTGACTGGAAGATGGGGACGATAAATGAGTTTCTGTGCCAGATAGTCGCCTTGGCCTACTGTGAGTTCAACGGTATCCAGGCGGAGATCATTCGACTGCCCGGCGACGAAATTCAGTACGTGATGCTTGGAGGGTTCGGTGATTGCGCTGACAACGATCATTCCTCCTTCAGGTAGTTTGAGCCAAAGGTCCCGCAGAAGCGTTGGCATCTCACCGTCCGTGCCGCCCAAAAAGATCTTGTTGGGTGGAGGAAGGTCCATCAGTGCTTCAGGTGCTCGACCTGGAACGATATGGAGATTGTCCACGACACCGAACTTCGTTCGATTGTCCCGGAGGCAGTTCAAGCGGCTCTCCGTCTTTTCAATTGCATAGACCTGACATGCAGAGGCCCAGTACGCGAGTTCCACAGCAACCGATCCACTTCCAGAGCCGACGTCCCAAATGACGTCACCGACGCCCGGCTGCAACCAGGAGAGGATGAGCAAGCGGACGGGTCTTTTGGTCACCATCCCGTGGCTGTTTTGCTTGTGAGGAGACGACGCGCTCGCATCGACGATGAAATGATCATCTGGAATTCCAGGAAACTCGGGAAGCACACCACCAGATCCACGGACTTCGATCAGAGCTAGGTGCAGAGGATCGAAGTCTTCACTGCTCTGAGCGAGCTCTTCCACACCGAAGGTTCGGATGCACTCCTGTGGATAGCCGAGGCGTTCGAAAATGGTTATTGTGGAGAGAGCAAAGCCTGTGGAAATGCATTCTCGGGCCAAGGCAGAGGGAGCGCTGTATTGGTCGGTCAGGATGAGCAGGCGCGCGTTACGCTTGAGTTTCGTGCGCAGTCGCTGTGGCGCACGGCCATGAAGGCTCACAACTTCAACTTCCTGCAAGGAGAGCCCCAACGCGTGACATGCGGCCTGCAGGCTGGAAGTGGCTGGGTGGAACGTTAGTTCTGAACGGGAAAAATGGCGCGTGAACCAACTTCCAATTCCATAATAGAGTGGATCACCCGATGCGAGCACGACGATTCGTCCTCGGCCGAGTTGGATTTGCTTGGAGATCCAGTGTTGAAGCTCATTGAGAGCCGGTAGAGAACGGACCGACTGTCGATGAAGGCTGCCCTCGACCACCTTGAGTTGACGCTCGGATCCGAGGACCCAGTCGGCGCGTTCGAGTGCAGCTGCAGCTTCGCTGCTGAGCCGTGCGCAGTCTGTGACGCCGAGGCCGATAATGTGAATGTTTGACCCTTCCGCCATTCAGTAGTGCTCCCCGGCGTTGCAGCGGAGAAGGGCGTTGCATGCGGCCGCTGCTACCGCGCTACCGCCTTGCCGCCCGAGCAACGTGATGCAGTCGAACTGCAAGCGAGAGTGCAGATCCCAGAGTACTTCCTTGGACTCTGCAGCCCCTATGAATCCCACGGGCATACCAATCACCAATGCTGGACGGGCATCTGTGACTTGAAGCTGTTCGAGCAGCCGGAAGAGGGCTGTGGGAGCGTTGCCAATAATTACAATGCTATCATGGAGGAGAGGAAGCCAGAGCTGAACGGACGCCATGGACCGCGTTTCACCACGGTCGGTTGCAATCCGGGAGACCTCGGGATTATTGAGGAAACACGAGGGAGGAGAAGACAAGAGACGCTTGGTGAGCCCTGCTCGGACCATCTCCGAGTCGCAAAGAATCGGTCGTCCTTTCGCAAGCGCCTTGATCCCTCGCCGGCAGGCCTCGGGGCTGAAACGGAGCCGTTCGGCCACGTCGGGATAGCCAATACTGTGGACCACACGCATGGTGACCTGCTGGGCCTCCGGGGACAGACCATCGAGCGCTGTCACCTGCCGGATGATGCGGAAGCTTTGCTGCTCGATTTCTCGGGGGTTCGTTTCGTATTGGAATTCCACCGGTGGTTGCCCTGGTACTTGATTCAACTTCGTTCCATTTGCCTGGGAATCATTTGATTATGAGTGGTGGTGGTAATGATGATCTGCATCGGTCCCTATCCCTTGGACATGGTGATGGTGGCTTTCTTGTGGTTGTCCCACTTTGTGCTCGGCGCCAACGATTTGGACACGGTATTGGCAGAGTTGGCAGTTCATTTTGGCCTCGCCTGATTCGATGTCGTGAAGCTTCTCGACGAAGGTGTCGATGACGTGTGGATGATCGCTCAGGTAGGAAGCTTTGGCTACACTTACGTCCTTGTGAGATACAGAGTATTCGTCGGTCCAGTCGTAAATTCTTTTGACGAGGCGGCCTGTAAACAGAAAGTAGGGAAATACGATGACCTGTTTGAAGCCTAGGCCGTGAGCTCGTTCGAGGCAGTCGGGTACGAGTGGCGTGGTGACACCGCTATAGCATGTAGTAGCCCAGCCAAATCCCATGCCTTCTTCTAGAAAGCGTGTGATCTTGCAGATGTTCGAGTTGGCGTCGGCGTCTGAAGCCCCGCGGCCGACCACCACCAGCAAGGTGTCCTTACGGTTGTAGTCGTCTGCGATTTGCTCTTTGAGTTGCTCTTCCGCTTCGCTGATGCGGGCGCGCGCCGCCTGAAGCATCTGAGCGTGAACGCCCAGTTCCGAGCCGTACTGAATGTGAATGCCATGAGCTTTTTGCAGTGCGTTGAGCTCGCTAGGAATGTCGTTTTTTGCATGGCCGCCTGCCATGAGCATGCCGGGGATGGCATGAATCTCAGTTGCTCCATTTTCAACGAGTTTTTGGACGCCCTCGGCGATGACCGGGCGGGCGAACTCGAGGAAGGCGGTTTCTACGAGCCTGTGTGGAAAGCGTTGGCGGAAGTGCTCGGCCAGCCGGTGAAACTCCTCAACGGCTTCGGGATCACGTGAACCGTGTCCGATGAAGAGAATGGCTGGCTGGTTGGCTGGGGTTGATGTCATGGTGTTCGTTTTCTTTCCTTACCTTGTTAAGCCAGAGAGTTGATCCCCCGAGCCGAAGTTCGGGCTCTGTGTGGGGGCCTCGGGTCGTCAAGGGAAGCGGGGATGGGGCCACCAATCCAATACGAAATTGAGGCACTCTGTTTCGCTGTCGAACGTGCGATCGACAGGGGGAAGTGAGGGACGTTGCAGAAGAAATACGGGGATATCCAGTTGACGGGCAGCAAGCAGTTTGGCGGCAGTTGCGCTACCGCCGCTATTTTTACTCACCAAGGCATCCACATGGTACCTGACGAGAAGTTCGAGCTCCTGCTCCAAGGAAAATGGCCCGACATCTTGGATCCAGATCATGTTCTCTCGCTGCTCCGCGGGAGGCTCCATGACGGTTCTCAGAACCTGACGCTGGCCCGCTTGTCGATAAATGTCGAGCTGAGCAAGGACCTGAGGTGCGAGCTGTCCCGTAGTGAGAAATACGGACTGTTTCTCCTTCAGTGCCGACAGTAGCGCTTGCCAGCAGGAAAAACTGGACCAGTGGTCATTTTCCGTCGGTTCCCAAGCCGGACGTTCATATCGCCAACATGGGACAGAACAGCTGCGCGTGGCTTGCGCCGCCGTGGTGCTGATGAGCTGAGCATAGGGATGGGTGGTGTCCAAGACTGCGGTAATTCGTCGGTCTTCAAGAAACCGAGAGAGTCCGCCCCGACACGCAAAACCACCGCTGACGATCTCACAGTCGAGATTGGGGGTCCTGGCCCGGCCGGCCTGACTGTAAATGAGGCGAACGTCGGCATCCAGAAGGCGCGAAGTCATTCGACGACTCTCCATGGTGCCGCCTAGCACGAGAAGGGTCATGAGCTTTCGCTCTCCCTCGCCTGACCGACCACGTGACCTTGTCGATCGACGCTCAAGATCTCGAGCTCAATGGTTGAAGGGACTCGCTTTTTGGCTTGTCTTAGAGCAGCCCGACAAACCCCACCGGCGAGATCGATACTCGCTTCTTGGCAGTAGGAAAGCGCCTCAGAGCTAGTATTGCTCAGACGCACCCGTTCTGTCAGTTGCTCTGGAGCGCCGCTCTCCGATGCGAGTTTGGCAAGGTGGCGGAAGTTGATACTCGATGCTCTGCTATGCAGGTCGAGGTAGCCATTGGCGAGTTTGCTGATCTTCCCAAAACCTCCGCAGATAGTTAATTTCGATACTGGTGTGCGCTTGACGTACTTGAGCAGGGCGCCAACCAAATCTCCCATTTCAATGATTGCCAAGTCAGGAAGCTGGTAGTGTTTTCGAATAGCGGATTCGCTATTGCTCCCAGTTACGGCGGCAAGGTGGCGAACATCGCTTGCACACGCAACGTCGACCCCCTGGTGTATTGAGGCGACATATGCGGAACACGAATAGGGGCGGACGATACCCGTGGTGCCCAAAATGGATAAACCGCCCACGATGCCGAGTCGGGGGTTCATGGTCTTTTGGGCCAACAGTGAACCATTTTCGATGCCGACGGCGACTTCGAAGCCTCCCTGGTAGCCCGATTGTTCCGCGAGGTGCTGCAAATGCTCGCGCATCATCTTTCTGGGGACAGGATTGATGGCCGGCTCACCAACTGGCACAGGTAGTCCAGGCCGGGTCACAACACCCACACCTTCGGCGGCTCGAAAGAGGACAGCCTTTTCTGGAATGCACTTGAGCTCCACGAATACTTTCGCGCCATGGGTGACGTCTGGATCGTCTCCGGCGTCTTTGATCGTCTCTGCCGTAGCGCTCCGATCGTTGGCTTGCACGTTGGAGAGGTGAAGAGTCACACTACTTCCTCCTGGGAGTTGCACGCTCACGTTGACGGAGCTTTGCGGCTGCGCCTTGCTTGAATCGATCGTGTTCGAAGGAGAGAGGCGTGCGGCCAAAAGCGCCCGTGCCGCCCCGACACAACAAGCAGTGGCGCAGCAGCCAGTCGTTAGACCTGTCCTGAGGGGACGCCGTTGTTCCTGAGATTCGGCCCACACTAAATAAACTGAACGAAGAGGTAGCCGCCTAGTACGATGGATCCAGAGGCTGCTGCATAGCGAGACATCCAGAAGGCGCGAGAGCTGATATGCCGCAGCTTACCTTGGAGTGCGCCAAAGCTAACGCCAAATGCTGCCATGGAAATAACGACTCCGAGCGAAAAGACGAGGAGATATCCTACTGCGACGAGCAACTGCCCTTGCCCAACAATGGGTACGAGAGCCAGCGCCGGTGCACTACCGGCGAGACCATGAAGAAATCCGACCAACACTGGCGTGTGCCTCTGCTTTGGATTGAGTGATGCTGACTCGTGCTCTTGTGACCGCTCCTTGCCCGGCGTTGACTTTTGACAGGAAGCCTGTGGTCTGCCGGCGTTGTTTCGCTCGGACCTCGAAGCATGCCCCGGCAAATGCCAATGTGTATGTGTGATGTTTCCGTGACTGTGGGGAGTCAGACGTACGTCGCTTTTTCGGAAACGCCAGAAGCAGGACAGTCCGATGCCGATGAGCACGAGGCCCACCATTGCTTCCGCTCCATGGACAATTGGTTCTGGTAGCTGCACTCCAAGGCCAAAGAGCAGCAGGCCGGTGACCAGCAGAACGGCCCCGTGTCCGAGGGCCCAGCTGAGCGTGTAGCGAAGGGTTCGCAGGAGGCCAGGTTTCTCGCTGCTCATCGCCGAAACAGCCATGACGTGGTCCGCGTCAAAGGCATGGATGAGGCCGAGAGTGAGGCCGGCGCCCATCATGGCAAAGGTACTATCGGTCATGGCTTGATTCCATTGGTTGTTGTGGGTGACGGGTAGGCCCTCTCAGGGGGAGAGAGTGCGGGCTGCTAGTTCGGAAAAAGGAAGGGGGAAGCGAGAGGATCGAACTGGGAGCAAGTGGTTCACTTGAACAAAGGTCAGGTGTGTTAGGCATCTTGCGTGCCAGTTATGTTGGGCGATGGATGATGAGTTGCCGGGTCCACCGGTCGAAAAAGCCGAGCAATGGCGGTGGGATTATCGGGAAAGAAGAGATGCAGATAGGTGGCTGTGAGGGAACGCACTCGATAAATGGGCTCCCCTGGTGCCGAATGGTTTTGGCGCTTTCCGTAGCCAATGGGCTCCGGTGTTCCACTGCTTCTTGAACGATGATGAGCATGAGCGCGCACTTCTCCTTCCGGCAAAAGCGCCGTCTGCATTCCTTGGCAGCCACGTTTTCCGCGCATGCCACCTTGACCTGATAAAAGCCCCAGCATCGGGTAGGTTTGTCCTTCCAAGTCGGTGAGGCTTTGGAGGCAATAGAGCAGTCCGCCGCATTCGGCGAAGATTGGCATGTTCGCGTGGAAGTGCTGACGGATAGCGGCGTGGAGTGGGTGATTTTTTGCGAGACGCTCGGCGTAGAGTTCGGGATACCCCCCGGGAAACCATAGCGCATCGCACGCGGGCAGGGCGGTGTCCTCGAGGGGTGAGAAGAAGTGAAGTTCAGCGCCAAGTTCGTGGAGTGCGTCGAGATTGGCTTGATAGATAAAGCTAAAGGCGGCATCTTGGGCGATGCCGATGCGCCGGCTTCGCAGTGGAAGCTCGTCGGACCGAAGTGCTGTGGGGTCTTTCTCGGTACTGGGGGGATCGATTTGCCCGGAAAGTTCCCTCGAATGAGGGCTAGTGGTGGATGGGGCGCGAAACGAAATGGGAGAAAGTGCGGTCAAGTGCCGCTCGATGTCCGTTTTTGCAAGAGCTTGAGCTCCGGTCTCGAAACGGGCTTCCAGATCGTCCCGAACGTCGATGTCTCCTACCAGCCCGAGATGCCTTTCTGGCAGCGCAATCGATTGCTCGCGAGGAAGTGCAGCAAAAAGGGGAAGATCCTCGGGAAGAGCTCCGCGGATTAGTTCTTCGTGCCGCTGGGAGCTGCAATGATTGGCAATGAGCCCACAGACGGAAACGTCGTCCCGAAAGCGGGCGAGACCGACGGCTAGTGCTCCTGCCGTCTGTGCCATGCCTTTCACATCCATGACCAATAGGATCGGTAGGCCGAAGCGTGCGGCAACATCAGCGCTGGAAGGAGTGCCATCGAGCATTCCCATCACCCCTTCCACCACAATCAGGTCGGAAACCTTTGCTGCTTCATAGAGCTTTCGTTGGCAGTACTTTTCACCAGCCATCCATAAGTCCAGTTGCTCGACGGGAGCACCGGATGCTTGCTGCAAGATGAGTGGATCCAAGTAGTCGGGGCCGACTTTGAAAACTCGGACCTTCTTACCGCGATTGCTCATCAAGCGTGCGAGCGCTGCGGTCACGGTTGTTTTGCCTTGCCCGGATGCTGGAGCTGCAAGGAACACTGCGGCACAGGAAGCGCAGGCCTCGGATTGTCCGTAGTCTGCGTCTGTGGCCGCATGAGCGACGGAAAGCCGAGACGTTGGGAAGAAACTCATGCTATCTCCGAAGGGAAAAAGTCCGGAAGAGAAAGGTAGTGCGCATGGAGTTGTCGCGCGATGGCCGGCGCTTTGCCACGTTTAACCGGAGCAATCTCGAGGTCGACGACGAGGCAGTTGCTTGAGAGTTGGAGGTCATCGATTGGTTGGGAGGTGCGACCGTCCGTGAGCAAATAGGTCTGTGCTGGCAGTCCGGGGTGCTGCCGCTGCCAGTTTCGAAGCTGGCGTTCGGCTTCCCGAAGTGCTTGTCGGAGGGGAGTCCCGCCCCCGCCAGGGACGGAGTTCAGAAGCGTTCTGATTCGCTTGGGGGCTCGGCTGCGCGCAAGAATTGGGTGAACTTCACCATTTCCAAACCCCAAGATGGTGAGCTGTTCGCGGGCCAGATAGATTTGTTGAGAGAGCTCTAGTACGAGTCCCTTGGCACGCCCAAAGAGATGACCTTGGAGTGTTGAGGCTGAGGTGTCGAGTAGCACGAGATGGAGCCGCGATCGGCCGGTTCGCTTTTTCCGGTACACCAGACGGCGCGGCGGCCACTTTCCCCGTTGAGCAATCAGGGTGGCGTGCCAATCGGGAGAGCTTGAGAGTTCGTCGGAGTTTTTCCGTCGCGAGACAAGCTGAC
>CAYTRQ010000206.1:0-10065 GCA_964440025.1 uncultured Polyangiaceae bacterium | reverse complement strand
CCACTTCTGGGAGTGCTTCGAAACCGCTCGAAACGTGAGTTGCCGAGGCACTAGTCCGTCAAAAGCGGAGGCCTGGCCCGTCTCGCTGATCACTAAGTTACCACATTCGAGAAAAGGGAGCCCCTTCATCGAGAAAAATGCAACAGTGGATCTCCCACTGGGCTCAATTGGACTCGAACCACACGATCAGCCACTGCTTCATCGTGAGCGCCTCTTCTCCCGGCCAGGTCACAGCGACCTCGGTCGTACCGGGAGCGAAGGTCGTGCTGGTCTCGGGAAAGGAAAACCCATTAGCCTGATTGGGATAGTTGTCAGAGAGAGGCGGAGACGCACATGGAGCGGCAGGGCCGCAGGCATTGGGGAAGAAATCGTCACTCGCAGGAGCGCTATCGAGGGCGGCGACGTGCACCGTCCCCCCTGTGGCACCAAGTTCATCTGGGACGGTGATCGCTGGGATTTGCACCGCGCTCGTGCAGCCAAAATGCGCAACTCGCTCCTCGTACACGCCAGCCAGATCACCATCGTACCAGGGGTCGACGGCCACCGTGTTCAGTGAATAGTTGAGGAGATGGTAGACGGGAAGCCCATTCTGCCCCTCCCGCTCCACCACGTGCACCTCGGCCGGGAGAGCTGCGCCAAACCTTGGGCTGGGCAGACCAAAGTCACTGCCGAGCGTCGTTTCGAGCCAGCTTCGCAGCTGCGCCCGCTCGCCCGCCAAATCCTCGACCACGAGCTGAGATGTATCGAAGGTTCCCCCCACCTCATCACAAGAGCTCGCCCCTGGGGTACAGATCCAGGTCCCAGCATTGGGAGCGTCGAGGAAGTTGAGAGCCTCGGCTGCGTCCATCGACTGGCCATCGGGGTCGGTATAAGCCGTGACCCCATCCAACCAATCCAGCTTGCCCGATCCCACGGCGTTTTCGCCGTGAGAAGCGAAGTAACCGAGCCAAGTGCTGCGCGTGCCCGTCTCCGCAGTTGCGTCTCGGCACCATTCATCGAACCTTCCCGGCTTTCCAGTCGCCACAATCGTTCCGCCAGCATCCAAGTACGAGCTGAGCACCTCGATCTCTTCCGTCGACAGGAATTCGGCCGCCAGGACGATAAACTCATACTGCTGAAATGTGCTGACCTCGGGCAGATCGGCACGGCCCATCGCAAAGGCACTGCCGCTCAACACATCCACGCTGTAGTTCAAGTCGCGGAGCATGTCGCTGAGCCGCTCGAATTCCGGCATCCCGAACTCCGGGGAACTGTAGCATCCCTCGTTGATCACTTGAGGCAGGTACATTCCCACCTGCCCCGTGCGCCGTGGAAGATTCAGGCGGTCCCAATACGCTGACATGAACGGCGCGAGCGAGGCTTGAGCTCGGCGCAGGTTGTGGTGGGGCGTCGTGTACCCCTTATAGGGATAGAGCTCCTCGACCTCGCAGAAAGGCGTCTGACTGATTCCGCCATGGCTGAGAGCTTCGGCCGCGAACAATAGAGGACGATCATCGGGAACTTCCCCCGGAAAGTTCCACGACCAAAAGCGCAAGCCATCGTCGTCGTGCAGGTCAAATAGCCATTCCAGGGTGCGTCGGCTCGGGTAGGCAGCTCCCTCGACTCCCACGCAGTCATAGGTGCCATGCTCGGGATGGCCCGAACGAATGAAGGTCTCGGCCCCGGCGACATCCTTGAGATTGCGGTATCCCCCCGGTTCCGCGGCATCTTCGATACTGTTGAACAGGGTTGTCGTCCCCTGATTGAAGAATAGACCAAAGGACTCACCGGGACGCTCCGCAGCGACATAAGCGTCCACCTCCGTTTTCAACTCGTCCATGAAATTGCGCATGAAGTCGACACGAAAGACCTCCAGCGCCCGATGTGCCGCCGACTGTCCCCACTCGGCGTCCGAAAGCCCCTGCCGATAGGACCAGATGTCGAAGCTGCTGGCGCTCACTCCTGCCTCGTCGAGCGTCTCCTGCACGACGGATTGTCGCCCCGCGTGGTTCGGATCCGTCGAACCGGAAATATCTTCTGAGAGACTTCCTCCATTTTCGGCAAACGTTTGAAACAACGCCACCAAGTCGTTGCTCCAGCAATCACTCGGCACAGCGACGTCGTAGGTCATGCCGTCCATGTTCGAAAGCACACCGAGCTTGGTCCAGGCAATAAGGAGATCCTGGGTGAGTGGTTTGTAGAGATCGAACACCCACTGCATGGGCTGGGCGGCGCTGACCTCTCCGGCAACGTCTGCACAACCAATCCCCAGAGAAGCGTCACAGGCTGGAAGCGCCGAGGAGGCGCAGATTCCGTCGGTACGAGCCTCTGCATCGCAGGAACTCGTGGCTTGCCGGCACGTCGCATCACACGTCCAAAGAAGCTCTGAATCGCAGGCATCTCCGATTCCATTGCCGTCAGCGTCAGCCTGGTCCGCATTTTCAATCTGCGGGCAGTTGTCCTCGGGCTGCGACACGGCATCTGCGTCGATGTCGTTCCCTTCGTGAGTCGAAGGTGTCGGATCACAGGCGTCTCCTAGCCCGTCTTCGTCCTCGTCCGGCTGCTCACCTGCCTGAGCCGGATTGTAGATGGTCGGACAGTTGTCGACGTCGTTGCCAACGCCGTCATCGTCGACGTCGTAGCAGGGCCGCGGCAATGCCGCGTAGTTTCCCGAGCTATCTCCGATGTCCTCACCCAGGCGATCGGCCCAATACATGTACTGGTAAGCCATCGTGTTCCACGGGGCGCCATTGCCAAGATGGGGGCTGCCGGGGAGTGTCGTCTTGGATTCGGGCGACGGAACATTCAAGTAGCCGTAGTACTTCTGCCCGCGGGCGTGAAGCTCGTCGATGAGCGGTCGCGACATCTCCACGTGGACGTCCGTATAGACGCCGCTGAGCGTATCGAGTCGTACGTAGGGCACGACGTTTCCATCTCCCGGCTGCGCGCAGCTGACTAGGTTTTGCGTATTGGGGAAATCATTGAAGGTGGGATCGTAGGTATCCCACAGTGCGGGATCGTCCACCTCGTCGTTGACTGAGTGTTCCCGGTCGTAGAGACAGCGCGTCTCTCCGCTCAAATAGTGCATACCGCACTCGCCACGTGACGCTTCCTCTGCACTCAGTTGCTGATTTCCTTCGCGGAAAGGATCTTGGCAGTCCTGTCCAGTCACGTAGCCGCCTTCTGTCACTGAGCGTGGATTGTAGAGGGTCGAATCCTGGTCAAAGTAGTGACCAAAGTTGGACTGACAACCAAACAGGTAGCGACTCTCTCCCGTGACCGAGTCAGGCACACAGGTCGCCTCCCCTGGAGGAAGATCGTGCAAGGCACATATTCCAAACGGTTTGTCTCCCACGTTGCTGGGCTCACACCAGAGTCGCCCATCGGGATGGACATTGATGTTGCAGCGCAGCTCACCGTAGTTCGTCACGTCCGCCTCGCTCCAAGCGGGAAAGTCACTCAGGCAATCATGGACAACCTCCAGTTGCCCATTAACGCAGGCGACCACCTCCATTTGTGCCCAGCCCGAGCTCGGGTCCTGGGCGTCATTGAGTCGCTTGCGGCAGGCTGTCGCGTTTTCCCGCAGTCGGTCGGGACTCGGGTCGAACGGCTCATCTCGGGTCGTCGCATCAACCAAACCGCCGACAAAAGCACCTTGTTGGAGTCCGGCAGCGTCATCTTGGAAGTGATAGTCCCCACCGCGACCCGTCAAATTCATGTCGACACAGGAAAACTCCGTTTCGTCTTCCTTGATGGTGAGCTCGTACCCAAAGGGAAACTCCTTGGACAGCACCTCGATGAAAATGTTCACTGTCGTTCCTGCAGCACCGTCGGCGACGTACATCAGATCGTAGTTGAACGGTGATCCAGACCAATCGTTCTGGATCTGCGTCAGTTCGTTCAGCGAAGCTGGGGTACTGGAATTGCTTTGGTAGACGTTCGCCGCAAATCCCCCATTGTTGTCAGGCACAACGGCGAACAAATGCTTGGCGCGTACAGTGATATGATACCAATTGCTCTGACCATCGCAGAGACTGTCGGACACCACCGCGCAGCGGTCGACGGTCAAGCTCGAATCATTGAAGATGCAGCTTTCTGGGCTTACGTCACCTTCGAGCGTGAGCTCATGAGCGTTGCACAACGCCCGGTTGTCCTTGTCCGTAACGCCGTCTGGGTACGGGCACGAGGCCGGCGGAACGGTGCATGCTCCAGAACTTCCCCCGGCTCCCCCCGTGCTTCCCGAACCGGATGTGCCGCCGGTGTCTGCGCCTGCAGTGCCTCCCGTCGCCTCGCCGCCACTCCCCACCCCACCCGTTTCAGAGCCGCCGCTCCCTCCCGACGAGGAGCCAGCGGTGCCACCGGTCGTGACAACAGTCGTGCCTCCAGTTTCTCCGCCCGTCGAGACGGTAGCACCGGTCGACAGCGCGCCTCCGGTCGAACTAGCGCTACCTGTATTCTGCCCCTCCGAGTCCCTGCCTCCCGAGTTCGAGTCAACTTCACCCTGGCCTGTAGAGTCATCTGTTGAAGCCGGATCGCCGCCGCCACAGCCAACGAGCAACATCACACCAATCGTTCGTATCGCGCTACGTCCGGAACACCTCATGAACCCACCTCGCTTGCAGGGTATAGCCGCGCCAGAATAACAGAGTACCTGCATTTTCCGTCTGGCTCAAGATATTTCCCTTTGACTAGAAAGAAGGGAAGCCTGCGGCCAACAGGAGGAGGGCTCGCCGCCCCGCCTGCTCACCGCCCCGCCTGCTCGACGTCTTTCCAGAAATCCTCCTCATGATCTCCAGAAAGCCAGGACGGGGAGACTGTGCTCCCGGATGTGATCATGAGCGAGACCGCCACCGAAGTCGTAGAAGAGGGACAGGGTACTTCGCTGTCGCCCCGGCAACGGCAAAGCCTACGAAAGCAATATCGCCGGGTCCTGTCCCGCAATCAATTCGGAGCAAAAGCGGCACGTGGCGCACCCCCGTTCGGCGGCGCACCCCGCGTCGGCGGCACCACATAGCGTCACCGGCACGACGCACTCGGAACAGTCGTCCGCGACTCACGTCCCCTCGGCGTTGCCCCCTGCCGCCGTGTGTCACCGGGCGAGCTGGCTCCAATTGCCGATTTCGATGCGCGCGCACGCTTGGGGGGCTTCAATGGCCGCCATCCGCCCCGAAAATCTCATCCGCTTTTGGAGCGAAACTCACGAATCATCGTAGGGATGTCAGCAGTTGAGTTCTGACGCATCGCGCACGATCACGACGCACAGTGCAATGAGACTTTTTCTCACGAATAATACATTCGCAAGAAAAAAACTTGTCAGGCGGCGATTGCCAGTGTCCGGACGTCCGGACACCGGCCGAACATGACGCTCGTCAACCCTCCGCTTGGAGCCGGCTCATTCGGAAAGCTCTTCTCCCGTGCACTGGAAGAACCAAGACGCAGAGTAGCTGGGGTGCGGAGACGCCGCAATCGAGGTGCACGCGACACCAACCCTATTTCAGTGCCCAGATTTGTCGATTGACAATCACACCAGGCACCACACCACAGCGCCCCATCTCCGGTCCGGTCGAGGTCGCGAACCCTCACCACAGCGAACCTCACCGGCGGGAATCGATGGGCAGTGACGAGCTTGGGAGCAATGACGAGCTTGGGAGCAACATCGTGCGCTCTCCACCTTGGATGGACTCGAAAGCCTCGAGTCCATCGGCTTTCTGACCCTGCAAAACACTGATCTCACAGCTGAGGCGCTAGGAAATGACGAGACCGCTCCGCGTGAGTAGTGCTGCAATTCCCAGCAAGAAAAAGCTCGCCAACGTGGCAAGGGATGCCCTATTTTCCAGGCATGACTCGACGCAGCGCCGCGTTGCTCCTCCTCCTGATCTCGTGGCCCCTTTGTGGATGCGGAGCAGCGAATGACTCCTCCACCTGGGAGCCCGGGGAAAAGGACAAGGCGGGAGGCGGAGGGGAGTTTTCCGGTGCTTCGGGGGCAAGCAGTGAGGACGGCTTTAGCTCAGGGGGAACGAGCGAAAGTGGGGGAATGAGCTCGAAAGGGGGCTCCGTTGGTTCCGGTGGGAACGCGATGGGTCGAGGGGGAACGAGCGCGGGCGCTGGTGGAATGGCCAGCGGAGGCAGAGGTGAGTTCGGCGCTGGAGGTCTCGGCCCAGGCGGTACCAACTCCGGTGGTACCAGCTCCGGTGGCTCAGGCGGCACCAACTCCGGTGGCTCAGGCGGCACCAACTCCGGTGGAACCAACTCAGGCGGTACCAACTCGGGGGGAACGACGGGAGACGGCGGAGCCCCCCAGTGCGATGAACACGAATGCCGCCTTTCTTGGCCGGTGCGGGGAGCCGTCGCCGAGGATTGGATTGTCTCCAACTACGTGGATCTGCAGCCTGGGGCAGGCATCCGTGACTACAACGGCGGCGCCTTCACCTATGAGGGACATCGGGGATTGGATATTGCTCTTGCGAACTTCCGCACGATGGACCTTGGTGTGAGCATTTATGCGGTCGCGCCCGGTCGAGTGACCTTCGTGCACGACGGGGAGGACGACCGCAACCACATCGAAGATCCTGGCTCCTGTGGCTTAGTCGCCAACCGCGTCCACATCGAGCACCCCGATGGGCGTCAAGGACGCTATCTCCATTTTAGAAAGAACTCCATTTTGGTGGAAGAGGGGGAGATGGTCGATGTGGGACAGCCCCTCGGTGAAATCGGCAGCTCGGGTTGCTCTCAATCGCCCCACCTTCACTTTGAGCTGCGGGAGTCGGAAACGGAAGAAGTTCTCGACCCCTTCCTGGAGGACGCTTGGGTCGACGCCCCTGCATACGATCAGAGCCCAGGCTTGCTCGATTTCGCCGTCCAAGCGGGACAGATAACCAATCTAGAAGCCGCACAACGGGTACAGGAAAACGCCACGGTGATCTCCGGCGCCCAACCGTCTTTCGTGATCGTCACAGGGGGGACCCGCCCGGAATGGGAGGTGGAAGTACGCCTGGAAACGACGGTAGGTGCGGCGCGCACGCTCTTGTTGCACACGTTCTCGGGAGAGGAAACGCACTACACCAGTTGGTGGAACCAAAATCTTTCAACCGGAACTTGGACTGCGCAGGCTCTCATTGGTGGGATGGACATGGGGGAACCAATCGTTTTTCGAGTGGAATAGAAAGCCCCGCCTCGAAGTTCCTCGGTGGCCGCCGTCTTTCTCGGCGAGCGCGTTCGATGCCCAGAGATCGCTCCAGCGAGTCCCTCTGGAGTTGCCGAGGCCCGCTATTGCGCTTTTGGTGATCTCCGTCGCGCTGCCCCCAAGAACATCACTGGCGCGTCACCCTCAGAACATCACACAAGTAGCTTACTTCAAAACTTGCTTTCTCCGCATGGACAAGCGAAAGCTCATTGGCTGAGCGCCCACCCCATGCCGGTGCCTGGCGCCCCCCGATATCTGTGCCTCCACCTGAATTTGCTTTTCGGATTTGGGGGAGCACTCGCGACCTGCTGGAAGCATGGCAATGACGCTATTCGGCCGCGTCCGCCAGGACGTCCCGCTCCACGTGCACCTTGAACGAGTCCTCGGTCGTGAAGCACCGAAACCCCGCATTGCTGGCCGTCGCGATCGTTTCGGCCGGCTCGTTGAGGAGCAGGCATACAGGCTGACTC
Source organism: uncultured Polyangiaceae bacterium (assembly GCA_964440025.1). Classification (GTDB taxonomy): domain Bacteria; phylum Myxococcota_A; class Polyangia; order Polyangiales; family Polyangiaceae; genus NIC37A-2. Next base: position 2,433 of record CAYTRQ010000206.1, on the reverse strand, counting down.
AAGCCCTCTTGGATTCCGGTGGGCCAGGCCAAATCGAGAAGGGCGAGCGGCCGACCACTGCTGGGATCAGTGAGTTCGTAGGACATATTTCCGCCAGGTAGTGCGCGCTCGGTCATCCAACGCTGGATACCTTTCTCCGCGGGAGGCTGCCTTCTGCGAATCGGTCGCCCAGACGAGCAAGCTACCAACAGGATGCCGCGCATAGAGCGACGCCATCAATCCTTTGACCTGCTCGCGGTTCCAAACATAGCCGCGCTGAAATTCCGGCAGTGCCATGTGTCCACTGTCGATGTGGTCCAAAATCGTCGAGAGCTTCATCGGTGACCTTTCAGGGCATGGATACGTCGTCGCCTCGTATCGTCGCGCCGCCGATCGTACCCGTCAATCGTCACCGCCCCACGTCCCCGATCATGACTGGCACCGCGCGGCGAGTCAGCGCCGCGGAGCTGGGCGTTTCTCGTCGTAGCTACCGTCGTGGCTGCCAAGTCACGGCTCGAGCCCCCCTACCTTTCACCGGAGCATTTTGGTACAAACTGCGACGAAGCGGCCGGGAGTGATTGGAAGGCGAGTGAGTCAACCAAGTGTTCAATCCGTCTTGGATACTCTGTCCAAGGCGCGCCTCCTCGAACTCGGACGGCAATTCGGCGTCGCGCTGGAGGGGACGCGCGACGCACACGTGACCCATTTGGAGTCGTCCGGACAAGTGCTCTTGCGGTGGTTGGTCGAATGGATGGGACGCGACGAACTGCGACGGGCCTGCGAAAAACATGGCCTCTCTGCCAAGGAGCGTGCGCGGGCGGCGCTGGCTGGCCGCTTGCTCGAAGCTTCCGGCGCTCCCGAGAGCGCGCCGCCGCGTGGCATCTTCGGCGGCCGCGGCTTTAAGCGGTTGGCGCCCCACAAGGGAGACATCGTGCAGGTGCGGCAGCGCCAATATCTGGTCGAGCAGGTCACGCCGCCGCCGGAACCCGAGCACGCCACGCTCATCGACCTAGTCTGCCTCGACGACGACAACCAAGGCGCGCCACTGCAGGTTCTGTGGGAGCTCGAACTGGGCGCTCGCATCCTGCAGCCCGAAGCCGAGGGCCTGGGCGACGTGAGCCGGCTGGATCCGCCGCGCCACTTTGCCGCTTACCTGCATGCCCTCAAGTGGAACTCGGTGACGGCAACTCAGGCCGATCTCTTTCAATCGCCCTTTCGTGCCGGCATCAAGCTGCTCAATCACCAGCTCATCCCCCTGAAAAAGGCCCTCGAGCTCCCGCGCGCCAACCTGTTCATCGCCGACGACGTGGGCCTCGGCAAGACCATCGAGGCCGGTTTGGTGCTGCAAGAGCTCGAGCTCCGTCAGCGCATGGATTTTGCGCTCATCGTCTGCCCGGCCAGCATCAGTTTGCAGTGGAAGCGCGAGATGGAAAAGCGCTTCGGCCAGCGCTTCGAAATCTACGATCGCGAATTCGTGGCGCGCCGCCGACGCGAACGCGGGTTCGGTGTCTTGCCGTGGAGTACCCACAATCGCTTCATCATCTCGTACCAGACTCTGCGCCGACCCGAGTACTTCGATCCGCTCATTCAACACATTGGCGAACGCCTGAAGAAGAGCTTGCTCGTCCTCGACGAAGCCCACACCGTGGCGCCCGCCAGTTCCAGCAAATACGCCATCGACAGCCGCGTCACCCGCGTGGCCCGCGATCTCGCCCCCCGTTTCGAGAACCGCCTCTTCCTCTCCGCCACCCCCCACAACGGCCACTCCAACAGCTTCTCCGCTCTCATGGAGATCCTCGATCCGCAGCGCTTCACCCGGGGCGTTTCCATCGATGGCGAATCGCGGGCTCTCGACCAAGTCATGGTGCGGCGCCTCAAAAAGGATCTGCGCAGCGCCAACCTCGGCTCCTTTCCTCAGCGCCGCGTGGTGCGCATTGCTCTCGACGGTCAGCACGACGAGCTGCGCCTGGCCCAAATGCTGTCCGAGTACACCGAGTTGATGAAACCCAAGAAGGGGCGCGGCCAGCTGGTGTTCACCAACCTGCAAAAGCGCCTGCTCAGCAGCGTCGAGGCGTTCTATCGCACCCTGCAAGTGCATGCGGAGCGGGCCGAAGCCGGTCTGACCGAAAAAGAGGCCGAGCTTTCACTGGGCGAGCCGCCGCCGAACGAACCGTCCGCCGGCCCAGCAGGCAACAGCGCCCACGGTGGCGCAGACGAGCGCGAAACCGACCCGGCGGAACCCATCCCCGAAGCCCACGAAGCCGAGACCTACGACGCGGATGAAGATCTGCTGGACCGCGAAGAAGACGCCGTGGTGCGCGACGCCTCCAGGCTGCTGCAAAGTCCGCAATCGCGAGCCCGCGAGCTGCTGAACGAAATGCTGGATCTGGCGCGCCGCCTGCGCAGCCGTCCGGACGCCAAGACGCAAGCGTTGATCGATTGGATCCGCGAACA
>CAYTRQ010000205.1:0-10143 GCA_964440025.1 uncultured Polyangiaceae bacterium | reverse complement strand
CATGCAGGAACGACCGTAGAGCTCCCTGCTGTTGTCGAATGGATCACCGAGCAAGAAAGGCAATACAATGCACTGCATGGCGATACAAATAGTGCACTCTCCGTGGTGGAGACAGCGGGTGGAGCCTTTTCTCCTTTGACCGAACAACACACCTGCGCGGATCTCGCAGCAGCACTGGAGCCAGCCCTTTGGTTATTGGTGGCTCCGGATGCGCTCGGGGTTCTTCACGACGTGACGACAACGTGCTTTTCTCTTGCAGCGCAATATCGAGCCGTTGATGGGCTTGTGCTTTCCGCGGCACGAAAATCGGACGCCTCGACGGGGAGCAACGCGGCAGAACTCAAGCGAGTCGTCTTTCCTCGTCTTGGACCCTGTGCGCCTCGCTCGAAGCACAACGTTTCCATGGACCGCGACAGTCACGATGGATCGGATCTTCTCGCGCTGGTGTGTTCCCTGTGAGTCTGACAAGGAAGGCCAAGGATAGAGGAGCCACGCTCGCTGGACCCGCCCGTGGACGAGGAGTCCAGCGCCCGCGCTTCGATACCTTGAAGTCCTATGAGTCCACTCGCCCTCGATTCAATTTGAGCTCGGTTGCACCGAGGCGTTGGGCCAATCCTTCTTGGTGGCTGACCACGACAACGGTAGCGCCGTCATCGGCTTCTTGGAGCACGACGTTTTCCAGCAGTTGACTCGAGCGGCGATCGAGACCCGTCCACGGCTCGTCGAGGAGAAGGAGATCGGGCTGGTGCACCAGAGCTCGGGCCAAGGCAACGCGCTGCCTCTGCCCGCGGCTGAGACTGGCCACGGGGCGCTCGGCGAAGCGACCCAGCCCCAACCGTTGTCGCAGGGGCTCGTAACATCCGACATCGACCCCGTGCAGTCGCGCAGCCAATTCGATGTTCTCCCGGCCCGTGAGTTGAGCATAACACTGGATCTCATGGGAAACCCACCCTGTCAGGCAGCGCACCTGCTTGCGCTCGAGCCGAAAGCCTCTCCGATCGGTGTAGTGGAGCTCGCCGCGCGTGGGTTTTAGTTGAGTCCCCAACAATGCGAGCAAAGTACTCTTGCCGGCTCCGTTGGGTCCGCCCAGCAATGTAATGCTCCCGGCAACGAACTTGCAGGAGATCCCTCTGAGCGCTGGGGTGGACCCGAAAGTCTTCGTGACTCCGCGGACGTCAACTAAAACGAGTCTCCGATCTTCCGCAGTCGCTGCCGCGGTTGGAGTCGAGATTCCCTCGGTGCTCGGGGGAGGCGTCCCGCCGTTCATGACGGCCTCCTACCATTGGGGTCGCACGGAGCCTATGGGCACCAACTGAATTGGAGAGCGCAAATTCCCTGCTTTCCGCGCTTGACCCGCAACCCGCGAGCGAGAATGCTAAGCTGGACTCCAGCATGAAGTCTTCTGCGCTTGCCCTCCAGCCCGATCGACTTGAGCGACTCGCTGCGCTTCGACGCTCGGTGGAAGGTGCTCTTGAGGGAAAATCCGCTGTGGTGGAGCTTGCTCTCACTGCTTTGCTCGCGCGTGGACACATCCTTCTCGAGGATGTGCCCGGCGTTGGCAAGACGACGTTGGCTCGTGCTCTGGCACGGTCTGTGGGCGGGGAGATGCGGCGCGTCCAATTCACGAGTGACTTGCTCCCTGGGGACGTTTTGGGAGTTTCGGTGCTCGATCAGAAGACCTCCGATTTCGTGCTGCGCCGGGGGCCAGTCTTTACCAACGTCCTTTTAGCCGACGAGATCAACCGAGCGAGTCCACGCACTCAATCGGCGCTCCTGGAAGCCATGAACGAGGGCCAGGTCTCTATCGATGGGCAAACCTTCGATCTGCCCTCGCCGTTCTTCGTCGTAGCGACCCAAAACCCCTTGGACTTCGCTGGGACGTACCCCTTGCCGGAATCACAGCTCGACCGCTTCATGATGCGTATCGACATCGGCTATCCACCCCCTCACGTGGAGACCCGCCTCATGCTCGAACCTCAGAGCGACCGCGTCGAGCAGATGCAGCAAGTCCTCGACCCGCAGGGGCTCCTGGAACTCCAGGAGGCCGTTTCGCGAGTGACGATCGACCATGCCCTGGGCACCTATCTTCAAGCTCTCATCGCAGCGACTCGCTCCAATCCAGCACTCTCGATTGGTGCGTCCACGCGCGCTGGGATGAGCCTTTCACGGGCGGCGCGCGCACGGGCACTCCTGGACGGACGCGATCATTGTATCCCCGACGATATCCACCGTCTCACGGTTCCCCTGTTGTCCCACCGGGTGCGCCTTGCTGCCCGCGCAGAAGGCTATATGCCGAGCCAAGATGAAGCGGAGTCGGTGATCAAGGACGTGGTGGGTCGCGTACCGGTTCCCCTTTGAGTTGAACGAATCGGCCAGCACTACGGAGGAAAGCTGACGTCGAGAGGAAGCAACGTGACGGCGAGCGAGTCCCAGGTAGAGAGCGAGCAAACTGGGGCGCAGGGCAGTCGCGCGTCTGGGCGATCGCTTTGGTCCAGGATCCGCCCACCTCGGCATCTCAAAACGACTCGCGAAGGAAAGTACTTCATCGCGATCACTTTTGGAGTGGGGTTTGTGGGGATTTTGACTGCAAACAATCTCCTCTACGTACTCCTCGGCATGCTGTTGTCGCTGATCATCGTTTCTGGTGTGTTGAGCGAAGCAAGCTTGAGGGGCGTGCGCGTCACTCGTCGCCTTCCCCAGAGGGCGCAAGTGGGGCGTGCGCACTTGGTGGAGATCGAGGTTCACAACAACAAGCGTCGCCTGCCCTCCTACGCGGTAGAAATCGAGGACCTGCGGGAAGGACAACCGGCCGACAAGCGCTGCTTCTTTCTCAAAGTGAGTCCTGGTTCCTCCCAGGTGGCCGCCTACCGACGCACGCCGGCGCGTCGTGGGCTCGACCGACACGTCGCTTTTCGCGTTGCGACTCGCTTTCCTTTCGGCTTCTTCGAGAAATCAAGGGAAATCAAGAGCGAAGGGGAACTCATCATCTACCCGGCCGTTGACGCTGTGCAGCTGCCGGTTGCGCAAAACGGGCATCCCGTAGATGGCGCGTTGGCCTCTGCGCGGGGGAGCGGAGATGAAATTCTGGGTCTTCGTCCCCTGCGCGAGGGAGATGATCCGCGGAACATTTATTGGAAGAGAAGTTCGGCCACGGGTCATCTCGTTGTCCTCGAACGGGCACGAGAGGTTCGCTCGCGAGTCGTTCTCAAGCTCTCCAACTGCTTTACCGGGGAACACCCGACGCCCGAGCTCACCGAGATTTTCGAGCAAAGTGTTCGTCAGGTGGCGTCGCGGGCCGTGGCGCACCTCCGGCGGGGGGAGACCGTCGTCATCGAAACGACCTCCGGAGCGAGTAGCTTTGCTAGCCCGGCAACCGGTGCGGACGGAACGCTCCGATTTCTCGCTCTCTTGGAATTGGAACAAAAAGGCCAGATGGGCGCTCCCCATGTGCATCTGGCTGCCAGTGGTTCACCCGGTCCCCCGTCGTCGCGACGGGTCGTCGCCGTCGCTCCTGTTTCGCGGGGGCCCCAGATCACCGATCAGACTCGGGACGGTTTGGAGGGGCCATCGTGAGATTCGGTCTCGTTCATCGAATTCTCACCGATGCGTTGGCGGTCCTTGGCGTGCTTGCCTTGGTGACGAGCGGCAAGCTTCATCTTTGGGTCTCACTTGGCATTGTCATCGCCTTGGCGTTGGCCCTCGCGTTGCCCGACAGCTGGAAGCAGCAGGGCTTGATGAAAATCTTGGGCGTTTTCGCTCCTCTGTCTGCGCTCACCGTGCAGGTGGGAAGGCTCGTTTTGGGGGCGGATCCCATCCCAGTGGTCGTGGAGTTTGCGGCCGTTCTGCAGGTGATCCGCCTGTCCACCCGACGCGGCGCGATTCATGACCATCAGGTGATTCTTTTATCACTGTTGCATCTGATCGCGGGAACCGTCTTGGGCGGAGGGCTGACCTATGCCCTGGCGCTCGTTGGGTTCTTGATTTTGACGCCTGGCGCCCTCGTCCTGAGTCATCTGCGGCGTGAAGTCGAAGGGAACTATCGACAGGGAGCGCGAGACCGCACGGGGATGCCAGTGGACGTCCCGAGGATTTTGCGGAGTCGACGGGTTATCAGTCGTGGATTTCTCCTGTTTACCAGCATTCTTTCGGTGCCGGTATTCATCTTTACGGCCATTCTTTTCGTGCTCTTTCCTCGGGTGGGATTCACCTGGCTGGTGGTCCCGCCGGTGGAACCCCGGAGAGTCGTGGGATTTTCCGATACCGTCGATTTGGGAGGATTGGGGACGATTCGAACCGATCCGACGCTGGTGATGCGAGTCCGTCCGGACGACATGTCTGACTCACCTCGTTTGCGAAGGAATCTCTATCTGCGTGGTGCCGTGTTCGACACCTACGATGGTCGCAGCTGGAAACGCAGCCGCCGCCAAGCACGGAGATTGCCCAACTACGGTGGAACCGTCGTTCTGCGCCGGCTGCCCCGTCCGAAGTCGGACCGGACGATGAGCATCGATCTGGAACCGATCCAGCCACAGGTTGTTTTCGTTCCGGGAGAGGCCATTGCGCTGCGCGTTGCCGAGCAGCGCCGCCGTCCTGGTGACAGGATGTCCCCGCCGATCCGGCTCGGGCACCACGGGGAGCTGCTCTATTCGAGCACCGATCAGAACGGCCTCAAGTACGAGGTCTTTTTACCGCCGAAGGGATTGGTCATGCCGGAACGCCTTCCCGAGCGGGAAGTGGGGCGGTACTTGGCTTTGCCCAGGCAGCTTTCCCCCCGCATCGAGCAACTGGCCTCCGAGTTGACCGAAGGAAAGGAAAAGCCCCTTGCCATCGCTCGTGCCTTGGAAAGGCAGCTGCGTGAAAGGTACCGCTACGATCTCGGCTCTCCTTCTGGCGCAGCCAAGGACCCTCTCGATCACTTCCTTTTCGAATCGAAGCGAGGGCACTGCGAATTCTATTCCACCGCGATGGCCGTGATGCTGCGAGTCGCTGGGGTTCCCTCGAGAAACGTCACTGGGTTCGTGGGAGGTACCTACAACCGATTTGGTGACTTCTATGCGGTTCGCCAAGGGGACGCTCATTCCTGGGTGGAGGCCTATCTACCGAAGCTCGGCTGGACACGCTTTGACCCGACACCTCCCTCAAGCGCAGCGCCCCAAGCTGCGACGGAAGGCGCTTTTGCGCTGTTGCGCGAGGTGATCGAGGCTCTGTCGCAGGGATGGCAGCAGAATGTCGAAGGGTTCGATGTTCAAAAGCAGATCGGGCTGTTCCAGGGAGTCAAAAACTTCGCGCTGGATCTGCTTGGCGGGCAGGAGGAGGCCCAGGAATCCGGCGAGTCGAGGAGCTCGAGTTGGCGGCGCAGCGCCGTGTTGCTCGGTGCCTTGGCGTTTTTGCTGCTGGGCATCTTTTTTTGGTTACGCAGACGCGGCGAGAGCACGTTTTCCCGAGGAGGGGTCAAAAAGATTGCCCAGAAGAAGTCCATCGACCTCTACCTGAAGTTGGAGGCCGCTCTCGTCGCCCGAGGTGTCCCGCGGCCGGTTGGCACACCACCTCGAACCCACGCCGAGGCATTGGTTGGTGCTGGACATCCGGTGGGACCTGAAGCTCTTGCCTTGACCGACATCTATCTCGACGTGCGCTTTGGGGGCAGTTCATTGGATCCTGCCACGGAGCGAGATTTTCGGGCACGCGTGCACCAGCTCAAGCGTCCAGGGGAAAGGGACGTCTCTCGCTGAGCGCTTTCAAAGATTTCTGAGCGACCGTTTCATCCACTTGGCGCTGTCGCTGCAGGTTGCCTGGCTGGTTGTCGACTCTTTCGAGTTCTCATGGACTTCTCGGTAGGGCCCCGCCAGCAGGATCACGTGCTTGCCCCGACGAGCAACGGCAAGAGGGCCAAGAGATTTTCTTGGGCGACATTGAAACGTCGCAGGAGCCTTCTTGACGGTTGCGTCGTCGGCCTGAGCAAGCTCGATGAGATTTTCGAGATAGCGTTTCGCAGCATTTCGATCATCGGCGATGAGGTGCCAAGTGACTGCGCGCCGATTTCCCTGGCGGAACGCGGCAATGCGATCGCCGCCCCATCCAGCTGCTCGAGAGCTAGCTTCGCTCCGTGTCATCATCTCCTCGAAGATGAGGCGGAGGCTCTGTTCTCCCCAAACATCGGAGAGGATCTTCTTCCATTTCTTTTGGGATGGCGGTCCGACGATGGGGGTAACAATGGGAGTTTCCCTGGCCAAGAAGCGTTCGATATGAAGGACTTGCTCGGTCGAATCAGGCGGATTTTGCCAGGCGCGATTGACGGCGTCCCAGCCACCACGACGTCGTAGTTCGTGAACGAAAACGATGCCATCTCGGTAGGGTGCGATGAGAGAGCGCCGGATGATGCGCGGAATGGCGCCTTCGGGGGGGATTTCGCTTGCTGCTTCCATGCCAGCGGTCAGCTGACCATCGGAGAGATCGAGGGCGACGCGGCGTGGTTGGTCTTTGTTCTCGGCAAGCAGGTCGAGCATGGCGTCGTACATGGCGCTCGTCGCATCTCCCTCCGCGAGGGCGCTCAGCGCGCTGGAGCGGTCCGTCCCGTCTTCCTGATAAGTGCTGAATTCGTCCAGATCGTAGGTTTGATCTTGCAGTGCGTGCACCAGCTCGTGAAATAGCGTGGCTTGGAGTTCCTCGCCGGCGAGCTCTTCGCGAACGAAAAGAGTCTCCTTTCTCGGATCGTAAAGACCGGCCAGCTGGGTTCGGAGCAGGCCCAGCATCGTTTTTTCGAAGTCAAAGCCGGGTGGAACGACGCCGAGGGCCACCAGGAAGTCCTCAGTCCCGCGCAGGGCCTTGTCGGGGAGTTCCTTTCTGAAGGCCTCCTCCACGTGGACGAGCAAGTCGTCCTCTGCGACGCGCAGCGCGCGGACCGGATGTTGCGCTTCGAGCTGGCGCACTTCTTGGACTCGCTCGAGATACTCCGAGAAGGAGACCTTCTTGCCGGGAGGCAACGACGACTCCTCGCCGGACTGGGGTGGAGGCTGCGAAGAATGGTCCAGTTCCTCGGAGCTTCCGGGAGGTTCTATCGGTTGGACCGGTGGAGGGGAAGATTTGGAGCAACCGATGACAAGCGCGCCCAAGAGCACGAGAGAGGCTGCACTCTCTGCTCCGAGGGGGCCGCGGCTCGCAAAAGCATCGGAAGTGATGAATTTGTTCTTAAACGAGGCTCTTCCGAATAGCATCGATGCGCCCTTTGCGATCTGGATGACCAAAGATGAACGCCCCGGCCACGAGGACATCGGCTCCAGCGTCAACGACTTGCTTGGCATTGTTCTCGGAAATGCCGCCATCGACCTCGATGTCGATATCGAGGCCACGTCGTTCGATCGTCTTTTTGAGTTCGGTCACTTTGGGTAAGACCTGGGGGAGGAACCGTTGCCCGCCAAAGCCTGGGTTGACACTCATGACGAGGATTTGATCAACGTCCTCAAGCACGTACTCGACGCTCGATGCCGGGGTTTGGGGATTCAGGGTGATGCAAGACCTTTTCCCTAAGCTGCGAATTCGACTCAGGGTGCGTTGGGCATGTTGATCGGCTTCGATGTGAATGCCGATGATGTCTGCGCCCGCCTCGGCAAAGGCTTCGATGTACCGGTCCGGATGCGTGACCATGAGGTGGGTATCGAGTGGGAGGGAGGTCAGCTCACGTGCAGTGCGGACCATCGCCGGTCCCCAAGTGATGTTGGGGACGAAATGGCCGTCCATCACATCGACGTGGATGTAGTCCGCGCCGGCCTTCTCCACCTCTTTGATCTCATCTTCCAGGCGACCCAAATTCGCGCCAAGGATCGAAGGGGCGATGCGAACCGGGAGCGCCATGCGGCTTTCGATACACGACCGTGCCTCGCCCCGAAAGCCTCTGCTTCAGCTTTCTGCCCGAGATCGCCACTCGCCTGCCGAGCAGCGGCTTGAAGGAGCTCGCGGAAGCGGTAGCATCAGCTGACAGCATGATCACGCGACCTCTTGGCAAGCAAGACTACCAGCATATTGTTCAGGTAATTGACCGATGGTGGGGCGGCCCCACCAGTGCGTTGGCGCACCCCATCTTCTTCTATGAGCTTGGCTCGTTAGCGCGCGTCGTTGAGCACGACGGGATCATGGTCGGATTTCTCTTTGGCTTTGTCGCTCCGGGGCCACCCAAAACAGGGTACGTTCATCTCGTGGGGATTCATCCAGATTACCGACGACGAGGGGTCGGCAAGGTGCTCTATCAGTCCTTCGAAGAGGAGGCGCGTGCCGCCGGCTGTCGCCGCCTCAAGGCGATCGCCAATGTCGGGAATGAAGGCTCCGTCGCCTTCCATGAAGCTCAGGGCTGGACCGCTACGGAAGTGGAGGACTACGCTGGGCCGGCCAGGCCTCGGATGGTTTTCAGCAAAAGCCTCTAAATCAGCGAACGCAAGAATTCGATGAGCCAAGCTAAAGAGACTCCTGTTGAAGGCAACCAGCCTGGACCGTCCTTGAGGCTCGAAAGCGGCTGCTCAAAAATCACCTCCGCTCACGCAGTCGGCGAGGTCGGCTCCGGCCCCGCGAAAATCATGAACCGGGGAGAATTGCAATGTCCGAGTCTGTAGGAGAGCCGCTATCCACAGGTGCTCTGTCCGTGCACGATCTGCGGAATGTGGGGCTATTCGGTGCCTTGCCGGAGAAGATCCTCGAAGGCATGGCGGCGCGGCTCGAGGTTTTGGAAATGCCGGCAGGCTCCTATGTGTTCCGTGAAGGGGAATCGGGAAACTGCATGTTCGTCGTCATCCAGGGAGACGTTGAGGTGCTCAAGAATTCCCGGAGCGGGCATGATTCCCGGGTGGCGGTTTTAGGTCCCGGCGATTGGTTCGGGGAAATGAGCATTATCGACGTGCAGCCGCGTTCGGCCACGGTTCTCACCGCCGCGCCGAGCCGTCTCATCAAGGTCACCGCTGCGGACTTGGACAGGCTGTACCGGAGCGACGTCAAGGCCTACGCGCTGATCGTCCTCAACATCGCGCGTGAGATGAGCCGGCGTCTCCGGGTCGCCGACGGAATCATGGCCGATCTGATCGCCAACGTCGTGGAAGGGTACGTCAAGCGATAAACCGGAGAGCAGGAATCCTTCGAGCCTAGAAAAGGGCCCATCGAGAACGCGCGAGCAACCGCTGCGGTGAGAGCGGCTCGAATGGGAGCGGCGTGACGGCTACTTGGTCGGTTCCCTCGAATTTCCTGATTCCATGAGGCCGGCCCCTGCGGCGCCGCCGAAACCTTGAGCGCCGGCCCCTGCGGCGCCGCCCAAGGGGGCTCCACCCGAGCCGCGACCGCCTGACTCGCTGCCCACGTCCAAGTTGCCACCACCGTCGGCGGGACTGGAGGGGGTGGGCGTGTCATTTCCCCGCTCCGCCGACGGAATATCGACACCCGGGGCGAGGCCACAGGCAGCGACCGCACCAGCGACCAGGCCAGCCAGCGCGAGTCGTCGGACCAAACGAGGGAAAGGAAATAGAGAGCCCTTCATGGCAGCTCGACCTCCTCCGTGGATGGCCTGGCGCTGGTGTCATTGTTCGCTTCTCTCTTGGCGCCGGCGGCTCCCGCGAATCCCGTCCCGGTGGCTCCCGCCATTCCCCCACCGCCCAGACCAGTCCCTCCTGTGGTCGGGCTGCCGCCGGTGGCGCTGGAGGAGCCTCCGAAGCTATCTCCGCCGTCGAGCCCCTCCGTCCCATCGGTAGCAGAGGGCAGATCCGGGCCAGCTCCCAAGGCGCAGCCGTGCACGAGCAGGATGATCCATATGGGAAGCCAGCGCCTCATCAACCTCTTCTTCCCGCGTAGCATGATTTACGCCAAGCTGCCCGCGGCCTCCGGTCCCGCTTGGCGTGTTTCGGCAGGCGCGAAGCTTCGGCGGAAATTGACTCATCAAGCGGAGTTGGAACGGATGATGCGTTAGCTGATGAGCGCCGCGACGTCTTGCTGCCCCAGCGCTTCGGCAGGTCGAAACACGTGGCTCACTTTGGCACAAATGCGGACGGAACTGTCGTGGCCCTCGCGGAGAGAGAAGGGCTGAACGAGTTCGCATCCATAAAAGGATGCGAATCAACTAGTGCCTCGGCAACTCACGTTTCGAGCGGTTTCGAAGCACTCCCAGAAGTG
>CAYTRQ010000204.1:0-10171 GCA_964440025.1 uncultured Polyangiaceae bacterium | reverse complement strand
GCCGACTCGAGCCGAAGCTCTGACGAGAATGGACAGAGCTCTCAAGGAGTATATTGTGGGTGGCATTGTTACGAACATTCCTCTCCATCGGGCTATCCTGGCCGACGAAGAAGTTGTTTCTGGAAAAATGACAACGCGGAGTGTCGAGCGGATTGTCGAGGAGCGGCGTGAGCGGATCCTTCAAAATACTGCTGATGACTCGACGAGAGCTCCAACCCGGGGCGAATGACTCTCTCATTCGCTTCAGAGCGATGTTCTTGACGCGCGGCGCTTTTTGGGGACCTTGCGACCGACGTTTTCCGCGGCAAAGGCGCTGGGACACTTCTTGTTGACGGGGCAGGTTGAGCAACCAGGCTTCCGTGCCGTACAGATGCGCCGACCATGGAAAATCAACGTATGACTCACGCAGTCCCATTCACTGCTCGGTAGAAGTGCCATGAGATCACGTTCGATTTTTTCTGGAACGGTTTCACGGGTCCAGCCAAGACGCTGGCTGACGCGACTCACATGGGTATCGACGACGATCCCTTCAGAGCACCCGAACGCCACGCCAAGGACGACGTTGGCTGTCTTTCTCCCCACACCGGGAAGAGCGACCAACTCCTTCAAAGAGCAGGGGACTTGGCCCTCGTGCTCGTCGATCAACTTCCGGGCGAGGCCGACGAGGCTTTTGGCTTTCTGTCGAAACATTCCCAGTCGATTGATCGACTTTTCGACGTCCTCTTGTTTGGCTGACGCGAGTTTCTCCGCCGTCGGGTATTTTCGAAAAAGGTCGGGGGTGACCTGATTCACGGCGACATCCGTGCTTTGGGCGCTGAGCACGGTGGCGACCAGGAGCTGAAAAGTGTTTTGGTGGTGGAGTTCACAATGGGCGTCGGGATGTGCCTTCTTGAGCGCACGATAAACGCTTCGGTGCTGTCGTTGCTCAGGGGAAAGTGTCATGCGACTACCGCCAACTCCGTCCGTTCACTCTTGGTCGTCGCCGTCGCCGCCATCTCTACTTTCATTGATGCTTTCCTCGTCGCCCGCTTCGGTCGAGTCATCCGTGCTCTCCGTGGGGGTCTGTTCGGTGTCGGAGGTCTCGAGATCGCTCAAGGGAGCGGCAGTGGATTCCGCACGATCGGATGGGGAAGCTTCGCTCTCGGAGAGCCTGCGGGTTCCGTCGACGACTTCTGGTTCTTCCTTTTCCGCGACGGTCTCGATGGCGACGACCCGCTCGTCTCCAGCGACGTTCATGAGCCTGACGCCCTGGGCGATTCGGCCGGTTTCTCTCACATCCGCAAGATTGGTCCGAAGCGTCTGACCTTGGTCGGTCATCAGCACCAGATCGTCTTCCGACTTGACCAGCGCGATGCCGACGACGGGTCCGTTTCGATCCGAGGCATCGATCAAAATGATGCCCTTACCACCGCGCTTCTGGGTTCGGAATTCGTCGAGCGGAGTTCGCTTCCCGTAGCCTCGTTCACACACCGCGAGCACTTGGGTTCGCTCGGGATCGCTCACGGCCAGGCCGACCACTTCGTCGTCGCCCTCCAGATCGATGCCTCTCACCCCGGCCGTGTTCCGGCCAGTGGGCCGCACCTGGCTTTCTTCGAAGCGTATGGATTTTCCGGAGCGTGTGCCGATCAGGAGATCTTTGGAACCATCGGTAATGGCTGCGGTAAACAGCTTGTCGCCCTCGTCGACGCGGACTCCGATGATGCCTCGTTCTCGAAAGTTCCTGTAGTCGAGCAGGGGAGTCTTCTTGATTTTGCCCTGTCGCGTCACGGTAACGACGTAACGTCCTTCTTCGATCGCGGAGACGGGGGCGATGGCCGCGATGCGTTCACCATCCTCTAATCCGATGAAGTTGACGATGGCGCGCCCCTTGGCATTTCGGGCCGCTTGCGGGACCTGAAATACTTTGCGCACGTAAACCCGGCCGGCATCACTAAAGAAGAAGACGAAGGCGTGGGTACTGGCGATGAATAGCTGGCTCACCCAATCATCGTTCTGGGCCTGCATGCCACGCTTTCCTTTGCCGCCCCGCTTTTGCGCTTCATAGGTGCTGGCAGCAGTGCGCTTGATGTATCCAGAGTGAGAAATGGTGACGACCATGTCCTCCTCATGAATGAGATCTTCGATGCCGATTTCGGCCTCGTTCTCTTCGATCGCAGTGCGCCGCTCGTCACCGTGATTTTGTCGTACCTCCTGCAGTTCGGAGACGATGAGCTCCATGAGGAGGCGTTCCTCCGCCAAAATGGCGCGGAGTCTAACGATTTCTTCGCAAAGATCGCCGTAGTCGGTCGCGAGCTTTTCTTGTTCCAGGCCAGTGAGGCGCGAAAGCCGCATCTCCAAGATGGCTTTGGCCTGTCGCTCGCTCAGCCGATAGTCTCCGGCGGCCTGGGCCGCCTCGATTTCTTCCTCTGGGCGTCCCGCGCGGCGGACGAATTCTTCCAACCCCTTGAGGGGGAGGTCCATGAGCGCTGCCTTGGCCGTGTCCGTATCCCGCGACTGGCGAATGGTCGAGATGACCAGATCCACATCGGTGATGGCCATTCCCAGGCCTTCGATGATTTCGCGTGCTGCCTCGGCCCGACTCAACTCGAAACGAGTTCGGCGACTGACCACTTCGCGGCGGTGCTCGATGAAGATCTCAAGGGTTTCCTTGAGGGTCATCACTCGCGGTCGCCCGTGGACGATGGCAAGATTGATGATCCCAAAGGACGACTGCAGATCCGTGAGTCGGTACAGGTGGTTGAGCACCACCTGGTGGAAGGCATCTTTCTTCAGCTCGATGACCAGTCGTACGCCGTCGCGATCGCTTTCGTCGCGAACCTCCCGAATGCCCTCGATGCGCTTGTCGCGAATGAGCTCACCGATCTTGGCAGCGAGCCGGGCTTTGTTCACCTGGTAGGGAATTTCCGTGACAACGATTTGTTCTCGGTCGGTCCCGGACACCGTCTCGATGTCCGTGCGAGCTCGCATCACGACCGAGCCCCGTCCGGTGAGATAGGCTTGCTGGAAGCCCGCGCGCCCGTAGATGATGGCGCCGGTGGGAAAGTCGGGCCCCTTGACGAACTCCAACAGCTCTTCCACTGGTGCCGAGGGGGTTTCGATCAGGTGCACCGTTGCGTCGATGATCTCGCGAAGATTGTGAGGCGGGACGTTGGTGGCCATACCCACTGCAATCCCGCCCGATCCATTCACCAACAGATTGGGAAAGCGGGCAGGCAGAACGAGGGGCTCTTGCCGAGATTCGTCGAAGTTGGGCCCGAAATCGACGGTCTCTTTGTCGATATCCGTCAAGAGCTCCATCGACAGCCGGGCGAGCCGGCTTTCCGTGTATCGATAGGCGGCGGCCGAATCTCCGTCGACGGAACCGAAGTTGCCCTGGCCGTCGACCAGGACGTGCCTCATGGCGAAGTCTTGGGCCATGCGCACGAGCGCGTCGTAGACGCTCGCGTCACCGTGAGGATGATAGTTCCCCAGGACTTCGCCGACGACCTTGGCGCATTTCGAATACGAGGCGCTTGGTGTGAGGTTGAGACCGCGCATCGCGTAGAGGATGCGGCGATGCACCGGTTTGAGGCCGTCCCGAGCATCCGGAATCGCGCGACCGATGATCACGCTCATGGCGTAGTCCAGATAGGAGGAGCGCATTTCCTCCTGGATGCTCACCGGTTGAAGGTAAGGGCTGCCGCCGCCCGCGGGGGGCCCGCCGGCGGGGTTCGTAGTGGAGTCGTCCGACATGGGTTTTTTGCTGCCACCTCATGCTTTCGAGGCTTTGGCCAGCTTCTGCATCGCTACCGAACTAGCCTGCCGCTGACAAGCCTTTTGGTTTCTTTTTGCCAGCAAAAAAGACGTGTAATTTCAGTCATTTGTGATTCAGCGTCCGCGCTTCAGAGTAGCCAGCCGACCAAGGACGAGAGCGCGACCGCGCAGAGTAAGAAAAGCGTCCAACGCTGTTGCTTTTCTAGGATCCTGAGCTTCTTGTCGTGCAGTCGACAAAAGGCATTGAGCTGGTCCACCTGTTGCTCCAGATAGATGACGCGGCGTTCGTCCCAAGAGCTGCTGGTGGGCGGGCCGGGCTGCGTGACCGATTGGAGTGTCGTATTTTGGCTGCGGGTTTCCGGCGCGTGCGGGGAAGTGAAAGCCTGATGGACCGTCGACTCGACTTCTGGAGCATCGACTCGGCGTGAAGTCTGGGGTGTGAGGCTGGTGGGGGAGGATGGTCCGGTGGGTTTCGTGTCTGGCAGAGCGCAGGGGGCGTCGGGGTGAAGCTCGTCCTCCCTTGCCGAACGAGAAGCTGGGGAACTACGCTCGCGGTCGGGTGGGTCGTTCATCAGCCTCTCCGTCCGAGAGTGTCGTCGACGAGGGCGGCAACCTCAAGATGGTTCCCTACCGCACGTCGCGAGCTCGATCAGCCACCCGCCTCGCCGGCCCGCGGGCGAGCATCGGACGGGGCTTTCGAGGTTGTGAGATGCGTTTCTAGAAAAAGTTGCCGATCGTAAATTCGAAGCGGTGATCTTCCTCGTAGGGAAGCGGAGAAAAGGGAAAGCCCCACTCGAATCGAAGTGGTCCCATGGGTGAGAACCACCGGAAGCCGAATCCCCAGGAGGTGCGCACATGGAGAAGGCTTTCTGCATTGAAACAGGGGCTCACTTCCGGGTAGAGCGTCGTTCCCCCCGCCGCCTCACAGTAGTTGGGCTCAAGGTTCCACGCATTACCTAGATCCGTAAAGATCACTCCCTTGAGTCCGACCGCTTCGAAGATCGGGAACTCGTATTCGAGATTTTGATAGTACATGAGGTTGCCACCGAAAGTTGCGCCGTTGGCAATGGGTGCGCTGTTCGGATCGGTGGACTCGGTGAGAGGCATCCGCGGTCCCAGCGTGCGGAAGAAGAATCCGCGGACGTCGTAGATGCCGCCTAAGAAGAACCGGGCAAAGATGGGCACGCCTTCCTGGGAAGGACTGGTGACGAGGCCGGCTTCCGTATTGAGCTTGAGGACCCCATAGGGAAGAGGCACGTAGAAGCGACCTGTCCAGCGGTTTCGGATGAATTGGTTCTCCGAGCCGGTGACGTCGGTTGCCAGTTCCGAGGAGAGATTCAAGTAGATCCCAGAAGAGGGGAAAAGGCGGTTGTCGCGTGTGTCGAAGCTAATGGACGGTCGGATGCTCGAGGTGAAGCCATCATTGAACAAATTGGCCAAGGGGAGCTGTGAGAAACTGCTCGTCTGGCTCGAAGTGCCACCGAGCAGGCTGGGGTTGCTCGCAGTGGATACCTCGTCAAGGGTGGCATTGTAGGTGACCGATACGTTCACTTCGGGCTCGATCAGCGGGTAGCCAACCGTGAATGCGCCACCGCGGCTTCGTTGCGAGAAGTCGGTGTAGCGGCGCAGCTGGTCGAACATGCGAACGCTGAGCGAAAATCGGCTGTTCAGGAAGTAGGGCTCGGAAAACTGCAGATTTCCTTGCTGACGAATGCCCGAGAACTGCGCTTGGAGGCTGAGACTCTGCCCATTGCCGAACAGGTTGGCTTGCTGAACCTGAGCCGTGGCGATGAAGTTCTCGATGCTCGAAAAGCCAGCCCCGACTTGGAAAGTCCCTGTAGGCTTCTCGGACACATCGATGTAAACCGTCAGGCGATCGGGTGAAGACCCTTCTTCGGTAGAGATGTCGACGCGCTCGAAAAAACCCAGAGCAGTGACGCGCCGGCGGGACCGCTCGAGTCCTGTTTCTGAATACTTTTCCCCCTCTGCAATTTCGAGTTGCCGCCGGATCACTCGGTCGCGGGTCTTGGTATTTCCCCGTACCTCGATGCGCTCGAAGCGCACCAGCGGCCCGCGACGAACCGGGACGACGAGATCCACCTCGTTGGTTTCGATGTCGATATTCGTCTGTGGCTCTGCCGCGACGTTGGCATATCCCTTGTCCCGATAGACCGATCGGATCAATTCCAAGTCTTCGAGGAGCTGGGCGCGATTGAAGTAGTCGCCGCTATCTGCCCGCACCATGAGACGGAGGGCGCGCCTGCCCGGCAAAGGCTCGATTTCCTGGCCGTTGGGGCCTTGTTCGAAGACGCGAAGCTGGCGGATGCGAAACCGAGGACCTTCGTCGATGGTGATCGAGACCTCGATGCCGCTTTTATCCGGGGTGAGCATGACCCGCGGGGTATTCACGGTGACCTGCAAAAAGCCCCTGTCGTAGTAGAGCGCACTAATCATAGCGATGTCGCGCTCGAATGCATCTTGTCGGAAAGGCCCCCCGGATCCGAAACCCAAGATCCCTGGATTCCCAGTGAACATCACGGAACGGAGCTCCTGGGTATCGATGTGCTCATTGCCGATGAAAGTGACGCGCCGGACGGAAACTTGGGTGTTTTCGGTGATGGTGAAGTGGACTGTGACCTCGTTGTCCCGCTGAGCGACCACTTTGGAACTGGCCTCGGCAAGGAAGTAGCCCTGCTCGGCGTACATGTCGCGGATCTTTTGCACCGCGCGCCCCAGGGCGGGACGACTCAGGATGGTGTCCGTCTTGACCTCGATCGCTTCGGCGAGATCCTCGTCCTTGATCTCCTCATTGCCTTCGAATTCGACTGCAGCAATGGCCGGGCGTTCCTTGACATGGAATCGCAAGTCAACACCCCCAGGCACTCGCTTGAGGTCGACCTCGATGTCATCGAAGAAGCCGGCGCGCCAGAGCTCTCGGACGTCACGGCGCAGGATTTGCTTCTTGAGGGGGCCGCCTTCCCTGAGGCGGAGATAATTCATGACGTCAGCTGGAGAGATGCGACGAGTCCCGGTGATTTCTATCCTGCGGATCCGAAGCCCCTCGGCGGCTTCGAGATCGCTGGGAGGAAGCGGGGGAAGAGAGACCTCGCTGGGATCGTCGGGAAGCGCCTGCCGTTTTTCCTCTGCGGAGGCGCCTTCTGCGGGGGGCGCCTGCCTGGCTGGGGGGGACTGCCCGGCTGGGGGCGCCTGGGGAGGGAGTTGTTCGAGCGCGGGGTTGTCGGAAGGTCGCGGTTGTGCCCAGCCGAGAATCGGAAAGAGCCAGATCACCAGACCCATGACAAAGGCGCTTGCAGCCCAGCGGGGCAAGCCTCGCCTGAGGGGCCAGTTGGATCTGGTTGCGCTCGCAAGAGAGTCGAGGGCAGGGGCGGGCGGAAAGCAGGGCATGAAATCAGTTTGCGGCGGGGAAGGGCGCCGGGTGCGTGCGTCGCAACCTCCGTGAGAAGGCGCCCGCGAGGCACGGCGTTACCCTAGAGCGGCGCCCGTCTCAAGAAGCCTGACCGGAATTTCAGACGTCGAGGTCGTCAGCGCGCTCTGCGCCCTCCATGATGAAGCGGAAGCGAGCGGAAGCATCTTTGCCCATGAGGTCACTGACCACCCGATCCGTGACCAGACCGTCCTGGACTTCCACTCTCAGCAATCTTCTCGTTTCCGGGTTGAGGGTCGTTTCCCAAAGAACCTGGGGCATCATCTCCCCCAGACCCTTGAAACGGGTGATTTCGACTTTGCGGTTTCCCTTGGCTTCCTTTTCCAAGATTGCCGCCCGCGCCTCCTCGTCCGCTGCCCAGAAACTGTCATTGCCAATGTCGATCCGAAAGAGAGGAGGGACCGCCACGTAGACGCGTCCCGCTTGAAGCAACTGGGGGAGGTGGCGATAGAAAAAAGTCAGAAGAAGAGTCGTAATGTGGTGGCCGTCCGAGTCGGCGTCGGCAAGCAAAATGATGCGTTCGTAACGCAGTTTGCTTATGTCAAATGCTTTGCCCGCCCCGCACCCAAGTGCAGTGACGAGGTCGGCGAGCTCGCGGTTCTCTAGGACCTTGGCTAAGGTGACGCTTTCGGTATTGAGGACCTTGCCGCGTAAAGGGAGAATCGCTTGCCGGGCGCGGTTGCGTCCTTGCTTGGCCGAGCCTCCTGCCGAGTCTCCCTCGACGATGAAGAGCTCCGTGTTGACTCGGTCCGTCTGGCTGCAGTCGGAGAGCTTCCCGGGCAGGGTCTGTCGTGAGCTCGTGGCGCTTTTACGACTGATCGAAGCGGAGGCGGCCCGGGAGGCTTCACGCGCTCGAGCGGCGATGATGATGCGGGTGACGATCTGTTCGGCGGCAGACCGGTTGTTATTCAGCCAATGCTCCAAAGCTGGCCGTATCGCCGAGTCCACCAGCGGTTGGACCTCCGGGTTGTTGAGCCGATCCTTGGTTTGGCCTTGGAATTGCGGATCGACGACAAAGACGCTCAGCACTCCAATGAGTCCCTCGCGAATGTCCTCTGCAGCAATGGTGACACCACGCGGCGTGAGCTTATGTGTCTCCATGTAATTGCGAATGGCCTTGCCCATGCCCGCTCGCAATCCGTTCTCGTGGCTCCCCCCAGTGCCGGTGGGAATGCCGTTCACGTAACTTCGAACGTGCTCGTCCGTCGACTCTGTCCACAGAAGCGCGACTTGCACACCGACGTCGCCTTCCTTTTCCAAGCGAAAAATCGTCTCGTGAACCGGTTTGGCCCGGCGCGTTTCGCGCAACTTGGCAACGTAGTCGACGATGCCTTCTTTGTGCAGGAATGTGACCTCGTCGGAGCGAGTTTCGTCATTGAAAACGATTTTGACTCCCCGGTGGAGGAAGCTTGCAATCTCGAGCCGTTCTCGAATGACGTCGGCGTTGAAATCCGTTTTAGGGAAGATGGTCGGATCGGGATGAAAGAAGACGGACGTGCCCGTGCTGCGAGTTGCCTTCAACTTCTTGAGTTTTCCCTGGGCAACCCCTCGAGAAAAGTCGAGCTGATATTCTGCGCCTCCTCGCTTGACCCGTGCTGACAGCTTGTTCGAAAGAGCATTGACCACCGAGGCCCCCACGCCATGGAGTCCCCCGGAGGTCTTGTAGTTTTGCCCCTCGAACTTCCCCCCGGCGTGCAGAGTGGTAAAAATCACCTCGAGAGCGGAACGCTTGAGCTTGGGGTGGGTGTCTACGGGGATCCCTCTGCCATCGTCCTCGACCGTCACGCTGCGACCATCTTTGTGGAGAATGACTGTGACTTCCGAGGCATGACCATTCATCGCCTCATCGATGGAGTTGTCCAAGATCTCCCAAACGAGATGGTGGAGCCCCTGGGAGCCCACGCCTCCAATATACATCCCGGGACGCTTCCGGACGGGCTCGAGACCCTCGAGTACGGTGATATCTTGGGCGCTGTATTTCGACATGGGCTATTGAGTGACCAAAAGCTGTTGGGAGGGGCGGGGAATGCCGCACGAGGTCCCTCCAGGAGGGACCGACGAAGATCCGCTAGGAGTCCAGCGGCTCGGGGGCTTGGGGAATGGGAAGGATGGCCTCTTTGAGTTTTCCTCGTTTGATGATTTCTTTTCCGCGTCCGCCCCGGCTCGTCACTTCGTACTTAGCGGTGTTGATCCGTTGTTCGCCGCCCATCGACGTTTTGACTGTCAAGGTATCGGTTGGCGACGTTGCCGCATAGGCTGTGAGGAGGCGATCCTGGGGCGCCAGTTTGATCAGCGAAACGCCTTTGCCGGGGCCGGACAAGTAGGCGATCTCCTCTACTGGGCACAGAAGTACTCTTCTTTCGAGAGTGACCGCAATGATGGTTTCATCGCCGTGAACAACGTCTGCGGAAACCACTTCCTGCCCCGGTGAAAGCTTCATATAGCGCCGTCCGGCTCGCGTGGAAGCTTCCGCGAGCGGCAAGAGACCAAAGGTAACGGCCAGGCCGTCGGAAGTGGCTGCAAAGCCGTAGGATTCCGGAAAGTATCCTTCCAGCTCGGCAAGATCGCCCACGACTCTGCTGTCCAGTGAATGAGCGAAGATGATTCGCTCTCCGTCTTTGAGCTTGAACAGCTTTTGGATGGGTTCTCCGTATCCGGTCGTCGAGGGAATGTCAGCGATTCGCGCTGTATAGGCCATCCCTTGGTTGCTCAGGAAGACGGCGGTGGCGCGGGTCGAGGCAGCAAAACAGGCTAGGACACTGTCGCCTTCGCGCAGGCGTGTCGTGTTGGTGTCCTTGATCTCCCGCTGCCTTTTGACCCAGCCATCCGTGGTGACGAGGACATGGACGTCTTCTTCGACGATCAGGTCCTCTGCGGAGAGCTCGGGTTCATCCTCGACGCTCTCGATCAGCGTGCGTCGCCGACCACCAGAAACCTTGAGAGCACTTTGGACCTCGAGGAGCTCGTCGCGAA
>CAYTRQ010000203.1:0-10196 GCA_964440025.1 uncultured Polyangiaceae bacterium | reverse complement strand
CGAAACGTGAGTTGCCGAGGCACTAGAGCCAATGCTCCGCTTTACGGTAGCGGTGAGCCGGCAGCGGAGGCGAACGGCACCAGTATCCCACGATGTTCAACGGGCGCGCTGGAGAGCTTGGCTCGAACCGCGGCCCGGGATCTGCCCCGGGAGCCGAGGAGCGCATCGATCTTTTCCTGCGCTCGACCTGACTGTGCCATAAAACGACAATACATGCCCTTTGCCGCCAAGAAGTGCTTTAAGTCGACAAACGTGTCTCCCGAGCCCCTTCGGGTTTTGAGCCGACGTCCTAATAAGACCTTCCACGCCGACCAACGCGGAGCGGACTGGGCTCGAATCTCTTGCGCCAGTTTCCCGTCCGAAGGCGCCGGCGCCCACGGAGCTTGTCTTCGTGCATGAAGTAAGCTTCGGCCCGAGTGCCGTCGCTCAGGCGGACCGGGCGACGGAAGAAGAGGCGGCCATTTTCTTTCAGCTCATCCGTGCGACGGAGGAGCTCACGACTCAGAACGAACAGCTCTCCCTCGACCTGCATGTTGCCGGATTCAATCAAAGCGGGAAACAAGTCGAGCTCGACCAATCGATAGCCCGGAGCGCTGGTCGCCGGACCGAGACGAATCGCATCCTGGAGAAGCTCACCATGCATTTCGCCCGGCAGCAGGGAGCCATAGGCGAACAGACGCAACTCATCAGCCACGCTTTTCAGATTTCCTGGGACGTGGGCAAAAAGCAAGAGACCTTGAGGCGTCACCCCGTTCTCCATCGAGGCACGCCCGGCGCGAATGTGAAAGTTTCGAGCGCGACTCGATCTCGAACAGGACTGGCCCCCACCGGGGCCCACGGTTCAATCACTCCGACAGCTCGAGAAGGGCATCCCGTCCCGGATGGCTTCCTAGCCGTCTCGCTGCCGCACGCGCAGCATGGTAGCCACTCATACCATGAACCCCTCCGCCGGGAGGGGTCGCCGCGCCACAGATGAAGAGTCGCGGATCAGGGGTCGTGTAAGGATTCCAGCGGGCCACCGGCCTAGTAAACAGTTGAAAAATATCCGCCACCCCGCCCGTGATGGTCCCACCGACGAAATTCGGGTTGAATGCCTCGAGCTCCTTGGGGCTCGTGACTTTGCGACAACGGATCAGATCGCGAAACCCGGGCGCAAACCGCTCGATCTGCCGTTCGATGGCTTCGGAAGCGTCTCCTTCGAAGCCGTGCGGAACATGACAATAAGCATAGCCCGTCTGTTTCCCCACCGGCGCCCGGCTGGGATCCAACTCCGACTGCTGACACACAATCAAATAAGGACGGTCCGGAGGCTTCCCCTCCCAAGCGGCCTGCTCACTCCTCGCGATTTCTTCGGCAGTGCCCCCCACGTGCACCGTGCTGGCCTTTTTGACTTCCGGATCCTTCCAGGGGATGGATCCGTCCAAACAATAGTCCACTTTGAAAGTTGCCGGGCCATAGCGGTATTTTTCCAATCGCCGGCGGTAGCCCGCAGGAAGCGCGCCGCCAGCGATACGCAAGAGCTCTCTGGGCACCAAATCGAAAATGGCAACACGGTACGGAGGCAGATCTTCGAGGGACCGAACACGAGAACCGATCTGCACATCGGCACCTAACCTCTTGAGCCGCTTCACACACGCCCGCGCGAGATTCTGACTCCCCCCACGAACACACGGCCAATCGGTCATCTGCGCCGTGACAGCAAAGAGCAACCCCATTGCGCTCGTCAGCGGCGCGTCCAAAGGCAGAATCGAGTGAGCAGCGAGGCCAGCAAACAGGGCCCGAGCCCGCTCGTCGCAAAAGCGGCGACGCGCCAGGCGAAGTGCCGGTTGGAGCCCATGCCAGCCGAAACGAGCGACCGACAGCGGACGACGGGGCCACAATGGGAGCGGACCGAGCAGATCGGCCATAAAAGGCGCTCCAGCTCGAGCCCACCCACCGACCAGGGAGCTCCACGCGTCGGCGTCCCGAGCGGCTAAACGATCCTCGAAAGTTCCTTGGCGCCGCGTGAGCAAGGCAGCGGGCCCTTCGTCGAAGGGGTGCGCGACCGATACGTCCGTACTGCACCAAGAGAGCCCCTCTTCCTCGAGACGCATCTTGCGAAAAAACGGCGAAAGCACCCCCATGGGGTGAATGCCTGAGCAGTGATCATGAACGAACCCACTCTCCAGCCCTTCGTGGCTCACGAGCCCTCCGCCACACTCCTCCCGCGCCTCGAGCACGCACACGGCGTAACCCCACGTGGCAAGAGCGAGAGCGGCCGCCAACCCATTGGGCCCCCCACCGACAACCACAGCGTCGTAGGACTTCATACGGAACGTTCGTAGTCCCAGAAGGGGCCGAACGACAGCCGAATTCTCTCAGCTTGTCTTTTGTTGTCATCGAAGTGTCACCCGGTGAAAATTTCGCTGTTCATCGGGCAATTTGATGGCAACGATCGGAGCGCCGACCAAAAAGCTGGGGGCCTACTTCATGCGCACCGCGACCCACACAATGGATCTGACCAGCCTTCCCACCAGCAGCTCTTCCGAGGGCTCTCTCCGGGATCCGACCGCTCTATTTGCTCATGCTCCCGATGTCGCTGAGGCGTTCCCCTCGATTGATGTGCCCGCGACCGTCGAGAGCGCGACGAAGGCTGCTGAGCGGGCCGCCAAGCCCATCAGTCAGGGAAGCAGGCTCGTGGCGCTCGACGCGGCACGCGTCTTCGCAACATTCGGCGTCATGTGGACTCACGTCCTCGAAGTGCAGGGCCACGAATCGCCGGTGACGGCCCTGGGCCGCTTCGGGACCAGCTTCTACGTGATCGCCTGCGTGTTTCTCTCGACCCGCAGCGCCGTCAAGCACCCCGAGCGGAGTTGGCTTTCTGGTTGCGCGCAGCGCGCACAGCGTCTGCTGGTTCCGTTCCTCCTCTGGAGCGCCATCTACGCCGCCTTTTACTCCCTGCGCCTACTCCCTCGAGAACACATCGATTGGGCGAAACTGTCCACTTGGTGGGGCCCCTTTGCGGGCTGCGCACGTCACCTCTGGTTTTTGCCATTTGCCTTCTTTGCTTCCGGTGTCGCCAGCGCGGTCGTACCGAAGATGAGAAATTGGTCGACTCGTCGCGTCGTGACAACGATTCTTTTGGCTTCAGGCGTGACCTACTGGTTTTTCTATCGCGTTCTCTTCTTCGCTCTCGATCGCTATTGGCTCATCGACTGGCATCTCCATCGGCTCGATCGTTGGATCGACGAGATCCCTCTGGTCGTCCTCGCCATGGGCGCGGCCCTACTGCTCAATCGGCGGGACGTGCTCCCCGCCAACGCTCCCGAACGGACGGTTGAAGGAGGCGCCGGCGGAGCACTGGCTTCGCATCGAGCGCTGGTTCCAGGTCGAGCGCTGGTTTCGAATACGCTCACGTTGCTTTCACGGGGTCTCGCGGCTCAAACGGCTTCCGCTGCTCGCTTCTTGAAGAGCCAAAAAATCGCACCCTGGTTTGTGGTCGGATTTCTCATCACCCAACTGCTCTATCTGCGCGGCTACGACGTGATCCACGAGATGACCCATACCCAAGGTCGTTTCATGGCCAACCTCGCTGGGCTGTGTCTCCTCGGAGCATTCTTACTTGCTCAGCCACGGCGTTGGATGGCTCGGCTCGCCCCCTTGGGGAGATATACGTACTTCGCCTTCCTGGTCCATGTCCTGGTCATCGATTGGGGGTTCTGGCGTCTTTCAAGCCTTCCCGGCTTTGGCTCTCTTGCCTTTGGCTTTTTGTCGACGGTCGCTCTCTTTGCGATCTGTGTGCAGCTCGGGGCGTTCGTGAAACGCATTCCGGCCCTCAGCTGGCTCACGCCTTAAGGGCCCCTCCTTGAGGGCCCCTGCGCCTGCGCGCTCCGATGCGCAGGCGGCGTGATTCTTCCGGAGTCCGGAGTCAATCTTCGGGACTCCGGCACTCCACCTTGGAAACCCAAGGAAGCTCTTCGGCGGCGTCCTGATCGTGGGCCCCAACGATGGTCT
This sequence comes from uncultured Polyangiaceae bacterium, assembly GCA_964440025.1. Classification (GTDB taxonomy): domain Bacteria; phylum Myxococcota_A; class Polyangia; order Polyangiales; family Polyangiaceae; genus NIC37A-2. The sequence goes on along the minus strand of CAYTRQ010000203.1, from coordinate 6,203 downwards.
TGCATTCGGCATCCGTTTCGCAGCCGATGTATTCACACACGCCGCCCGAACAAACTTCCGTCGTCGGGCACTGGGCATCGGTCTGACAGGGGATGATGCATTTCCCGATCCCATCCTCCGTATGACAACGGAGCAACCTGGGATCCACTCCTGAAGAAAGACCGACGGATTCGACGTCGGGGATCAGGGTACACTCTCGATCCGAGCGACAGCCAACATAAATGCATTGTCCGCTGTCACACGCTTCGAACAGCGGACAATGCGTGTCGTTCTGACAGAGCTTCTCACATCGCCCAGAAAGGCAAATCCTGTCGAAAGAGCAGTCGGTACTGCTCTTACACTCCACACATGATCCCTCGTCGCACAGCGACCGCGCACCGAAGCAGTCTTCATTGTCTTGGCAGTCCGAACGAATCACGCAGCGGGATTCTTCACACGCCCAACGGCAGAGTTCCTCACACTCCTCGTTTTCGCAGACGGGATCTGCAGGGTCATAGGATGGGTTGCTACAATCGCAGCTTCCCCCCGTACAGGTATTGGCCGCGCACTCCGCATTGGAGCTGCATGGTGTGAAATTGAGGGAACAGAATCCGTCGACACACCTGTTCGCCAAGCAGTCGACGTTTCCCGTGCAATTTCCCTCGGAAACGGAGCAGTTCCCAGAACAGACCCCTCCACCCGAACAATCGCTCGAGCTGGTGCATTCTTCCCCCGCACTGCAACCGGGAAGTGTCTCGAGACACTTGGCCGCACGGCTCCGACACTCCTCTGAGATATCAGTCTCCAAATGGCCACAACAATCGGCCGTTTCGGTGCAATCGATTTGGTAGCATTCCTTGCCCGTCGCCTCGATCCCGAAACTCTCCGCTTGGCACAACCCCCGGATGCACGAAAAGCCGTCCTCGCAATCGTTTTTTACCGAACAGCCAGTCCCCTGGGTGCTCCGAACGGGCGCCTTCGATTGAAGGGGGGATCCGTGCTCTGACTCCTTTTCTGGCCCATTTTCTTCTGAACCGGTTCCCCCGGCGCTGCCGCCCATTGCGCCGGAGCCCATTGGCAGATCGTCCTGGGGCTTCTCTTCACCCCCGGGCGAACAAGCAACCGCCAAACAAGCAACCGCCGAACAAGCAACCGCCGAGCAAGCAACCGCCGAGCAAGCAACCGCCGAGCAAGCAACCGCCGAGCAAGCAAAGTCCAGGAGGCACATCAAGCCCCCTCCCCACGAGGTCGAACGAGGGGGAGAAGACCGCTCGGTTTTCCCGCGCGGTTCACTGCCTTGTCCTCGCAAGTCTTCTCGGTGCTTCTTCATGAAACCGCTCCCCGATCAAGCCGAGCTCGCAAAAGGCGGCTATTCGCTCGCGCTATCATCCCGGCACTCTGCGGTGGTCGTCCATGGCTGCTCCTCGCTCGGCGTTGGCTGATCATGAAGGCCAGCGATGGTTTTGCACTCGGCATCCGTTTCACAACCGATGTACTCACACACTCCGTCGAGACACACCTCGGTGGGCGCGCATTGCGCGTCGATCTCGCACGGAAAAACACATGTCCCAATACCATTGCGGATATTGCATGTCGCCAAACGTGGATCTTGTTCGGAGTCGGCCGGATGACTCAACACACATTCCCGATCCGATTGACAGCCGACGTATTCGCACTTTCCTGAATCACAGACCTCAAACAGAGAGCACTGAGTGTCTTCCTCGCACTCGGGACCGCATGTTCCGTCGGTACACTCCTCGTCCTCACAATCGTCATCGCTCAGGCATTCGACGCACTGCTTCTCGTCGTTACAAAACGGCGTTATCGCATCGCACTCGAGATCGAGGCTGCACGACGTATCGGCAACACAGCGGTCATCTTCACACGTCCAGCCGCAAATCCCCTCGCAGTCCTCGTCCGTACAGATGGGGTCTTCGGGATCGTACTCGGGATTTTCGCAATTACAGACCGGCGTCGAGCACTCGTTCGTAAGACAATCGTCATTATCGAAGCACGTCGTTCCGCTTAAGGTGCAGGTTCCCGAGCCTCCGGTGCCCCCGGTTCCCCCGGTCCCTCCGGTTCCCCCGGTCCCTCCGGTTCCCCCGGTCCCTCCGGTGCCCAGATCACACACGTTCTCCTCGCAGTCCGTCGCGTCGATGCAGGATGTTTCCGCATCGTAGAGGCAGTAACCCCTACAGGTCCCCGCCCCGCACTCGGTGTCCTCCTCACAGACGAGCCCTTCGGTGCAATCCGGGAGCGTCGGTTGATTGCAGCGGATGTCGCGCACGTCACACTTCTCCGGCGCGTCCAATGGCATCTCCCCACAGCAGTCCTGTCGCGAAGAACATTCACTCACGTGGCATTGCTTCCCGGTGCCGATGATATCGAAGTCCGAGGGCTGACATGACTTGTTGGCACAAGCCACTCCGGCCGGACAGGCGCTCGTGACAATGCACGAAAGGCCGTCCTCACAATCGTTCTTCGAATCGCAGGAGGAGCCTCGCTCGCCCTTTTTCTCTTCCTCCTGTTGTCCTTGTTCGCTCGAGTCCTGCATCCCGGCGCCAGCATCCGCCGTCCCACCAGTTCCGCCAGTGCTCGAGCTCCCTCCGCCACCGTTGCCGCCACCATTGCCACCGGTTGCATCGTCGTCAGCATCCGTTGGAGATCCGATCTCACACCCCAGAAAGGTGCTGAAGACGAAAAACGCGAGGCTACATACCCTGAGAGTTTTCATGATAAGGAATCCCTTATTGTTGGTGTGGCGGAAACCGCCCGGAGGAAGCGAAGATGCACGGACAACATCACCGAAAAAAGGGAAAGAGTCTGCCGAGGATCTTCCGATAGGCGGAGCAAAGCGCGAATCGAATCGATCCGCCCTTCGTCGAGCCAATTCAGCTCGACGATAATCGCCCCCTCTTTAACTTGACTGCCGCTCGAAACCAAGGAGAAAAGAGTGAAGCACGAACAGCACACCGGCCGATCGGCCGGCAGGCCTTCGGCAACTCCTCTCACGAGCGTTGCGATGGCACGGATGTTGTAGTGAACATGTTTGTTCGGAGGCCGCCGCTATTTTGACCGCAAGCAAAAATAGCAGTTCAATCGCAACCAGCTGGCTCAAACACATCGAACGGGGCTCGGAACTCGGGGCCGCGAAAGAGAAAGCGGGGCTTCGAAAGAGAAAGGTTCTGGCCGACAACGAGCCAACATGGGCCAATATGAGTCATCATGAGCCACCGGGGAGCACGAAGAACATGACAACAACGACCTGCTCACGGAGTGAGCCCAAAAAGACTGCAGCTGTGACGATCCCTTCGAAAGGCTCACACTGTGCTCGACGCAACCCCAGAGAACTGGCAGTTTAAGGCAGCTCTCATGCCCCAGGTCTGATCCAATGCGCGCAACACCATCGACACTTTCCTCTCTTGTTTTCTCACTGGCCCTGCTCCTCAGCGCTGGGTTGCCCGCGGCCTGCAGCTTGACGACGGGCGAGGAAATCGATGGCACCGGTGGCGCCACGGAAACCGTGACCGATTCGGAAACGTCCGAGGACCAGGAATCTTCAGAGGATCCCGAGTCCTCGGAAATGACGGAGCTCACACCGTGCGAAGAGGCTTACGGCAGCGACTGTGGTGCCAATTGCGACGATGACGATTCCTGCGCCAAAGGCCTCTATTGTCACTCAGGAAAGTGCACGGCCGATTGCATCAAGGACGCAGACTGTTCAAGTCGAGATTGCTTGAGCGACGGGCGCTGCGCCGACAACAGCAATATCCAGGTCGATCCCCTCGAAACCGATCCAGAGGAAGACGAGCCAGACGATGCCCCGACCTGCGTGGAAGGGGAAGTCGAGTTCGAAGCCATCGTGCCGCAGGTGTGGCTGCTCCTCGACCAATCGGGAAGTATGTCCAGCAATCTGGGAGATGTCTCTCGCTGGGAGGCCCTCGGATCCGTACTTCTGGGTGATCCCAACGATGCGGAGGACCGTGGCGTGGTGGGCGACTTCGAAGATCGAGTTGCTTTTGGTGCGACCTTCTACACCAGTGGCGCTTCCTCGAGCTCGTCTTGTGTCTTGGCCCTCGAATCCGTCGCGCTTGCTGGCAATAGCTATTCGGCCATCCGTCATCGCTACAATCAGCTGGCACCCAGCGGGGGAACCCCGACAGCCGAATCGATCGCAGCGGTCGTCTCGGTCGCCTCGACGAGTGATCTCACGGGAGGACCCAAGCTCCTGGTCCTGGCCACGGACGGCGCTCCAGGCGTCTGCGCACCGCACAGTGGAGAAGCGACGACGGAGGTAGAAAACGAGGTCGAAGCCGCTTTTGCCACTGGGATCCAAACATTCGCTATTAGTATCGACGATGGCACGGATTCGGTTCACATGCAGCGGGTCGCCAATCTCGGGGTGGGACTTCCCGCCGACGCCGAAGATCCCGCGCCCTTCTACACTGCAGACAGTCAAGAACAGCTCAAGCTCGCCTTCAGCACCATCCTCGACGATGTTCCTCGAAGTTGCGTTTTTTCTCTCAACGGCGAGGTGGATCGAGACAACGCGGGTGAAGGCACGGTCACCCTGGCCGGGGAGGAATTGAGCTATCAGGCAGACGGCGGTTGGAGACTCAAGCAGGCCGACCAGGTCGAACTCGTCGGAGACGCATGTGACCAGATCCAAGCTGGTGAAGAAGATCTCGACATTACCTTCCCCTGCTCGGTCTTCACTCCAGTGGTCAAGTAGGGGGATTTTCCTAGCGCGTCTGAAGCTCTACATTTGTCCATGGACCTTACCTTGGCTCGGTGCCGAGGACGTCAGCACAAATGGAAGGACTTCATGCAAAACAGACGGCAACGACTCATCGGAGCGGCAACGACCTTTCTTGCCCTTGCGGCCTGCCAAGGGAGCGATCAGGACGGCCATGAAAACGGCTCGACGGGGGGCAGTTCTCACGAAGCGGCCGCCGGGGAAGGTGGCCTGACTTCCACTGGCGGGGAAAATGCCACTGGGACGCCCATGAGCGGAGGCGCAGATGGGGACAATCATGCAGGTGGCGGTGGCGGAAACTCCGCTGGTGAGGGAAGCAGCAGCAACACGTTGAGTGATCGCTATCCGGGAGATGAAGGTCTAGCTGACGATCCGGCAGTGCTGTTCTTCGACGATTTCGAAGCCGGCTGGGGCCGATGGACTTCCCCCGATGCCAATACTGAATATCTCCACCTCGAAACGGACCCCAATTTTGCCAATAGCGGTGAGGGATACCTGCGTTCGACGGTGACGATGGAGGATCTTCAAGCCGACGAATATATCTCCTCGAGCACGCGAGCCGATTTTCCCGAACGGGTGGACCAGATCTACTTTCGTTTCCACGTCCAGTTCAAAGATATCGCTCCCAACCCGCACCACTGGGTGCGAATCGCTGCAGGCACCGAGTCCTGGTCTTCGAGCGGCCTGGCCAACACGGTACCTCCAGGGGACGAGGGCTTCTGGTTCGACTTCGACACCAACCAGGACGACATCTTCAACTTTTACGTCTACTGGTACAAAATGCGCTCCGGTCGCTGCAACGATGGAAGCACTACCCCTGGGTGCGAAGGAGACCAAGGAACGACCTACCACTACGGCAACAGTTTCCGTCCACTCGATCAAACCCCGTTCCCTAGGGACATGTGGTTTTGCGTCGAGATGATGGCTCGAGCCAACACCGTGGGAGAAAGCGATGGTGCGCTAGCGTTCTGGATCGACGATGAATTGGTTGGCGATTTTCGCCCAGGTCATCCGGAAGGAACATGGCTACGTGACAGCTTCCACCCCGGAGGGTGCGACTGGTCTGCCTGCACCGAACCCGTGCCTTTTGAAGGCTTCGACTTCCGTTCGGACGACAATGTGCGTTTCAAGCAGATCTTCCTCGATGCCTATTACGAGCGGGGCTCCGCGAATGAAAAAAAAGAAGAACTCGAAGAACGAGGACTCGTCGTCAGCGACGAGCAAACCATCTATTATGACGATGTCGTCGTGGCAACTCAGCGCATCGGTTGCAAGAAGCCGTAGTCAGGCCCGACCTTCCCGAACGACGTCCACGAACTAGTGCTGCGACCACATAAAAGTGGTCGGTAGGGAGACCACTTTTCTCTCGAAATCATTCATCTTCCTCCGGTCGGTCGCAGCACAAAAACCAGGAAAAAGGCCGAGGCAAAGACGTAGCCGAGCGCGGTTTCGAAGCCGACCTCACCCA
>CAYTRQ010000202.1:0-10402 GCA_964440025.1 uncultured Polyangiaceae bacterium | reverse complement strand
CGCGGACTCGTTTCTCGCGGACTCGTTTCTCGCGGACTCGTTTCTCGCGGACTCGTTTCTCGCCAAGTCGGGTTGAAGCTCTTCGCGCCTCGCCGGCTCAGGATCTGCTTCTGCTGGTGGCTCCGAAGCACGGCCTGTCATTTTCGTGAATGTAGTGTCTCTGCAGCCGGTAGGAAAGCAGACAATCTCTCGTTGAGATTTGCTCCCGGCTTCCGAGGGATCCCTCGTTCCCTACGAGCGGCGCGAGCCCCCCACCGTTTCAAGGTCGAGGTCGTGGTTCGCTTCCTACGAGATGGCTTCCAGGACACGCTGGAGACGTGTCCGCACCTCTTCCGCGATGGGGGCGATATCGTCTCGATCCACGACCGAGAACATGGCCTTCGGATCAATCGCGCCGACAAAAATACTCTTGGCTTCCTCGGCAACCATCACATTGCAGGGCAGCAGAGCTCCGAGGCCTGGTTCCTGAGTGATCGCCTGGTGGGCCAGAGAGGGGTTGCAAGCACCGAGGATCAAGTAGCGCGGCACTTCGATGTCGAGCTTCTTTTTCATGGTTCCGGCGAGATCGATCTCAGTGAGCACGCCGAAGCCTTCATCGGCGAGCTTCTCCCGCACGTCTTGCACCACGTCGTCAAATCTTGCTCCAGCAATGCGCGTGCTGACCGTGTAGCTTGGATTCCCAACGTTCCAACCAGAGTGACCTTCTTGTTTCATTGCATCTCTCCTGTCGTGTTTCGTCCGCTCAGATGGATTTTCTAGGGCGTAAGTCGTCACTCGAAGCCGCGCCTGAGATACGTTCCAAAGAGAACCCCTGCATCAAGCGGGGGAAAAGGTTCCGCCGAGGCTCGCCTCATCCCCCGGTGAGCGTTGGCGAGGGCCTTCAAGGTCGTTGTCAATCATGCAAGAGCCTTGCCACAAGGAAAGTGAAAACTGCCGGGAGCTTCGTCACTGGCTGCGAGCATCCCGGACGGCGCGACGGTGACGATCAAAACTGGAAGTAGACGAAGGGAACGGCGTCAGCGGAGGCCATGCGCCGGAGAGCCACGGCAAGTAGAAACAGAAGCGTCCCCTGGGCGGCGGCCGGCAGGCGAACGAACGTGCGCTGGCCTCGTTGGAAAAGATTGTCTGGGACGTAGTGTCCGATCAGACCCAAAGCCAGAACGGCAACAACGCTCGGTGGTAGGTTTTCGTGATGAAACGACAGGCTTGCGAGTCGTTCGAAGATGAGCCAGGCGCGATCAAAGCTGCTCGAGCGGAAAAAGACCCAACAGGCGCACACGAAATGGAACGTCGCAAATACGGCGACAAAGTGACGGATGCCAGTGAGTCGTGGCCGACTCGCTGCTCGGCGCTCTTGCCACCACTTGTTGGCCGCCAGTGCCAGTCCGTGCATCGTCCCCCAGACCACGAAGGTCCAGGCAGCGCCATGCCAGAGTCCCCCAAGAACCATAGTGATGAGGAGGTTGATATAGGTTCTCAAGCGACCTCTGCGGTTCCCCCCCAAGGGGATATAGAGGTAGTCGCGCAGCCAAGTAGAAAGGCTAATGTGCCAGCGGCGCCAGAACTCCACGATGCTTGCCGACTTATAGGGCGAGTCGAAATTTTTGGGAAAGCGCACTCCCAAAAGGAGGGCGCTACCGATGGCAATATCGGTATAGCCAGAGAAGTCACAGTAGATCTGTAGCGCGTAGCCGAGGACGGCGGCGTAGACCTCGAGCGCGGAGTAGAATGCTGGTGAATCGAAGACGCGATCGATCAGGTTGAGAGCAAGATAGTCCCCAATGAGGATTTTTTTACCCAGGCCCATGGCGATCAAGAAGATGCCTTCGCTGGCTTCTGCTGGGTTGAACCGAGCGGGACCGGCAAGTTGGGGGAGGAGGTCCTTGGGGCGAATGATGGGTCCCGCCACCAAGTGGGGGAAAAATGCTACGAAAGAAAGGTACTCGGCATAGCTTTTTTGGGGCTCGAGTTCGCCGCGATAGACGTCGATGACGTAGCTCATCGACTCGAAGGTGAAGAAGCTGATGCCTACGGGGAGAGCGATATGTAGTGCGAAATCTGGCGCTTCAAAGCCCAAGGCCGTCATTGCCGCACTGAGCTGAGCCATGCCGAAATTGGCGTATTTGAAGAACCCCAGCACCCCCAGGTTCATGATCATCGTTCCCACGAGCCACAACCTGCGGGACTTGGGGCCTCGGGCTCGGTGGATTGCGCGGGCCAGTAACCAGTCGGCTGTGGAGGAAGCCCAGATCAACGGGAGAAACCGGTAATCCCAATGGGCATAGAAAAAGTAGCTCGCGCCTAGGAGAAAAAGAAGACGGACTTTTCGTGCGCAAATGAGAAGAAAGGAAGCTACGCTTCCAATGGCAAAAAGGAGCCATTTTCCCGCGTGCAATCGTGCGATGGGCACTCCAAGGCGAGAAAGACCGTAGCTGATTGGATCGATATCGTGGTGCTTGAATGTGAGAAATGAAAGCGCCACGAGAGAGAGCAGCGAGGAAGCGAGCGCCAGACGCCAGGGAACGGCGGGGGTCGCTTCATTTTGAGAAGGGCGTGGGGAGAGACGAAACAGGGCCCAGGTGAAAGCTCCGCTCCCCGCGGCCAAGCCAGCGCTGTGCAGCGAGGGGTGCCCCGCTGCATAACCGACCACGCCCAGCCACGGCAGAAACAGCGCGAACCTGCGATCAACCAAGAGCCAGGAAGCTAAAAACACGATCGCGAAAAAGCGTGCGTACTCGAGCGTGTTGAAGAGCACTGAAGCCCCCTTACGGTGCGTCCGGCCCAGATGCAACGCGGCTGCCGGATGGCCGGCTGTTGCCCGGGCAGGCCAGTGGAGCACTTACTGGGCGCTCGTGCCTTTCTGCCAGCAGAGGCACGAACGCCCAGTTCGCGAAGTGGCTTCGCAGAAAGGGTGTTTTGACTGTAAGTCAGAGGAGTGCCTCCTCTGCGTGCCCTTTTTTACGCCGTGCTTGTTGGTTCTTTCGTCCTTTCGGCCCGAGCGCTCATGGGCAGCCCGCCCTCCGCCTGGGTTGCCCTTTTGCTGCTTGCTTCGCTGCTGGGACTGGTGGCCTGGGGGTCTCTCTCGCCGCGACTGCAGCTCTTCGGCGATGTGTTGATTTCCGTGCCTGAAGCCCACGGCAAGGTTGCGCTGACGTTCGATGATGGTCCAGACCCGCGCATCACCCCTCGGGTGCTCGATCTCCTGCGCGACCGAGAAGCGGGGGCCACCTTCTTCGTCATTGGAGAGCGTGCGGCCAAGCATCCGGAGCTGATCGAAAGGATGGTTCGAGAAGGCCATACCGTGGGCCTGCATAGTCGAGATCATCATCGAGCCTACGCGCTGCTGCCCCCCAAGAAGGTGGTAGAAGATATCGCGTTTTGTCAGCAGGTTGTGAAGGATGCCGGAGCTCCGGACGCTGTCTGGTTCAGACCCCCCGTGGGGCAAACCAGCCCACGAACCTTTGCAGGTGTGAAGAAGGCTGGCGTGGAGGTCGTTGGATGGTCCGCCAAGGCACGGGACGGTTTGCGAAAGACTACCGCAGGGCAGGCGCTCGAGCGGGTTCGTGCTGGTCTCGTCGATGGCGGAATCATCCTGCTTCACGATGCGTGGGAGAGACCTCAACCCGATGACGAAGAACCGCCAGCCGGTGTTCGCATTTTTGGAGAGATTCTTGATCTTTGTGAAAGAGAAGGACTTCGTCCTGTTGCTTTGGATGAGCTCGTGCTCGCCATACCATCGTCGAGCGGGAAGTCGTTCTAAGCCGCGGAGAGGACTCGAGCGTTACGGGAGCGAGGATTTCGAGGGAACCGCGAAGTTTCAGGAGTCCTCGCTATCGTTCTTGCGGTGAAGCTGCTCTTGCGTCGGAAAGCCATCGCCTTCGCAACGGGAAGAGTCACGGCTTCGGGGAGTCGTCCTGCTGCGATGACTGGCAGGCTCCCGCGATGGAGGACGTGCCGATTTGGCAAAGCCCGGGGCGCCGCGTTTCACCTCCTCGTCCAAGTCGCGTTTGAGGGCGGCAAGTGCTTCCTCAGGACTGTTGACGAATTGAAAGAGGTCCAGGTCTTCGGGGCTGATCATGCTATGACGGACGAGTGCCTGAAAGTTGATGACTTCTTCCCAGTAACTTTGCCCGTACAAAAGAACGGGGATGCGTTTGGCGAGCTTCTCGGTTTGTGAGAGGGTGAGAATTTCACACAATTCGTCGAGGGTGCCCAATCCTCCCGGAAACGCGACCATGGCGCGCGCTAGGTGAGCGAACCAAAGTTTGCGCATGAAGAAATAGTGAAACTCGAAGGCGAGCTCCGGGGTAATATAGGGATTCGGCCGTTGTTCGAAGGGAAGACCGATGTTGAGCCCAACCGTTCGGCCGCCCGCCTCGGTCGCTCCCCGGTTGGCGGCTTCCATGATGCCGCCTCCACCGCCAGAGCAAACGACGAAGCGGTCGTCGTGACTCGCTAGAGAACGTGACCATTCAGTGAGCGATCGTGCAAGCTCTCGAGCCTCCTCATAGTACCGGCCGAGAGGCCCATCGGGCGTGAGACGCGCCGAGCCGAAGAAAACGATGGTGTCGCTGATCTTTGCTTTGTGGAATCGGTGGAGAGGATCCAGATATTCAGCCAAAATACGAAGTGGCCGTCCTTCGTCGCTCTCGAGAAATTCTTCGTTGTAGTAGGCGAGCTTCGGCTCTTGATCGTCGTCGTTGTTCTGGTTCACCAAACCTCCTCAGTGAGTCGGCAAAGGATTCAAACTACCGCAGTCGCAGCGCATTGCCGATGACGGAGATGGAGCTTGCACTCATGGCGGCTGCGGCAATCATGGGGCTGAGAAGGAGACCAAAAGCAGGATAAAGGACTCCTGCGGCAATCGGTACGCCTGCGGCGTTGTAGCCAAAAGCAAAGAAAAGATTCTGTCGGATATTGGCCATCGTGCGGCGAGAAAGCTTTCGCGCCCGAGCAATGGCTCGCAAGTCCCCTTTGACGAGGGTGACGCTAGCGCTCTCCATCGCAACATCAGCGCCGGTGCCCATAGCGATGCCGACCTGAGCTTGCGCGAGTGCTGGAGCGTCATTGATGCCATCGCCGGCCATGGCCACGGTCCTTCCGTGCTGTTGGAGCTCCTTGACCTTGGCGGTCTTCTGATCAGGGCGCACTTCGGCCATCACGTTGTCGATGGCGAGCTTTTGGGCCACTGCCCGCGCCGTGGTCTCGCTGTCTCCGGTGAGCATAACGATCTGGATTCCTTCCTCATGCAGGGTCCGAATGGCTTCCGGCGTGCTTTCCTTGATGGGATCGGCGACTCCAAGGAGCCCGGTGAGCTGCCCGTCAACTGCGACGAACATGACTGTTTGTCCATCGGCCCGCAGTTCCTCGGCGCGCCGGACGAACCGCTCGGACTCAATTCCGAGAGCATCCATGAGCGCTCGATTGCCCAGGGCGACTGGCAGACCGTCAACCGTTCCTTTCACTCCCTGTCCCGTGACGGATTCGAAATCCATGACTTGAGCGAGTTCGACGTTGCGCTCTTCCGCTCCTCGGACGATGGCGGTCGCCAGGGGATGCTCGCTGCCACGTTCGAGGGTTGCCGCGTAGCGCAGCAATTGCGATGCGTCCGTTTCGCCCGCTGTTTCCACACTCATGAGCCGAGGTTTTCCTTCGGTGAGAGTGCCCGTTTTGTCGACGATGATCGTGTCTACTGCTCGCATGACCTCGATGGCTTCAGCATTTCTAAAGAGAACGCCCATGCGAGCACCCTTGCCCGTAGCAACCATGATAGACATTGGGGTCGCCAAGCCCAAGGCACAGGGGCAAGCTATGATGAGAACTGCCACTGCATTGATCAGCGCGTGAGCCATGCGTGGCTCGGGTCCCACCATCGACCAGACGATGAATGTGACGACGGCGATGATAATGACTGCCGGAACGAAATAGCCTGCAACGACGTCTGCCAGTCTTTGAATCGGGGCTCGGCTTCGCTGGGCTTCGGCAACCATGGCGACGATGCGTGAAAGAAGAGTTTCCGAGCCCACTTTTTCGGCCCGTACGACCAGACTTCCCGTGCCGTTGACGGTCGCTCCAACCACATGGTCACCAGCTTGCTTTTCGACGGGAATGGGTTCGCCGGTTACCATGGATTCGTCGACGTTGCTTCGTCCCTCGAGCACGACCCCATCGACGGGGACTTTTTCTCCAGGGCGGACTCGTAGCCGGTCGTCGACCTGCACTGCATCCAAGGGAATGTCCTCTTCGCTGCCATCCTCGTTGATCCGTCGCGCGGACTTGGCGGCCATCCCGAGAAGCTTCTCGATGGCCTGGCCCGTTTGGCTTCGCGCTCGGAGCTCGAAGACCTGTCCCAAAAGGATGAGTGTCACGATCATGCCGGCCGCCTCGAAGTAGACGGCTACTTGTCCGTTCTCCCGGAAAGAAGGCGGAAAGATACTTGGCATCAGAGCAGCGACGAGGCTGTAGAGGTAGGAAACGCTCACGCCTAGTCCAATGAGTGTGAACATATTGAGGTTGCGATTCTTGATGGATTGACCAAACCGGACGTAAAATGGCCAAGCTGACCAGAGGCAGACCGGTGTCGCCAGGACGAGCTCGACGAGGACGCGTGCCCGGTGCGACAGCAATTGGGAGATCGGAGCTCCTGGCAGCATGTCTCCCATGGAGACGATGAGCAGAGGCGCGGTGAATGCGACGGCAAGCAAGAACCGCCGTTTCATGTCACGTAGCTCCGGGTTGTCTTTGTGCCCTGCGGCCGGAGCCGCTCGCGGTTCGAGAGTCATACCGCATTGAGGACAGTTACCAGGTTGATCCTGCACGACTTCGGGATGCATCGGGCAGATGTATTCGGTGCTGATCGTGGGTGCGGGATTCGTGGGCTCAAGAGCCATGCCGCATTGGGGGCAGCTGCCGGGTCCTGCTTGCCGGACCTCGGGATGCATGGGACAGGTGTATTGGGCTTCTGTGCCTGTGTGGTGCTCGCCAGAGGGGGATGTGTTGGCCTTTGTCCTTGCATCCTCTGTGGCGCTCTCGTTGGTCGCTAGAAGAGGGTGCTGCTCCTGACTGTGCTTTCCGTCCATGATTGTCTTCCTCGTGCAAGCCTCTGCAGGCTTTTCTTGCTCTCTTGTCGTGGCGTACGGGGCCATGTTGCTGTTGCCCGCTCATGGCGCTTGCAGGACAATTGAAGCAATGGACGTGCCATGCGCATGAAGTCTGTCCCTGATCGGACTCCGCGTCTGATCGCTCGTCAGCTGGCTGTAGGATTCGGTGCTGTTGGCGCTGTCTCTGCGGTGATGTGCGTTCTTTTGGTTGCTATTATCTATAGCGTTTCGGGCCACGTCGCACAGATGCGCGACGACGAAACGTCCATCCGCCAAGGATTAGAGCTGGCCACGGCGGTCCGCGAATTGTCTTTGCGCGCAGGTCAGGCGGTGATGGTTCCCCAGCCGGACTCACTCGATCGCTATCAGAAGCGACGTGACCAAGTACGCTCGCAGATCCAGAAGCTAGCGCCCCGGATCCCGGAATCCCAGCAGTGGCGCTTGCCGGCGTTGGGGCAGCAGACGCAGAAGCTGCATGACGTGTTGACCAGTACGGCTTTGCCTGCTGCGCAGCGCGGTGATCGAGGCACAGCGCAGCGGGCCTACACCGAGCTGCAGAATATCGGACAACGGGCGGCTCGCCAGGCGGATGCGCTCGCGCGCGCGACGACGTCACGGATGGCTCATGCTCACGTCTTGGCGACGGATTCGATCCGCATGGGGTTTCTCATTGGGGGGATTTGCATTGCGTTGATCCTGATGCTTTCGGTCATCTTTACCTTGCGTTTGCGTCGTGCCGTCCTCCATCCCTTGGTGGTGCTGACCCGTGCGGCGCAGCAGTTTGGCCGCGGTGATTTCCAGGTGCGAGTGCCAGCCGTGGGGCCCGGGGAACTCGGCGCTTTGGGAGAGGCGATGAACCGCATGGCCGACGAGCTGGCTCAGCGCGAGCAGCGCCTGCTTCACAATGAACGTATGGCTGCTATTGGTCAGCTTGCGGCTGGCATCGCTCACGAGCTCAATAACCCAATTGGCATCATGCGAGGGTATCTCAAAACGATGACGCCAGGGGAAGATGTCCAGACATTGCGCGAAGAACTGGCCATCCTCGACGAGGAAGCGGAGCATTGCCAGAGGATTGCGGGCGATCTGCTCTCATATGCCCGCAGTGGCGGTTTGGATTTGGATGAGCTCTCGATGGAGGATTTTGTGGCGGAGACCGTTCGACGTTTTGCGGAGCTGTCCGAGGAGGGGACTCCGCGCGTTCATGTGGATTTCGAGCCAGCACAAATTCGGGCTGATGGAGCCAAGCTCCGTCAGGTGCTGCTCAATCTGCTCCGCAATGCCCGCCAGGCATCTTCGCCCGATGCTCCCATAGTAGTGGAAGGAAGACTCGAGGATGGCTTTTATCGAGTGACCGTGGAGGATACCGGCGCGGGAATTCCAGCGGAGGACCGTGAGCGGATTTTCGAGCCCTTTTTTTCTCGACGGCGAGGAGGCACAGGACTCGGGCTGTCGGTCTGCCAAGGTATCGTGCAAGCCCATGGAGGCAGCATTGAGGCGGACAACGCAGGCGGGGGAGGAGCTCGATTTACGTTTCGGATCCCGCTTGGCCAATCCGTTTTGGGGATAGCGGGAAAGGAAGGAAGCGGTCCTGGGGATTCCGGAGCTCGCTTGACCCGCTCTCAGTTGGGGGGCAGCGAGGGCTTTCAGGGTGATGAGATGTATTCAAACGGAAACGATCGGAAATGAGCTCGGAAAGGCCTCTCCTGCTTGTCGTCGATGACAAGCGAAACATGGTCCGCCTCATGGCCAAGGTGATGAAGGCCGATGCTGCTGTGCGGACTGCGGAGAACGGGGCTGACGCTCTCCGAATTTTGAAGGCGGAGCCCATCGACGTGGTGCTCTGCGATCTGCGGATGCCGGACATGGATGGACTCGAGGTTTTGCGTGCCAGCAAGCAACTGCGGCCTCGCAGTGAGTTCGTGCTCATGACCGCTTTTGCAACCGTTGGGACGGCTGTCGAAGCCCTCAAATGGGGAGCCTACGACTACCTCCAGAAACCATTCGAGCCCGAAGATGCCCGTGCCGTCCTGCTGCGCGCGCTCGGGCGTGCTCGAGCCGCCGTCGCCGGTGCGGAGTCTGACACGGAAATTCTTCCCGGAGTCATCGCACGCTCTCAGGTGATGCGAGAACTTGCGGGCCTCGTGTCGCGCTTGGCCGACAGTGACGTGACAGCTTTGGTCCTTGGTGAAACGGGGACCGGCAAGGAGCGTATTGCCCGCGCCATTCATGAACTCAGTCCACGGGCGAAGCAGCGCTTTGTGGCACTGAATTGTGCTGCGATCCCGTCTGAGTTGCTAGAAAGTGAGCTGTTTGGGCATGCACGAGGAGCCTTCACGGGGGCGACTGGTGATCGAAAAGGGCTATTCGAGGAGGCGGGAGGAGGCACGCTTTTTCTTGATGAGATCGGTGATATGAGACCATCGCTTCAAGCCAAGCTCACGCGGGTGCTCGAGGAGAAAACCATTCGGCGCATTGGCGAGTCGAAGGAACGTCCCGTCGACGTTCGAGTGGTGGCAGCAACGCATCGTGATCTCGAGGCGATGGTGCAAGCAGAGACCTTTCGGGAAGATCTTTGGTACAGGCTGAATGTAGCGCTGATGCGCATTCCGCCGTTGCGTGAAAGGCGAGAGGACATCGAGCTTCTTGCCCACTATTTCTTGGGAGGACATGCGGAACGAGCTCGAAACAAGCCCTTGTCGGGGTTTTCCACGGCGGCACTCGATGCGCTCTGTGGCTTTGAATGGCCGGGCAACGTGCGGCAACTTCGCTCTGCCATCGAGCGAGCCTGTCTGGTGGCAACCGACTCGGAAATCGGCGTGGCCGATTTGCCGCCCGAGCTGCTGCGCTCTCTCGACGCAGAGGGCGATCGCGCCTGGGCTTGCTGTACGTGGGCCGAAGCGCTGGAGCGGGGACGGATGGAGGCGGGGCGGCGCTATTTGCGTGCGGTGATGCGTCGCTTCGATGGGCGAGTCGCCGAAGCCGCGCAACATGCGGGAGTTGAGCGTGAAAGCTTCTACCGCCTATTGCGGAAACACGAGGTGGATCCCCAGGCGTTTCGCGGCAGGGGGAGTTCGCCCCCGGGAGGGGCTGCGCCCCAGCGCTGAACGAAGGCGACCCCAAGCGGTTTTGTAACCAGGCGAGTTACTTTGAGGTCGGCTCGGTCACAAGCTCGCCCGATCCCTCTCCGTTGCTCGGTTGCTGACAGCGCGCTTTACAGACGTGGAACGCGCGAAAGCTGGAAAGACGGCCTAGGACAGACGTGTGACTGTCGAAAGCCCTTTGAAGCCTCACTTCATGAG
>CAYTRQ010000201.1:5883-10402 GCA_964440025.1 uncultured Polyangiaceae bacterium | reverse complement strand
GGTGATCATGATTCAAAACAACCTGACAAAATGAGACCAATGGTCAGCCGCGCGGAGCCCGGCCGGCAGAGAGTAAAACTGGGCGGCGACGCCGGTATGACCCCCTGGGAAGCCGGCGGGCGAGCACGGAGTGAGGGGGAAGCGCAGCCCGCGCAGGCGCAAGCGCCGCCGCTCGAGCTCAATGTCGGACACCACCTGTGCGCCGAGCAGGCTGGCGGATGGGGGCTGACCCTACCTGAACTAGGGCGCTACCTGAGCCCCGAGCCTTTGGGACGTGGCAGAGAGCGAAGCGATCCCACCGTGGTTCAGGGCTGCGCTTGACATCGACATGGGGCGAGTCGAGGTGTCGAACCGTCTCTCTAGCGTCACGGTGAGCCTCCCGATCAATCCCAACCTCCTCTTCGACACTGTGAAGAACGGTACCGGAGCTTCTCTTGAACCAGATGGAAACACCTATCACCTTCAGCTGGAGCCGTAGTGCCCGATGGCGTGAAGCCGCTGCTGGCCTCTCGTACCCGGGCGGAGACGAACGGCTGTGGGCGGGTCGGGTTCGCAGACTGAAGCGATTCGCGCATCTTATCTGCTTTCTGGGCTTCGGGGCTTGTACGCAGGTCGGAGCGAGCCCAGCCACCGCAACACGAGCAGTTGAAACCAAGGAGGCGGGAGTAAGGCGAGTGGAAGGCTCTGACCTGACAGCGCCTGCTGGCACTTCAGTGCAATCAGCCGCGGCGAAGGGAGAGAGCCCACCAACTACAATTCATGAGTTGCCTGTGGACTCTGGTCCGGGGGTCTTCCGTGAACGGTTGCGCATCGAACCGCCGAGCGATCACGCAGACCCGTGTCCGCCGGTGCTCAATGACCTTCTGGTTGTCCCGGATGGCCAGGCGTGGGCAGTTGGCGGCTGCGGGATTCGCGTGCTCCTGACGTCGACCGGTGTTCAAGACATGTCGGCCAAGAGCGTTGCCAAGTTGCATCCGGTGTCGCGTTCTGAATGCAGAGCCTACCCGCGCTATCTGTCTCTGGTGGGCTGGTCGAAGAACGCGGTCCTCGCTGTCGGACCGGTGACCTGTGGCATGGATCCGAGTGCAGTCTGGCCAGCGGACGGCGCCTTCTACGACGGGAGCGGCTGGCAGCCCCGAGCGATCTCGTGGCCCTTGCTTCCTGACGTCGAGGGAGGGCCGAATCGCTTGATCGGTCTGACCAATGGTCACCAGGTGAGCGTGCGCTTTTCCGGCTATGGTATGACTGGCGGCTGCTTCGTTCACGAAAAAGGACAAGGTGGTTGGCAGGAGCTCTTTGCCTGCGCCGCCGATGAGTCGATTCGGTCCGTGGTACCGAGGAGAGACGGCGGCCTGACGGTACTCGTCGAGCGTCTCGACGTAGCAACTGGCGAACAGCGCAGCTTCCTGAAAACCTGGGATGGGAAGACTTGGCACCAGCGTGTTGTTCCTGTTTCCCAGATCGTGGCCATCAGCCCCAAAGGGCGCGCCTGTGTTGCAGGCGATGCTCTATACTGCGAAGCCGGTGACGGCTTCGAGGAAGTGACGCCCATCCCGAGTGCCAGCAGGCTCGCGGATTTGCACGTCGTTTCCGATAAGGACGTTTGGTTTCTCATTCAGGGCGAGCCGGTGCACTTCGATGGACAAGAGTTTGCTAGGGTCCCCGTTGTGTCGGAGCCGTCGATGAGCGTTTCGCTGGACGGGATTCGCGCTTCTTCCAACAGCATATGGGCATTTTCACTACTAGGCGTGTGGCAGTACGTGCGCCACGATGCTCCGCCGCCGCCGGAACCGGTCGTACTGCAGGTTCCTGCAGCACGGTAGGGAGTCTTCAACCGACCCACGTAGGATACATGAGGTTCTTGGTGCATCGATCGTCCGATCCCGTGTCCACCCAGCTCGCGCACCACTGAGCAACCCGCTTCCTGCGCTACCCCTAGGACCGCGGCGGCGATGTCGCCCAAGCGGGCACCCGGTTTTACCATTTCGATCCCCGCCTCCCGACAGCGGCGCGCCACCTCGACCAGGTCGAGTGCTTCACCCCATCACCGCCAATATTCTTTAGGTATGACCGAACTTCGACGGATTTGTCGTTCCTTAGTTCCTTGGCCACTGAACGGATGGCCAAAGATCGCGGGATGCGCCGAATCACGGAAATGGCAGTTGCGCCTTCCTCAGAGCGACTGATATCTTGCTCCTGTTTCTATGCTGGAGTCGGGCGCGGTCACAAAGGGGAATCTGAAGGGTTTAGATCTGAACCTGCTTCTTCCGCTCTATGCGCTGCTGGAACATCGAGGGGTGAGCCGAGCCGCGGAATCCCTCGGCAGCAGTCAGCCCGCTCTTTCTCGCGTTCTCGCTCGCTTGCGGCATCATCTGGGTGATCCGCTCCTTGTCCGATCGGGGCCAGGAATGAGACTGACCGAAAGGGCGGAATCACTCCGTCAACCGGTTCGGATGGCTCTTTCCCAGCTGGACGCGATCTTTTCGGACAGTTCGACTTTCGATCCGGCCCTCGTATCGAAGACCTACCAGATCGCCGCCTCCGAGTGCCACCAACTGATCTTCTTGCCCGCTCTCTTTGCACGACTGAAGGAACGCTCCCCCTTGCTGAAGCTTGCGGTGGAAGTTCCCCGCACGGATGATCTGGATCGGCTTTCCTCCGGGGCGCTCGATTTTCTCATTGGGCCCACGACCCGGGCGCACGAAAGCCTTCATTCGCGGCTCGTCTCCGAAGAGACCTTTTGCTGCGTCTTGGGATCTTGTCATTCAGCCGCTTTCGAACGGATGAGTATCGAGACGTATTGCGGCCTCAAGCATGCGGTGCTCGAAGACGAAAAGCTGGGGTGTGGGGGCTGCCTCGCGGACGAAGTGCTTCGCACCGAAGGAAGGGAGCGTGAAGTCGTCCTGCGTGCGAGCAGCTTTCTTGCAATGGCGGAAGTGCTTCTGCATTCTCAGCTTGTCGCGACGGTTTCGAGCAGATACGCAGGGGTCGCGATGAAGTTGGGGCTTTGCGCTGTCAAAGCTCCAGAAGTCCTACGGAGCCAACGGATCTATCTTCTGTGGCACCCTAGTCGTCAAGACGATGTGGCTCACCAATGGCTGAGAACGCAAATCGGAGAACTCGATGCGCCCTGTTAGATGTTCTCGGAAAAGCAATGTGACGGCCCGTAGCCGTTTGTCTTGATGTTGCTGGAAGCAACGGATTCATGACGCCGTCCCGACCAGCGCTAAGCAACACAAACCGGCGGGCCGGCCCAAGCATATGACCCAGTTGTTATTCGCTCCATGCGTTCACAGCCATGGTAGCGCGGGCGAAAGAGTGGTTACTGTGCCTCGACGTTGGGGGGGCGGCTGTCGTCCTGGTCGTCTAGGGCAGACGTGCGTCCCGAGGTTGCGCGTCGCTCTACATCAACTGACAGCCAAATGATTGGATGGTTGAGAAACATGACACGACAATTGGCAAAACGAGCGCCTTTAGGGTGCGCTGCGCTGACGTCTCTGGGCACCCTGATCGGGTGTGTGGGGATCGACGAGGGAGAATACGATCTTCGAACGAGGGAGCAGGATCTCAACTGGCTTCACAGCGCCAAGTGGGATTTCAAGAACATCAACGTGTGCTGGGACACCCCAGGCTGGGCCACCGAGAAGGCTTGGGTCAAGGATGTGATGAAAGGGCAGCGCTCGTGGGAAGACGCGGGCAACGTCAACTTCGTTGGCTGGGGAACCTGCTCGTCGGGCGAGACTGGCATTCGCATCGACATCGCCAATACGACCCCGCACACGGACTATCTTGGGCAGCAAAACAACATCGTATACATGACCCTGGACTTTGACGTAGCGAGCAACAGCTACGCCATCTGCAACGACCCCAGTCCTGCTCTGAGCGAAAGGGATTGCATCACGGGCGTCGCCTTGCACGAGTTCGGGCATGCCATCAGCATCGCTCACGAGCATCACCGGAATAAGCCCAGTTGGTGCACCAGCACGGGAGGGAGTCCGGGAGACAGGGAGTACGGGAGCGACTTTGATATCAACTCCATCATGGGATACTGTACCGATCCGGACGATCTCAGCGGCTACGATCGCCGTGGAGTGGATTTCATGTACGGCGAGCGAGACGGCGACGTCTCACGGCTGGGGGACTTCAACGGCGACGGCAAGGACGACATCATGTGTCATGATACCGTGGATGGCAGGAAGTGGATCGACTTTGCCTATGGCTCGGGGCAGTTCAACGGAACCAACTGGAGCACTTCGAGCAATTGGTGCGGACACGACACCGGGAAGCTCTACAAGGGCGACTTCAATGGTGACGGGCAAACCGACCTTTTGTGCCACGACGTAGCGTCGGGCTACAAGTGGGTGGACCTTGCTAACAGCTCAGGTCAGTTTGGCGGCACGGACTGGCAGCGTGATGCCAATTGGTGCAATCACGACACGGCACAGTTACTCGTGGGCGACTTCGATGGTGACGGGCAAACCGACCTTTTGTGCCACGACGTAGCGTCGGGCTACAAGTG
>CAYTRQ010000201.1:4130-5783 GCA_964440025.1 uncultured Polyangiaceae bacterium | reverse complement strand
GGTAGACCTTGCCTACGGTTCAGGTCAGTTCAACGGAACCAACTGGCAGCGCGATGCCAACTGGTGCGGGCACGAAAACGGCAGGCTTCTCGTCGGAGACTTCAACGGTGACGGTAAGGACGACATCATGTGTCACGACGTTGGCAACGGTCGCAAGTGGGTAGACCTTGCCTACGGTTCAGGTCAGTTCAACGGAACCAACTGGAGCACCACGAGCAATTGGTGCGGACACGACGGAGCTCAGCTCTTCGTAGGTGATTACGACGGTGATGGTCGCGACGACTTGCTCTGCCACGACACGGTGACCGGCTACAAGTGGGTGGACCTTGCCAACAGCTCAGGTCAGTTTGGCGGCACGGACTGGCATCGCGATGCCAACTGGTGCAACCACGAAGAAGCGCGGCTCTCCGTCGGTGATGTAGACGGTGATGGCAAAGACGACATCCTCTGTCACGACGTGCGAACCGGCTACAAGTGGGTGGACCTTGCCTATGGCTCGGGTCAGTTCAATGGCACCAACTGGCAGCGCGATGCCAACTGGTGCAATCACGACGCGGCCGTGCTGCGCTGAGAAATACGAAGGAAGCAGCCGCTGGACTGTCCCGGCTGCTTCTCTCCGTTGCGCTTTTCTCCGAGGAGCCCGGGATGCAAAACGAACCCAACTTTCAGCTCAGAAGACGACTCACTTTTGTTGCTCCCGCGGCTGTCAGCGCGGTTGTCGTTCTAGTGGCGGTGCTTTCCGTCTCGCGTCTGGGGCCGGGGACTTTCCTGAGTGAGGCCCGGCGCAGGCCCCCCTTTGCTGCCCCACCGTCCCAAGCGGACCTGTCTTCGGGACTGACTGACGCAACGGTGTCAACGGAGGAGAAAGAATCACCCGAGGAAGACGCCGAGGACCCGAGAACTCCTCCAACCCCCAAGACGGCAAGCGCTTCTTCGGAGTCGAATCCCCAACTCCAGCCGACCTCCATGGCCACGATCGAAACGAAAGGTTCCGGGAGGATCCTCGATGGCGCAGAGCTCGAACAGAAACTGTGGCCCGCCCGCGAAGACGGCGTCGATGCGGATCGAGGGGAGATGGACGAGATTCAGGTGGAAGAACGAAATCTGGGCAAAGAGTCAAACACGCCGGATGAGTCGATTGTGCCTGAACCAATCATCGACTCGCACTGGCAGTCGAACGAGCTCACCGAGCCCATCGAGGGCATGGCGATGGTGGAGGACGAAGCCGATTGACGGTGCGGTCTCTTCATCTCCAGCAGAACACGCCTCCACCAGCGGGGGAGGTCGGTCAGTCAATCCACGACCGCTTGAGAAACTGTCGCGTGACGCCGCGATAGAACAGAGCCTGGGTCTGACCGAGGTCCAAAGCGGGGGGCGAGCCGCAAAAAGGCGCCGAAGGCGCTCGAGGGGTCATTTACACTTCTGGCGATAGCGTCGCTTGGCCCTCTTGCAGCTTTTCTTGGCGCGGGCGCATGCTCGCGCGTCGCCCGAAAAATCGTCGCCGTCGAGTTCGCAGATCCGCCTTGCCAAGGAGCAAATGGCGTCACGACAACTACGCTTACATCGACACGTTTGCCGAGGCGCGCAAGGTGCTCGTCGAGGAGGGGGGAGCGAACATGATGACGATCGCCAAGGACGTGAAGATCCAGGTCG
>CAYTRQ010000201.1:0-4120 GCA_964440025.1 uncultured Polyangiaceae bacterium | reverse complement strand
CCTACCGGCTCATCGGCTACGACAACCGAGCTCTCCGTGCCGAAGACTTCAACGACGACACGAAGGATGCAGGCGAAATAGGCGCTGGGCACACCGTGACCGCCTTGTACGAAATCCTTTCACCTGAGCAGGCGTCGCGCGAGCTCAACGTCGACGACTTGCGCTACCAGCGCCCTCGTTCGCTCGAGATGAGGAGGTCGCAAGAGGATGGACCTGGTGAGTTGGCGACGGTCAAGTTGCGCTACAAGGCGCCTCAGGGAAAAACCAGTCGTTTACTCGAAGTTCCCGTTTTCGCGGATGTGCTTGCTCCTCGCCAAACGAGCGATGCCTTCCGATTCTCGGCAGCGGTGGCGAGTTTCGGAATGCTGCTCCGAGATTAGCACGACAAGGGGCGCTCGTCCAACCAGATGGTAAGACGTATCGCCCGCAGTCCAATGGGACGGGATGCCCACGGTTACAAGCACGAGTTCTTAAGTCTGGTTTCCCAGGCTTCGCGTCTGTGATTCGGGACCCGTACGTTCCCCCAGTGCTCATGATTGGCTCAGAAATCCGTAGTTTCGTGCACGATTTGCTGAGACTACGAAGTTACCCTGTTAGTTGAAGATGCCAGGAGGGCAGCTCAAGCTTGAATCATCCATGGCAAAGTGGAAGCATCTCGTGCATGAAACGCCTCGCGTTCGGAGCCATCTGGCTGTCTGGTTTTGCTTGCAGCTCCTCGGAAGCGGATCATGGCGCTGGAGGGGGGGCCGGTGCTGGTCTTGGCGCCGACTCAGACACAGGAGACTTTCAGGAGGGAACTCCCGCTGGAGGAGGCACCGGAGGTTCAACGGGCGGGGCATCTGCCAACGGCGGCTCCGACGGTACGTCCATGGGAGGCACAGCCGCCGGGGCCACCTCCAGCGGCGGAGGGGCTAGTTCAGGCGCGAGCGACGGAGTTGGCGGTGCCAGCGTTGGCGGCAACTCCGGTGTGGGTGCCGCTGGCAGTGGAGGCAGCGGCGGTGGAGGTCAGGCTGCTCGAGTACCCGTCGAACAAAGTGCTCCCGCCCTGCTCACCCCACGGCAGGAGCACGCGGTTACTGCCTTTCTCGGTGAGGTCTACGTTTTGGGAGGATTTACTCCGGACAACACAGCAAGCATGGAGGTGTTCGATCCGGATTCTGGAACTTGGCGATCTGCTCAAGCCTTTCCCGAGGGGTGCCACCATCCCAATCTAGTGGGAGTGGGAGAGTTACTCTTCGTGGCGGGTTTTCACCTCGGTGGTGACAGCCCGCTGCGCGTCGGTGATCCGCGCACGTTCGCCTATGATCCGGTGGCCGACTCCTGGACGCAACGCGCCGACATGCCCGAGGGGACAGGGCGGGGGGCCTCCTGCGTTGCTGCGCTGGGAACCTCCATCTATGTCTTCGGCGGCTCCGACGATCCCTCCCTAGCGACCTCCTCTGTCTACGACACGATAGAAGACTCTTGGTCTGCGCTGCCGGATCTGCCGCGTCCCCGGGACCATTGCTTCGCAGCAACCATCGACGCAAAGATCTACATCTTGGCCGGCCGCAACGGAGGCATCAGCGACATCGAGCCCGAATCTTGGGTATTTGATCCAGCAACCGAAAGCTACGAGGAGCTCGCACCCATTCCCACGCCGCGGGGCGGTGTTGCCGGCGGAGTCATCGACGGGGAGATCTATATTTTTGGTGGAGAGGGCAACCCCAATGACCCCACGGCGATGTTCTCGGAGATCGAGGTCTACGATCCAGCAACCAACACATGGCGAGCACTGCCGCCCATGGAAGAGCCACGTCATGGACTCGGCGGTGCAAGCCTGGACGGACGCATTTATCTACCCGGTGGTGGGACCGTACAAGGCCTGGGCGTTGTCGATACTCACAGCGTGTTCTTCCTCGAGCCATCACAGTAACGCGCTGGCGGTCGATACCTAGACCGAACGCAAGTTCGGTCGATCCGGCAGATCCGGCGGCTCGAATTGACGAGCCGCTCCACGTAGCAGCCACGAAGCCCGCGCTCGTGACCAGATAGAGAGCTCCAACGCGGATACGGTCACGGGTCGACGCGGCCTTTTGACTCGCCAGCCACCCGAGTGGGAGCCATAAGAGAGCGATCGACAGGACGCGGAGCGCCAACATCGACCCACCACTCAGAGCGTGGGGTGCCTTGGATCGGCCGAAGGAGCTCCCGAACTTGCGAGCCCCAGACACCGCCGGCATTCTTGTGCTCATGCTGTTTGGTCGAGCTATGTTCTGGCTCCAGCGAGCGCTTCGGCCCCCGTTCGTTCGGGACGAGAGCAGGCGACTCCCCTTGTTCGCCTCGCTCGTGTCGCGAAACGCTTTGTTGCCGATGGGGGCGCGCCCTCGCGAGAAGCAAAAGAGAGCTTTCCCAGAGAGGCGATCTCGCTGGATGGCTCGTCTGTCGGTCATTTCAACAATCCAGCTCGGCGCCTGCTCCCAACCGATGGCCTCTACGAATCCGGCTTCACCAGCGAATCGAATGGAAAAGCCCACCAACGGCAACAACGAGCCCCAGCAAAATTCCTCTGCTCCAGACACCTTTCGAAATCCCATACTGCCCGGCACTCATCCGGATCCGAGCATTGTGCGAGCGGGAGACAGATATTACTTGGTTGTCAGTTCCTTCGAATATTTTCCCGGCGTACCTCTCTTCGAGAGCCGCGACTTGGTGCACTGGAAGCAATTGGGGCACGTGCTGACGAGAAAGAGCCAGCTGAATCTCGAAGGAGTTCCTAGCTCACAAGGGGTCTACGCCCCAACGCTTCGTTACCACGACGGCACCTTCTACATGGTCACGACGAACATGGAGGGGGGAGGCAGCTTCTATGTGACCGCAAGCGATCCTGCTGGTCCGTGGTCGGACCCGATTTGGGTCAAGGAGTCCACCTTTACCATGGACCCTTCGCTTTTCTTCGATGACGACGGCAAAGTCTACTATACCCGCCACGGCGACAAACGGCACGGGGCCATCTACCAAGCAGAAATCGACATCGAAACTGGCGCGCTCGCCGAGACACCCAGAAAGATCTGGGAGGGGACCGGGGGCATTTGGCCGGAAGGGCCTCACCTCTACAAAGTCGAAGGTAACTACTATTTGATGATCTCCGAAGGGGGAACGAGCTATGAGCATATGATCACGGTAGCTCGCTCCGACTCGCCGTGGGGCCCCTTCGAACCAAACCCCAAGAACCCAATTCTCACTCATCGCTCTCTACCCAATCACCCCATCCAGGCCACGGGCCACGGAGATTTAGTGCAAACGACCGAGGGCAACTGGTGGATGGTTCTGCTCGGAATCCGGCCCTCCACCAAACGACGACACCATATCGGTCGAGAGACGTTTTTGGCTCCGGTCGAATGGGAAAACGGATGGCCCGTCATCCACGATGGCCGCCCCCTCGAACTCGAGATGAGTCGAGAAGAACTTCCTCCGCCTCATCCTTATGCCCCCATCTCCTCCCGTGAGGAGTTCAAGGGAAGTGAGCTCGGCGTCGCCTGGAGCTACGTCCGCAACCCGAACTTCTCCAGGTATTCCATCCGAGACGGTCACCTGCGGCTGCGGGGATCGCAGATATCTCTCGACGAGCTCGGCTCACCGACCGTGGTCCTTCAGCCGCAGACCGCCCATCGAGTCCGCATCGAGACCCGCGTCTCGCTTCTGAAGCACAAGGCCGGACAAGCGGGGCTCGTCGTGCGCGGCAACGAGGACAATCACTACGATCTTGTCGTCGAGGACCGCCCGATTGACGGGCGTATCGAACGAAGCGTGCTGCTCCGCATCCGTCGCGCCGGCAAGACGACCCAGTCTCACCGTGTGCCCGTGGAGGGCACGGTGGACCTGGTCATCGAGGGATTTCCGGATCACTACAAGTTCTTCGTCAGAAAGAATCAGCAGTCGATCCCACTAGGGAAAGCCCCGACGACCGCTTTCGCCTATGAAGAAACGGGCTCATTCACGGGGGCCTATGTGGGCCTCTACGCGTACTCCCCGGACGGCTCAGAAACCGTCGCCGAATTCGACTGGTTCGAAATGCAGCACCTACACTAGTACCCGGCCACAGGGGACTTGATCGATTGGCGCGTACTCATCGGAGCAC
>CAYTRQ010000200.1:9304-10411 GCA_964440025.1 uncultured Polyangiaceae bacterium | reverse complement strand
AGAAAAGTGGTCTCCCTACCGACCACTTTTATGTGGTCGCAGCACTAGTTCGCATTTTCGAATGCGAACTAGTGCGTCGATCAGTTTGCCACAAAGAGCTCCTGAGAAACGCCCCGGCCCTCTTGCGAGGGGGCGTTTTTCGCCCGCTCTGCTTCCGCTTGCTGCACGAAATCGACCCTCTCGTTTCCCTTGGGTACAGGCGACCGGTCAAACCGGTCGCCGCTCTAGAACGGGCGAGCCGCGCCCCCGTCGTTACGGGAAGCGCATTGCCAGCCCCAACCGGTGCGAATGGTTGGGCTCAGGAGCGAGGGGGCCGAAAAACGTCGGCGCGGGCACCGCTTGCAGGAGCGTTTGCAGCCGCATGGTTGCGCTCCTCAGAAGGACGCAACGAAGCCATGGGCGCGAGTTCGGAGATCGTGAGCACCGCCAGGGCGCTTCCCAAGCTGCAAGCGCAGTCTGGACAATCGCTTGAGCAAGGTGCACTCCCAGTGCGCTCACTGCTCGCTCGATAGCCGCCCTCGTCTTCGTTGCACGTGTTTGAGACGGCGCGCATTGGCGTTGGCAAGCGTTGGCATTCAGGTTGATTGCTGCATGTGGTGCGCTGTTCCTGCTTGTCGGTATGCTCTTCACCAACGCAAGGGCATATCTTGTTGCAGGGTTGGGACGGGCTGGCGAACACCGTGTTGCCCGCGAGGCCTACTGGAGCGACGAAGACCGACACCACCAGCAGCCACGAGGCGGTGATGCGGAGGGCAACGAGGGTGGAGCGAGCATGCAACACGGCTTCAGTTTAGATCCCATCCTTGAAGGATGCGAGTCACTGTCGCTCTGTTTTTCGGGTGCTCAGCCTTCTTCTCTACCCTGTTTCGCGGCGAAAAATGGCGCTTCGTCGTCCGCCCGCGATCCGTGAGCGAACGTGATTCTCGCTCGGTCTTTTTTTCGCGCCCGCACACAAGGTGAGGGAGCGAAAAAGACCTTCAATGGCTCAATCTCTGCCCGCTGAAGCGATGTTGCTTTTGACTCGCATCCTGACGGATGCGAGTCAAGCGGTTCGAGGGCGGTCGACTTCGCTATTTAGCCTGTATTGTGTCCTTACGACTGGACCTA
>CAYTRQ010000200.1:2210-9204 GCA_964440025.1 uncultured Polyangiaceae bacterium | reverse complement strand
GCGGACGGACCTAGCGGACGGACCTAGCGGACGGACCTAGCGGACGGACCTAGCGGACGGACCTAGCGCGCTTTTCCCGCACCGCTCTTCTTCGCCGCTTCCACCACCGCTTTGGCTCCGGTCAAGTAGGGATCGTATTGTCCCGGGCTGAAGCGGGCATTGAAGCAAGCGCGCCACGCTCGACGCCCTTGGGCGAGGCTGTCTGGCCCTCCTGCTTGCTTCCACAACTTGCAGTCCGCTGCCCCCAAATCCTCACAAATTTCTTCCTCCAGTGCTTCGCAGTTGTTGCACGCGGGTAAAAAACCGAAAAAAAGGACAGCACTGACAAAAAAACGATTCGTCACTCTCTCTATTCCCACTTCTATGGCTTCCTGAAGCATGGACATCCGGAAGTCGAGACGACAAAAAATGGTGAACTGATGATGGCGCTGCGAACTACCATGCCAGCTTAGAGCTTCTTAGATATATCAACCTTCGCAAAAAAGTTTCCCGATCCTTGCTTTGGGACATGAAAGGGTCCGAGTGAATCGACATGAACGTTGTGAAGGATGGGAATCAGGGCGAGAGCCTGCAGTAGGGCGGAGATGGGCGTCGATCAAGGCGTTCCCCCTCCTCGGTGAGACGAACGAGCGAGAGCGTCGCAGAGATCTTTTGGGCGCCCAGCAAGGGGAGGGCGCCGAAAAGATCCTACTTTCTCGCAATCTCTACGCTGCCTTCTTTGGTGGTTGAGGCGAACTAGAACGGGAAGACTTCGACTCGGAACCTTTGCGGACGGCCTCTTTTTCTGTTGTGGAGCCTCCCGGCTCGAGCCGAGCCGCCAGTTCCGGCTTATCCAAAATCGATTGGCGTGCTCGTTCCCGCCCCTGGCCGAGGGATACTTCTCCGAGGGAGTAGTGGGCGCCAGCCCTCGTGATCAGCCCTGTCTCGAGTCCCAGTTCCAGCAGTTCCCCAACGCGATCGATTCCTTGACCCCAGCGGATGTCGAACTCGGCTTCTTGAAAAGGAGGGGCTAGCTTGTTCTTGACGACTTTGGCCCTGGTGCGGTTGCCGATCACTTGTTCTCCAGAGGTGGCCTTGCCGACGCGACGTACATCAATACGAATTGAGGCGAAAAATCGCAGAGCGTTCCCTCCCGTGGTTGTTTCCGGATTGCCAAAGGTAACGCCAATTTTTTGTCGAAGCTGGTTGATGAAGATTACCGTCGTTTGCCTTTTGCTTGCCTCGGCTGTGATTTTCCGTACTCCGCGGCTCATCAACCTTGCGTGCAGACCAACGTGATTGTCTGCCATTTCGCCATCGATCTCGGCCTTGGGGACCAACGCGGCGACCGAGTCGAGGACGAGAAGATCCACGTTGCCGGATTCTACGAGAGCTGCGGCAATGTCGAGCCCCTGCTCACCACAGTCAGGTTGGGCGACGAGAAGGCGGTTGAGGTCAACACCGAGAGCTTGAGCATAGCTGGTGTCGAACGCGTGCTCCGCGTCAACGAATGCGGCTGTTTTTCCCTGAGCGTGGACTTGAGCGATTGCATGAAGTGTCAAAGTCGTTTTGCCGCTCGATTCCGGACCAAAAATCTCGATGATGCGCCCACGCGGGTAACCATTGGTGCCGAGAGCCCGGTCGAGAAATGCAGAGCCGCTTGAGATAGCGTCGACGTTGGCTGTTTTGTTTTGGTTCAGTCTCATGAGGGCCCCCTCTCCAAACCGCTTGTTGATCGTTGTCGTGATGTCTTGAAGATCGGTCTGTTCGTTCTTGTCTTTTGCCATTTTGTTCCCTGATTGATGGTTGTTTTTGATTCCCTCGAAAGCGTCCTCATCACTTGGGAAAGGCACATTGCCGTTCCCTTGAGGTGACCCCAAAAAGCGTTGTCGGCATTCCAAGATACTGCGGGCCCATGCTTTCGGAACCTTTGAGCCATCTGCTTGGTGTGCATTTCCGTTTGCTCAGGGCGGACCTCGATCGCTTCAGAAGCCTCTCCTGTCTGCTCGAGAAGCGCTCATACAGTCCTTGGATCGAGCATGCGGTATTGGAGGGCCTCTCCGAGATGGTGCTCTGCGATACCATCGGAGTCGTCCAAGTCGGCGATGGTGCGGGCGACTCGAACAGTCCGTACATAGGACCTTGCGGAGAGTCCCCATTTTTCGCAGGCCTGAGTGAGCAACCTTCGTGCGCCGGAGTTCAGGCGAGTCACCTTTTCCAATTCGGGAAGCGAGAGAAGGGCATTGTCGACGTGATATGTCTGCCCATTGGCGAAGCGACTGGTTTGCTTCGCTTGCGCTCGTTCAACGAGGGGCTTTAATGCGTCGGGGTTTTCATCGCTTGCCGGTGCTTGGTTCCAGTTTTTGAAGTCGACCGGTGGCACGGCAAGATGGAGATCGATTCGTTCCAGCAGGGGGCCGGAGAGCTTGTTGAGATATTTGCGTCGGAGGGCTTCGCTGCACAGACAGGATTTTCTAGGATTTCCTCGCTGCCCGCACGGGCACGGATTCATTGCAGCGACGACAAGAGGGCGCGCAGGAAAGCTAACCCGATATCGCGCGCGCGTGATGTGGACCCTGGCTTCCTCGAGAGGTTGGCGCAGGGCCTCGAGAGCGGGACGTCGGAACTCCGGGAGCTCGTCCAGAAATAGGACGCCGTGGTGGGCCAGGCTGATCTCTCCCGGTTGGGGCACGCGCCCTCCTCCCACCAACCCGGCTTCGCTGATGCTATGGTGAGGCGCTCGAAAGGGGGGCTGGCTGACGATGCCATGGTGGGGATCGACCAATCCAGCAATGCTGTGGAGTGACGTGGCTTCGAGGGCCTGCTCCAATGAAAGAGGAGGAAGCAGATTCGGTAGCATTCGGGCGAGCATGCTCTTGCCGGCACCGGGAGGACCCATGAAAAGAATATGGTGATGCCCGGCAGCTGCGATAAGGAGCGCTCGCTTGGCGGCTGCTTGACCACGTATCTCGTCGGAGCTCTCCAAAGGCCGACGTCGAGGAACATAGTGTTTCGTGGCTCTTTGTCGGATCGATTGAGTGCCGCACAGATGCTTGACCAGTTGTGAAAGATCGGAAACGGGAAAGACCTTCAGTCCCTCGACGTGCGAGGCTTCGCAAATGTTTTCCTCGGGGACAAAAGCGTGCCCGAGTCCGGCCCTTCGGGCACCCTCCAGCATGGGAAGAACTCCAGCAACGGGACGCACCGAGCCATCCAGGGCGAGCTCTCCGATGATGAGTCCGCCTTCGGTTTTTCGGGGGGGCGTTTTCCCAGTGGCTTCGAGAAGGGCGATTGCCAGTGCCAAATCCAAGGCCGATCCGCCCTTCTTCATGCTGGCCGGAGCCAGGCTGACCGTGAGGGCGTATTCCTCCAGAGACAGTCCGAGTTGAGAGACTGCACTTCCAACGCGGATCCGGGCTTCTCGCACGGAGGCCTCTGCCAAACCGGCCAATTGGAATTGAGGGGGTCCCCGTCTCAGAGCGACTTCTACGAAGATAAGTTGCAGCTTCAAGCCGATCAGGTGGGCCGAGATGATCCGAGAAAGGCCAAGCCGTTGGGGAATGACGGTTGTTTGGCTGAGTTTCACGGGGACAAAGCAGGAGCAGATCTCGTGCCGAATTGCCGTGAGCGGCTTTTTGGGGCGCAAAGGCCTCTTTTCCCCTGGCAAGTCAGATGATTGTTTCTGGCGCGTCACATGACTCTCGTCCTTGGATCCAGCCGCCGTCTGTCGGAGCCAGCTGCCGTGGAGCCTGAGCACCTGCTGCTTCGCAGAAATTCCTCTGCCTGACTTTCAGTCGCCGCCTTGGTGGCGTAGGAAGAAGACCATGGACGTGCATTCTGTCGTATTGATTCCCGGAGACGGGATTGGTCCGGAAGTGAGCGAATCCGTGCTCAGAATATTGAGGGAAGCCGATGCTCCCGTGCAATTCGTCACCGCGCAGGCCGGCCTGGCAGCGCTCGAGCGAGGAGCCGAGACCGTGCTGCCACAAGATACGCTGGACCTGATTTCGCAGGCTCATGTTGCGCTCAAAGGTCCTTGTACCACTCCCGTGGGGCGCGGCTTTAGTTCAGTCAACGTTGCTCTCCGCAAGGAGCTGAATCTCTATGCGGCACTCCGACCAGTTCGCTCCGTGCCCGGTGTGGCTACTCGGTTCGAGGATGTCGATCTCATCATCGTACGAGAGAACACCGAGGGGCTCTACAGTGGGATTGAGAACCAAATTACCCCCGGTGTGGTCGTGTCCATGAAGGTTGCGACACGGATTGCTTGTCAGCGTATCGCTCACTGGACATTTCGTTATGCCAATTCGCGCAAGCGGAAGAAAGTGAGTACCTTTCACAAGGCCAACATCATGAAGATGTCAGATGGGATGATTTTGGAAGAGGCGCGGAAGGTGCATCAGCGAGATTATCCGAACATCCTGCATGACGAGGTGATCATCGACGCCGCTTGCATGCGTTTGGTTCAGAATCCATCACAATTCGATGTGATACTCTGTGAAAATCTTTATGGTGATATCGTTTCCGATCTGTGTGCCGGTCTCGTGGGCGGTCTTGGGGTTGCTCCTGGAGCGAACATCGGAGATGCCGACGCCGTTTTCGAAGCTGTGCACGGATCGGCTCCGGATATCGCCAATCGGGATATCGCCAACCCGATTTCATTGCTCATGAGCTCCGTGATGATGCTCGAGCACCTGGGCGATACACGCTCCGATTCTCGCTGCCTCAAAGCTGCCGAAGCGATCCGTCGAGCCTACGAATGCGCGCTTGCCGAGGGACAGAAGACACGCGATCTCGGGGGAGAACTGGGAACGAGTCAGTTCACCCAAGCGGTTGTGGACAGGCTCAACGGGTAGCGTCCGATAGCAGTCGTGGACAGGCTCAACGGGTAGCGTTCGATCGAGGCCTCAATGAGCGAGCCCGAAAGCTGCTCGCTCCGCGACGCGAGTCGACGAACAATGACTTCGAGCGCGCCCGCAGGCATGTTAGAAATGGCCTTACGGTCTCTGACTCAGTGAGAGCGCACGGATTGCTCGAGATTCGCGTTCGGCCACCTAAGGTGTAGCGTCCTGGGTCGATGGCTGGGGTGGAAGTTCTCCTCGTACGATTCGGAATGCCACTGACAGTGCTAGATCCGATTCCTGTGAGGGGTCCGGGGGCACCCGCCTCAAGACGCCGAGGTGCAGCTCTTCGTTGGTGGGGGGTGGCCCTTGATCGGGAAGTTCTCCTTCTGCCTCGGGACCAATATGGCCAGCGAGATCGCTTTCTCTCACCACGCGGTATCTCGGATCTTCGATGTAACCTGGGTTGACTCGAACGTGAGGCCAGACACCCCGTGCCTGGAGCGTTGATCCGTTGGGAGTATAGTAAAGAGCTGTGGTGAGTTTGATGGCGGCTGTTTTGTCCAAGGAGAGAACGGTTTGGACGCTGCCCTTTCCGAAAGAACGAGCACCGACGAGGATCGCGCGGCCTTGGTCTCGCAGGGCTCCAGCGACGAGCTCGGCCGCGCTTGCGCTATACTCATTGATAAGCACGACCAACGGACCCGATGTGAAGGCACCGCCGGAGGAAGCACGAGCCGTGCGAATGATCTTCCCTCGGTGACGAGTCGAGTAGACAACTCCGGAAGAAAGGAACTCATCGGCCACAGCGGTTGCCTCTCTCACCAGACCGCCAGGATTGTTGCGCAAATCGAGAATGACTCCCTGAAGGCCACTGGACTCGAGTCGCAAATTGCCGAAGGCTTCTAGAATCTCCCGGTGCGTTCCGGCTTGGAATGACTTGATGCGCAAGTAGCCGATCTGGTCGATCAGCGGAACACCGAGTACGCTCGAGACGGTGATGCGCTCTCGAACAAGGACCAGGTCCCGGAGCTCGTCCGTAGCTTCCTTGCGCACGGTGATGCGCACCTTCGTCCCCACCTTGCCTCGCATCCGCCGGATGAGCTCGTGAGGCTTGAGATCTTGGATGAGCACGTCTTCCAAGGCAACAATCACGTCTCCTGGGCCGATTCCCGCCCTGGCAGCGGGCGAGCCGGCTACGGGGGCGATGACCACGACTTCTCCATCTCGGAAGTCGACTTCCACGCCAATGCCCCCGAATTCCCCTTGGGTATCCCCCTCGAAGATGCGCAGATCGTCCCTATTGAAGTAGCTCGAGTGGGGATCCAGCCCGCTCACCATACCGCGCAGCGCACCTTCGAGCAGTTGCGCGTGATCAACCGGTTCAAAGTAGTTCTCTTCCACCAGAGACACGGCTCTCCCGAGTCGATGGAGAAGGCGGTAGGGGTCCTTTCCCTTCGACCTCTTCGCCTCCGTTTGGCCCATGACTGCCCCTGGGAATATGAGTGTGGTGAGGAATGCAAGGAACGCGAATCGACGTTGGATTAGCTTGTGTGAAGACATTGGGGATTACCCGACAAGGGTGCCGTTGCCACCCGGTGCACAATTCTCTACTCTGACTTCTCGGTAGCCGTGAGAGGTGCTGTGTGTGTGTGGCGCGTACTTTCGTCCCCGCCATCCGGCAACTCGCAACTCGGCAACTTTGGTATTGAACTTCCCCACATCTCGAGGTGAGCCCGTGGCAGACGATAATCAGACCCGTACCGGAAGCGACAAGCGCAAGCAAAGCCTGTACTTTCCTGAGATCATGCTCCAAGAGATCAAGGACGAGGCGGCTCGTCTCGACCGATCTCTTTCCTGGGTCGTGCAGCGTGCTTGGAAACTGGCACGCAACGAAATCCGAAAAATCCCGAGCGTCAACGACGTTGACGACGATGACGGCGATTCGACTTCCGCCGCGACCACGACAAGCTGAACGAAGACCTCCGCGACACGAGCGGTGAGCGGAATCGATTCATTGTCGAGCTCGCCGGACCGAGCGGTAGCGGAGCGCATCGTCAACTGTTGCGCTGCGTTCTCGTGCGGGGATTTCTCGTAGGGAACAGGCGTGGGCCGTGCGCCCGGCCTGTGCCTTTTGACGCCGTCCATCCGGGCGGCGTCTGCTTTTATGGTGT
>CAYTRQ010000200.1:1966-2200 GCA_964440025.1 uncultured Polyangiaceae bacterium | reverse complement strand
TGTCCGATCCGCGGGCCGGTCGGTGGCGTCGCTCAACGTGTTTGCGATCGGAGGCCGTTTTCGCATCGTCGGTTCATCACCTCGAACGGGCTCCCGAGATCCATTCCAATCAGAAACAAGGCGAACAAGACGCTGAAAAAGGCTTTGCCGAGACTCGTCGCCCCGCCTCCGGGCAGGGGCGGCGGAGCCGTTCGAGGTTGTGAGATGTGATCGAGTCGCTATGGCTGGATGAGA
>CAYTRQ010000200.1:0-1956 GCA_964440025.1 uncultured Polyangiaceae bacterium | reverse complement strand
GTGGACGAAACAGCAGCTTGGCCGTTTCTCCCGGGCAACCCCAGCAGCCGCTAAAATGCATTCTTGGACGGATTGACGGGGCGTAAGCAAGTGCGATGGGCCCTGGCTCGTTTTTCATGATGAAGCTTCCGGCTAGTTTCTTGGGGTGAGTATCATCATAGTAGGCAACGACGAAGGCCGTCCTTTTGCCCGATCGCCCCGCGATCACCAAAAAGCGAACCCCGGCAGCCGGTTGCCACCGAACCGCCCGCGTAGTGAGTGTGAAGCCCATCGTGTCCCCAGGGCCGCGCGCGAACACTGTTGCGGCTGCCTCTTCTTTGAAGAAATCGAGATCTTCTGCCAAGGGCGCGGTGCGTTGGTTTTGGGTCAGGAGTTCTCTGACTTCATCCAAGGTCAGTTCTACTTCTTCGTAGGGCTTGCCCTGGGTGGGTTCGGGGATTCGCGCGGCGTTGGGCGCGCCATAACAGCAGCGAAAGGCGAATCCCCCGCTGAGATCGTCATCGGTTGGAGCCATGCGTCGAGCGCAGTGGCGCTCTCGCGCCGGGGCGCTTTTGGGGGCTCCCCGAACGACGCGTTTTCCGGCGTTTTTGGAGGCTTTACCGAAGATGCTTGCCGTCCACTCCGGTAAGGAGCCCATGCCGTAGGTATCGAACCCGCTGAGGCACTGGGCTTCCGTTTTCGTGCAGGTCTCCTCTCCGCTTGCATAGGTGGCGCTTGCCGGTCCCTTGCAGGCCCGTTCCCACTCCAATTCAGTACAGAGACGGCCTCCTCGTTCGGCGCAGAGTGCTTCGGCTTCCTTGGGATCCGTAGAACGCACAGGGGGAGCGTGGGGCTGACCCGGGTAAAGATGTCGATCGATGCGGAAAGGGCCCAACTGGAGTTTGTGGAGCGTGGGTTCGAGACCTGGATCCCGGCCGGGTTGTCCAGGGCGGCTCCCGACGGAAAACTCGCCGACTGGAATATGGACGATCGCGTCGCGCTTTCGAGCCGGCTCGACGGGGGCTGGGTCCTGCGCGCCCTTTCCTTCTTTCGTCGTAGAATTCTGCGCTGTTGCGTCTTCTCCAGGGTCGGCTTTCTCACAGGCTGCGAGGGCCACTGCCAAGAGCACTAGGCTGGTTCGCATCCCGAAAGGGATGCGAACCAACAAGCAACAAAGCGTTCGACGGCAAAAAAAGGGCGAAAAACGGAGTCGCCCGCCCTCGCCCCGAAGGGTCGGGCGACGAAGTGGCCATTTCGCGCCGCGAACTAGCCTCAACGGAATTCCTCGCCCATTCCATGGTGCAGTCGTCAAAGGTGGGCTCACGGCGGGCGAGCCTGCCCGGTCCTCGTAAGATGTTCAACTCGGATACGTTCTGGCCGTGACCCCAGCCACGACCCTGCTACATTCTCACTTCATGACGCACCCCCTTGCCAGTCGCTTGGCTCCGCTCATGCATAACGACCTGAGTAGCCTGCGCGCGATCGTCGCCGAATGGGTCCTGCAGACCCCGTGCGAAAAGCAACGGGCGATTCTTCGAGCTTTTGGTAGTGAGCTCGGAGCCGTTCAACGTCGCATTCGAAATCGGCCTGTGCCACCTACTTGTGAAGAGATTGAGATTGCCCTGACTGCTGTGCTCGCCTTGGCGAGCCGGCGAAGCGAGCCCCTGTCCCAACCGCCGCGCGTCGATCCGGCGGTTTTTTCTTTTTCAACGCTGGATGATGAAGCATTCAATCGCGGCACCAGTGTTTATTTGGTGGATCGGGTAATTCCTATGCTTCCCGAGCGACTGAGTAATAACATGTGCAGTCTGCGCCCGCGGGAAGACAAACTGGCCTATAGCTGTTTTATGGAAATTGCCCCGAATGGCAAACTGATTGATTACACAATCGAAGAGACGGTTATTCACTCGAATGAGCGGTTTGTGTATGATGAAGTGCAGGACATCCTGGACGGGAAGAATACGCATCCTCTCGAGC
>CAYTRQ010000199.1:0-10447 GCA_964440025.1 uncultured Polyangiaceae bacterium | reverse complement strand
ACGCGTCGGTCAGCAGCAACGCGTCGGTCAGCAGCAACGCGTCGGTCAGCAGCAATGCGTCGGTCAGCAGAAGACGTGGTGACGGCACTCGAATCCCTCGTGATATCGGTTTTTGGGGGACGTACGGACGTGCGCCCCGCAAAAACTCCCGAGGCCACCAACGCAACGCCTACGGGCGCGGCAAGCCACCAAATAGCCCGTCGCTCTGATTTGGATGCGTTCATTGGAGGCCCATCAATCAGTACACTCGTGCTGAATAAAGCGTGGACAAGTTCGGAGGGATGAGGCAGGACACACTGTAAGCCCCATGGCTCGACGCAGTCGCGTTCGCGTACTCATAGTAAGTTCCCGTTCCCGAATCTGGCGTCGTCATCTCGTTCGAGGTCCCTTGGAGGGTGCCGTAAGAGTTGTAGATGAAGCCGTAGCAGCTAAACCCAGAATCTACCGAGTTGTCTTGCACCTTGACGCGAAACGTTACATCACCGCTCATGGGTGATTCCACAGAGATGGGACACGCAGCAGGAAGGGGATCACCCGCATAGTGGATCGTGTAGATTTGCGAGTCCGAGTAGCCAGGATCGGGGGGGGGCGGCGAATTGGTAGTTGAAGGGAACGCAGTCGATACCCAAAGCGGTGGCTGCACTTTCTGCGTTGCTGGGAGTGAAAGCGACCGCTGCTCCGCAGAGCAGGGGAACCAGAGCACTGATAGTTTTCATGAATCCTCTTTTCTGTTCATGCCAATCAAACGTTGATCGGATGGCTGACATTGCCACAGCGAAACATGAATGACAATGCCCGCTACCAGCCGGCCAATACATCGGCGAATTGTTCGTGCTGACTTCACGGGGTGATGGGCTCGACGCATCATTGAATGTTCTCCCTGTTGGCAAGTCCCGTGCCACGTTCAATTAGACGGTGCACCAGCCCACACTTCGACTCATGGAGCAGCAATCAACGGCCATATTCGACAACTGGGGCCGTCTCGTACCCAGGGAATCTCCTCTGCTACTCCACAGCGGCTTGGCGCAACTCGAGCAACTCGAGCAACTTGAGCGCCCCAACCAACGAATCGGTCGACTCGAACATTCAAGCACCGGCCCATTTGAGACGTCGACGAAAAAGACGGGCTTCACCACCGGCATCGAGCGCAAGTTTCGCAGCGAGGACTTCGAGAGATTCGACTACGTCCTCGCTTTCGACCATGAAAACCTCAGCGATCTTCGCTGAGGCTCAGCGGGAGGGCGCTTGGATCGTCACCTCGAACAACCTGCCTCTCGGCGGAAAGAAACCCGCTGACTTTGTCCGCCAGCTTCCTCAAAGTGGTGTCGCCAAGAGGTGGAACATGCTTCGATCCTGGCAGGATCTCTACCTGTGCTCCCGGGTAGGCTGCCGCGACCCGTTGCGGCAAAACCCGCGGGTCGACCGCGAAGTCGTGCTCACAACCGAGAATGTAGAGTGGTCGAGAAAAGCCCCT
This sequence comes from uncultured Polyangiaceae bacterium, assembly GCA_964440025.1. Lineage (GTDB taxonomy): Bacteria > Myxococcota_A > Polyangia > Polyangiales > Polyangiaceae > NIC37A-2. Next base: position 8,973 of record CAYTRQ010000199.1, on the reverse strand, counting down.
CGTTTCGTTCGGGGCGACGAGCTTGTGCTTGCCCGAAACCGGCTTCATTCCTGTCATCGTGAGCCGGAAGAACTCCACCATCGGTCCTTCAGGGCGTTCGGTGAATATCGCATCGAGGATGCGGTAGAAGAACCGGTCCTTCCCGGTGATCCCAAGGAGAATTACCCAGAGGAGGAAGTGCTTGATGACTGACCAAGCGCTCAACAGAATGAATCCCGCCGGGACCATGAAGAACGCTCGATTGACCCGGTCAGGAGCAAGGGCGATGAGGCGATTCGCGACGAAGCAGCCGTATGAAGTGCCCATGAAGTGGCAGCGGTCGACCTTGAATTCGTCCAGGACTTCCAGCAGCCAACGACCGTAGTCGTCTCCCATGGGATCGAGGTGTACTTCCGTACTCCACCCCGCGTGCCCAGGCAGATCGGGAATGATGAGGTGATAGCGTCCCACCAAATGGCGCATCATACTCAAAATCACCGCATGGTTCGTCATCGCGCCATGCAAGAGAACCAGCGTTTCCTGGCTCGGATCTCCCATCTCGAGAACGTAGGTGTCTCCATACGATGTTTGGACGTAGTGATCGGTCTTCTCTCCCGGGATTTCATCCCGCATGCGTTCTGTCACTGCGCGCAGCTTTTCTTTCACCTCGGGTGACCTATAGAGTTGAGACACTTGGGCCTTTCATTTGAGAGCTTGCTGCGCCGGTTTTCCGACGCGCTAGAGGTGAGACACCTTCCTCTTTGAAAGGTTCCCTTTTCTCGACCGACGCTCATCTCTGGTGCCCCTGCTTCTGGCACGCTAGCCTTTTCCTGATGGTGCATGCATGGAGCGGGAAACAGCGAAGGGCTAGAACGGGAAGCCCTCTCCTGTGTCTGGTTTTGGCAATCGGTTGCGGTGGCAAGACGGGCACAAGCGAAACCTCTGAAGGAGGAGATGATGAGGCCCCCAACAACATTGCTTCTAGTTCGGAAGACCCGGGGTCGACAACGGATAGCGGAGGTCCAGCCCATGATGCGGATGTCGAACTGACTCTCGGGGAAGAACAAGCGTTTGAAGAACCCCAGGGAGATCTCACGCTGGTCGTCGTTCCCGCCGATTTTCCTGACAGCGACAGACAAGACGAGATCCTGATTTCAATGACCGACGTTAGGTTGGAGTTCAACGCTGGCTGCAACTCCTATCACGCAGAAGTGCAATACGACGGTCAAGCTTTGATGATTCCAGCCGAAGGCTTTCGATCGACCTTGGTGCGCTGCGAACCGGGTGCAGATGAGGTAAACAGCTGGCTCGCCCAGTTCTTTCGGTCAGAGCCCACGGTGCGTATCTTCGAGGATTACGTGGTGTTCGAAGGGCCCGACAGCAAACTCGTCTTCGCCCGTCCGCCTGAATCAAGATAGGCCCCGATGCCGAGTAGCTTCCTGCTGCGGGGTGCGTCTCGCGTCGGGGGAGTGAAGCCCCCAATCCTACTCGCGAACTGCTGAGAGGTGGGAGGCGTCAGTCCAACTGATTCGGAATCCCTTGCTCTCGAGAAGTTCGCTGATCCGAATCGGCGCGTGACGCTCGCCCCGAGCCTCAAGAATACCGAAGTGCATCTCAATCAGCACAGCTCGACAGTGTGAATTTTCGAGAACTTCCGAAAGACCCCGAACGACCTCTTCCTCGAATCCCTCGACGTCGATCTTGATGACATTCGGGCAACGCAGCTTCTCGCGCACAAGGAGGCCATCGCCTCTTACGACATCCACCTGGATCGTTTCACCACCTGGTCCTTCGTCACTCGCTGCCAAACTGTGCGTCGCCCCGAGCTCCTCGTCGGCCAACTTCATCGGCAGGCTGCCCTCTGTATCGCCAAGCGCAACGTTGAATGCCCTAACGTTCTTCTTGCCCTCGACTGCTGCGGTCAATTCACGAAAGCATGCCGGAGTGGGCTCAAAGGCACACACTTCCCCGCTAGCACCAGCCAAATCGGAAAAAGGCACGGTGTAGAGCCCGACGTTCGCCCCGATGTCCCAGACGACGTCACCCTCTCTCACGGCACTGCACAGCGCATTGTCAAACGCATACTCGTAGGCATCTCTGCCAAGCACTTGATTCAGCCGACCCCTCATGGCTGCGAGAGGACGAAGGATCCCCAACTTCCTGGCAACAGACCGAGCATCAGTGGCAACCCTGAGCATGAGGCGAGAGAGAGCCATGGGTAAAATCTTCCTGCACCTGGGGTGCGGGAGTGTCAACTGAACGGGCGACGACAACCGCCAGCGCTCGGTGGAGTGCGTGTACACAGGGTTTTCACCTCACCTGCCCTCGCTGGGAGTCGCGAACCGTCGTCGGCAATGGTAAAGGGAAATCGGCCTTGGCATGCGAATCCTGATCTGTGGACACCGTTCATTTGCGGCTACTGGACTCGTCGAGGCCCTCGAGCGCGCCGGGCACGCGGTCGAAACGTTTTCTCGCGGCGACTCAGAGCGCTCAGGCAATCACATCACCGGGAACGTCTTTACGATCGACGAGTCCAAGCACCTCTCCGAGCGCTACGACTTCGTCATCAATTTCATCATCATTAAGAATGAATCAGTCGGAGACAACCTGCGGTACGCTCGCGCACTCGTGAACCTTTGCAACCGAGTTCGCCCCCGGGCCCTCATTCAGATTTCCAGCATCAGCGCCTACTCCCGCGAGCGACCACGAGTTGTCGAGACAACGCCTATCTCTACTCCAGGAACTGCCCGCGGACCTTACGCCGCCATCAAGTCGGAAGTCGATCACCATCTCGAGAGCGCCGACCGCCAGTTCCCTATCTGCTTCGTTAGGCCGGGCTTCATCACCGATCCCTCGGTCACTCCGTCGATGGCAGGCGTCGCCCGAAGGCTGTGCGGTCCCGTACACCTTCTCATGGGGGATCGAAAAACACCGCTTCCACAAATCTCCCGAGCGGACCTCCATGAGGCCCTCGCGCGGATCGTCGAGAAAAGGCAGCTCGACTCCTGCTACCTGCTCTGTTCCAACCGTCAGGGGACCAAATACGCCTACGCTCGAAAGCACCTCAACGGCCCAATCCTTTCCCTCCCTCGAACTCCCACGCTACTCACTGCTCGATTCTTGAAAGCCATGGGTCTCTTCAGTGAGAGACAGTACTTTCAAGTAAGAGGTCTGTTCTGCCGTACTTCGTTCGATCCCTCGGTTACCGAGAAAGCACTGGGAATGGAGTTTCGATGAGGATCTGCATCATCGGAGCTGGAACCTACGGTTCGTACCTCGCCCGCCTGATTTCGGACGAAGCCCCATCTGCCGATATCACTCTTTTCGAAGTGGGGTCCAGAACAACCCGGAGCGAAAGTGAAATGGGTTTCGTCTCCAGAAGCCATGGGGCGAGATACGCAGCTCTCACGGATGGGCGATTCTTTGGTTTGGGCGGAACGTCTGCACGCTGGGGAGGCCAGATCCTGACATTTGGTCGACGAGACTTCGAATCTCCCTCGCCGTTTCTCGAAGGCATTGTCGATCTCAATGTGCGCCACCGCCACAAGGTCCTCAGCCGGCTCGGGATATCCCACGTGGCCGAGGATACGCCTGTGGATGAACACCTGACGATCAAGACAGGAGCGTGGCTGAGCTACGGAAAGCGCAATTTGTACGACTCGCTTTGCGTCGACTCCCTCCCCAACGTCGAAGTACGCACGAACTGTCGAGCAATCAAGCTGCTCCATCGTGACTCCACCATTCGCGGAGTCGTTCTTCTCTCCGGAGCAAATGAATACACCGAAGAGTTCGACCACTATTTCCTCACGACAGGTGCCTTCGAAAGCAATCGTCTCCTCGCCACATCAGGTCTCACTCATCAGCGTTTTAGCTTTTCGGACCACTTGTCACAGAGAGCATTTTCGATTCGGCATGGAACAAAGATTGGAGAGAACGACTTTCGGTTTCGCTTTCGAGGAACGTCCCTCATCACCCGCCGCCTGATCGGCGAAATCAACGGCGTATCCTTCTTTGCCCATCCAATTTTCAATTCAGAATTTTCTTTCTTTCAGAACCTCAAAGAGCTTCTCTACGAGCGTCGCCTCTCTTTATCCCTGATTGGCAAACTCATTTTTAGTTTGCCGCAAGCTGCCATCTTCCTCTTTTCAATGTTTTTCCTGAGACGACTCTACGTCCACAAGGGTCAATGGTACCTCCAGCTGGACCTAGAGAACTTCCACACTAGCGGTGTTGCTCACATTTCTGAAGAACTGGATGAGCAGGGTCAGCCGGGGGTCGAGGTTGCACTGACGGTCGATGAGCAAACTGACGAGCTTTTCGCCAGCGCCCGAGAGATCGTAAGAAAATATCTAGAAAAGCACGGAGCAGACTTCCAGGAACTCACCTCTTCCACCGACAGTGCCAAGTACGAAGACACTTATCATCCGTACGGAATGTTCGGCGCGGACAGCGCTTCGGTGGACGACTACTTCGATCGATTCTCCAACATGCTCGTCGCCAATACTGGTATCCTCCCACGCGCAGGAAGTATCAACTGCACCGGCGCCGTCTTTCCCCTGCTGGAAGAGTATGTAGACCGACACCTGGCTGCTCTATCAGGTGGCCGGATCGTTCGAAACTCGCGATGATGTTTGTCGCGCAAACGGCACTTGGTGTAGAAAACCCGCAATGGCGGAGGACCCTTCAGTGCTTGAGTTGGCTCGTTATCGGCACGGGTTTTCCACTGGTCATCGCTTCGCCCGCGGGCTCTGGCGCGTCGTCGAATGCACTGTCTTCCGTTGGAGCCCCATCGCCCTGCACGGTCTACGGCGCGCGCTGCTGAGAGCATTCGGGGCCAAGCTAGACAAGACGTCTCTCGTCTATCCCACAGCAAAGGTTTGGGCTCCCTGGAACCTTTCCATGCGTCGAGGAGCATGCATCTCCGGCGGCGTGGACTGCTATTGCGTCGACAAGATCGCTCTGCACGACAATGCTCTAGTCAGTCAGCATGCTCGTCTCATCACGGCTTCACATGACTTCCGCGACCCCGACTTCCCACTCATTCACAGTCCGATTGAGATAGAAAGCGCTGCGTGGATTTGCTCCTACGCTTACGTAGGCATGGGAGTGCACGTCGGCGAGGGTTCAGTCGTAGCCGCCACAGCAACCGTGATCAAGAACGTCCCCGCATGGACCATCGTGGGAGGAAACCCAGCTCGAACCCTCGGTCAACGCACCCTTCGGGAGAAAGAACAATGACCTGCTCGGTCCTCATCCTGACGCTGAACGAAGCAAACAACATTACCGACTGCATTCGCAGCGCCAACTTCAGCGACGACATCGTGGTCTTCGACTCTCATAGCCAGGACGATACTGTCGCTCTAGCTCAGGCTGCAGGAGCAAGGGTTCATCAACACGAGTTCGAGTCCTACGGGGCCCAGAGAGAGGCGGCGCGCACCTCCGTGGACTATAAGTATCCATGGGTGTTGGCGCTGGACGCCGACGAACGGGTGGATACCCAGCTCGCAAAAGAGCTACCGACCCGACTTCCCACACTCGGAGACAACATCGCCGCTCTCAGATTGCGCCGCAAGGACATGTTTCGCGGGAAGTGGATCCGACGAGCAACCCTCTATCCCAGCTGGCATCTCCGCGTGTATCGCCACGCTCGCATAAGTTATTCGGAGCGCGCCGTGCACGAATATCCGGATGTCGACGGAGATATCGACCAACTCGAGGGACACCTCATTCATCACAATTTTAGCAAGGGCGTCGCGCAGTGGTGGCGACGACACATTCAGTACGCAGAGATGGAAGCCAAGGAGATTCGACGAGCCGTCAAGTCCGGTCGGGCACTTCCACCTGTGAGCTCCCTCTGGTCTGATAATCCCGTCGAACGCCGCCGCTTTCTCAAGGCGCTGTCTTACCGCTTGCCGTTTCGGCCCGAGCTACGCTACTTCTACATGATGGCAGCTCGAGGTGCCGTGCTAGACGGCCCCGCTGGCTGGGAATACTGCAAGATGATCGCCGAGTATCAGAGGATTACGGATCAAATCGTCCGGGACGAAGGGCAGGAATGACTGCCACACTTCATCTCACAAGCTCCCTGAACCCGGTCTTTGGTGGCGTACCAGAAGTGGTCAGGCAGCTCTGCGGGGCACACTTCGAGAAGGGTCATCGGGATACAGTCACGACATTTGACCTTCCCGACGCAGCGTGGCTGACCGGCTTTCCTGCGGATGTTCATTGCTTTCCAGGAAAGCGTGGATATGGCTTTTCGCCACCTCTATTTCGGTGGCTCAGCAAACACGCGACTGATTTCGAACGGGTCCTCGTCCATGGTCTTTGGCAGTTCCCTGCGCTTTGCGCTTCTCTCGTCCTCCCACGGAAAGGAGTGCCCTACTTCATCTTTCCCCACGGCATGATGGATTCCAATCTGTCAAGTGTGTTTGGTGAAAAGCTCCTGAAGAAGAATCTGTATTGGAAGGCGGTCGAGCAACACACCGTCTGCCGCGCCGCCTCCTTGCTATTTACGTGTGAGCAAGAGCGCCAGCTTGCTCGAGGGACCTTCAGACCATACCGGGCACGGGAAGCGCTCGTGCCCCTTGGAATCGCGGAGCCCCAGGTCGATCTGACGCAGGCACGCACCAACTTCCTCTCTCACTTTCCCCAATTTCGCGATCAGCGCCTCTTGCTGTTTTTGGGTCGCATTCACGCAAAGAAGGGCTGCGACATGCTCCTTGAGGCGATGCGCGAGCTCGCGCCGCCGCTTCATCTCGTGATGGCCGGGCCTTGCGAGGATCCAGCTTACTTGTCGCAGCTGAAGACTACAGCAATGACGTCCACCTCCTTCGTCGGTATGCTTACGGGCAACCTGAAGTGGGGCGCTCTCGCCTCAGCAGAAGCTTTCATCTTGCCGTCCCATCAGGAGAATTTCGGCATCGCGGTGGCTGAAGCTCTAGCCGTAGGCACACCGGTACTCATTTCCAACAAGGTCAACATTTGGCGAGAAATTCACGACGCCGGTGCGGGGATCGTCGAAAACGACGATCCCCGTGGCACACAGCGGTTGATTTCGCGCTGGCTCTCAGGAGATGAGCCCATCTCGCGCGCTGCCGCTCAACGCTGCTTCCAGCGACACTTCGAGCGTCAGGTGATGGTAGAAAACCTAGAAGCGGTAACGGCTTCCTCAGGCTCCCGGCGCGAGACGTAGTATTCAGGATCTCAGCTGGCGTCCGCAAGCGCCGCTCCCCCCCCCCGTGCAATGCGGGAGACGACTCGGCCCCCTGCGCCTACGTCCGGGTCGACGGTTGATGAGTATTGCGCTTCATATATGTCGCTTTAAAGCATTTATCGTCGTTATGCAGCTTGAGTTGTCGTTTTATGGCATGTGCCGCCATCGCCAAGCGGGCTCGATGGGTCGGCAAACTTTTCGAAAAATCCTTCCGCCCCATCTGGGATTCCCCACCCACTTTATCCACGTGGATGGCTGGGCCACACGACCGTCGCCTCTGCGGGAGAGTCATCCGCGCGGGAGACCGGTGGACGGACTTTTATTGGCTACAGTATCCGCTGCGCTCAGCGACTTCCGATGACAGGTCTCAGCTGGCCGTTTGGACCAAGAGAAACGCACCTTAGGACCGTGAAGATGAGTAGCATCTCGCGTTCGAGAACAGTGAAACAATCGATTCCTAGCAGATGTACTCTCACGTGGATCGGCTCCGTGGGCCCGAAGTGCCGATAACCCGTCTCAGAAGCAACCGAAGTGCCGATAACCCGTCTCAGAAGCAACGGATACGCATGAACCTTCTCTCTCGGAGGCGATGGCGATCTCAACGGTGACGGCATCACCGACTACACTGATGACTTGGGCAACGTGCCGGTCAATGATTTCGAAGGCAATATCGAGTACCTCGAAGTCTGGGACGGCGAGACGGGGCAAACGCGAGCGCGCACACCATGGATCGATGCCGGGCCGTGGGGATCGGACGGCAATCGGTACAACCGCAACATGATGGCGCCCGCCTACCTGGGCGGCGAAGGCGAAAACCCGAGCATCGTCATCACCCGCGGCGGCAACTCCCGCAACGAGATCCACGCCTACGATCTCGTCGGGAGCGAACTCGTCGAACGCTGGACCTGGTCGATTGGTAACGGTGGCGGCAACTACGGCCACAATCTCCGCACCGGCGATGTCGATGACGACGGGCGAGACGAGTTTTTGTTCTTTAGCCGCGCCCTCGATGACGACGGTACGGAGATGTGGAACACGAACGAAGCTCACGGCGATCGCTTTCATCTCACCGATATCGATCCGAATCGCTCCGGCCTGGAAGTGTTTTACGTCCAGGAGTTCGGAGGCACCTACGAGCACCCGGTGCATGCGCGCGACGCGGCCACGGGCGATCTTCTGTGGGGCCCGGAAGCGGACTGGGGCGACGTCGGCCGGGGTCTGTGCGCCAACATCGATCCCAGCCCCGGTGTCGAATGCTGGGCCAGCGCCGGGCAGCTCTACAGCGCGACCGGGCAAGATCTCGGCGACCGCCCGAACACCCCGAACATGGCCATCTTCTGGGACGGTGACCGGTACCGCGAGTTGATCGATCGGAACCTCATCACCAAGGTGGGCGGCGGAACGTTGCTCACGGCCAGCGGTTGTGACTACGGCACGCGTAACATCCCCATGGGTTACGGCGATGTACTCGGCGACTGGCGCGAAGAAGCCTGGTGGCTCTGCAACGACAATCAGGAACTGCGCATCTACATCTCCACCGACGTGACCGAGCACCGCATCTACGGCCTAATGCAAGATCCGATCTACCGAACGAGCATCGGCGCTATGATGATGGGTTACGTGCAAGCTTCCCAGCCTGGCTTCTACATTGGCGAGGACATGCAAACGCCTCCCTCTCCCTACGTGACGATCGCTCCGGGAAAGTAGGCGACTCGACACACCCCTCCTAGTGCTGCGACCACATAAAAGTGGTCGGTAGGGAGACCACTTTTATGTGGTCG
>CAYTRQ010000198.1:0-10507 GCA_964440025.1 uncultured Polyangiaceae bacterium | reverse complement strand
ACCGGCATGACGCTCATGGCTCACGAAAGCGCCCAGGAAAAGCCTCGCGTTCGCTTTGCTCCCTCCCCGAGCGGCTTCCTGCATATCGGGGGCGCGCGCACGGCGCTGTTCAACTGGCTGTGGGCGCGCAAGCTCGGCGGCGAGTTCATCCTCCGCATCGAAGACACCGACCAGGAGCGCAGCAGTCTAGAGAGCGTCCGCGCCATCCTCGACGCTCTCAAATGGCTCGGGCTGGACTGGGACGAAGGACCAGAGATTGGCGGGCCATGCGCCCCCTACTTTCAAAGCGAGAGGAAGGACCGATACAGATCCGCGGTCCAAGACCTGATCGATCGGGACAAGGCGTATCGCTGCTACTGCACCAAGGAAGAGCTCGACGCTCAGCGGGCGGCCCTCAAAGCCAAGGACCCCAAGGCCCAATTCGTGTATCCGGGCACCTGCAGGGACAGAACGGATCACCCGGATCGCCCCTACGTCGTGCGCTTCAAAAGCCCTCGCGAAGGAACCACGACGTTTGGCGATCTGGTGTTTGGTCCTATCGCTACACCAAACAATCAGCTGCAGGATTTCGTCCTGGTCCGGCCCGATGGGCTTCCTCTGTACAATTTGGCCGCTGTCGTAGACGACCACGAGATGCGCATCACGCTGGTCGCCCGCGGGCGGGACCACATTGGCAACACGCCCCAGCAAGCACTCCTCTATGAAGCTTTTGGTTGGGAGCTCCCCCAGTTCGCACACTTACCCATGATGCTCTCTCCCAAGGGCGATAAGCTGTCCAAACGTCATGCAGCGGTGAGCGTGGTCGAGTATCAGGAAAAGGGCTACACGCCAGAGGCGGTCCTCAATGATTTGGTCCGATTTGGCTGGTCGTCTGGAGATCGCGAAATCTTTTCACGCGAGGAGCTCATCGAGGCTTTTACCTGGGACAACGTCGGAAAAAGCGACGGGAAATTCGACGAAAAAAAGTTCGCCGATGTGGCCTTCGAACACCTCAAACGCCCAGAACTGACCGACGATGCTCGCTACATCAAATTGGTCAAGCCCTACCTTGCCGAAGCAGGGTTGACCAACATCGACGAAGACCGGCTCAAAAGCACCTTGCCGTTGGTCCGTGAACGCGCTCGCGACCTCCGGGATGCCGCCCATCATCTCGATTTCTATTTCCGCGAACCACCGAAAATGGATGAAAAGGCGAGAGCCAAATTCCTCACCAAGGACTCCGCTCCCCATTTGAGCCAGCTGCACGCGCGCTTCTCTGAGTTGCGTGACTGGACCCAAGAAGCTCTGGAAAACGAACTCCGCGAATACGTCACCGAAAACGAACTCAAAATGAAAACGGTCGCTCAGCCCCTTCGCGTCGCCCTGACCGGGAGAACCCAAAGCCCCGGTCTCTTCGAAGTGATGCTGGTTCTGGGTCGCGAGCGCAGCCTGTCGCGGATTCAAGCAGCAGCAAAGGCCTCCGAGCAAGCAGGATGACCCAAGCTCCGCCGGGCGACTTCCCCCCTCTCGAGGTCTCGCTACCCAGCTTCGAGGCCATCCCGGCGTTTCGCCTCCTTCTGGAGTACCCGCCGATCAAAGCTCTGATACCGGTGCTCGTCATCCTGGCCATCGCGCCGCCCGTGTACTGGCTCTTCGGAAAGACCTGGAAACAACTCGACGCCGAGGCCCGAGCACACGCCAGGCAAAGCGACGCGCGAGACTTCCGACCGGCAGTCTGTCTGGTCACGGTCGCCCTCACCCTCACTCTGCAAGAGTACTACGGGGGGCGTCACTTCTTCGAAACCACTCTGCGTCCCGTGCTCTCCGACCTCCAGCACGAGGGCTCTCGGGTCATCCAATTGGACACCTACGCGGGACTCTACGGCTTCGCCTGGTGGTCGCTGGCCCGCATCATCGGCTACGTTTTCGTCCCACTGGTCGTTTGGAAGATAGCATTCCCCCGAGACAGCATCCTCGACATGGGGCTGCGCGTTCGCGGCTTTTTTTCCCACCTGTGGCTCTATGTCCTCTGCCTTGCCGTAGTTTTTGGAGCCATGACCGTCGTCGCCAAACAGCCAGACTTTCTCACTTATTACCCTTTCTACAAGACGGCGTCGCGCAGCTGGTTCGATCTGCTCGCCTGGGAGGGTCTGTATTTTCTGCAGTTCCTGGCCCTGGAATTCTACTTTCGTGGCTGGATGCTCGAGGCTCTTCGCAAGACAACGGGAGCCACCGCCATTTTTATCATGGCCGTTCCCTACTGCATGATTCACTATGGCAAGCCGTATTTGGAGGCGCACGGCGCCATTGTCGCCGGCGTCGTCCTGGGCTCACTGTCCATGCGCACCCGTAGCATCTACGCCGGATTTCTGGTTCACATCACTGTTGCGGGACTGATGGACTATTTCGCGCTTGCTTCGCGAGACGCCCTTCCAGAAGTGTTCTGGCCCAGGTAGTGCCACCTGTCGTTTCGCGCGTTTTGCTCCTACGGTTTCCGGACACTTTTTCCGTTTCTCGCCCTTTTCCGGTCGCCTTCAGACTCATTCTCTTCCGGTTTCTCCTCGAAAGGTCGTTCAATCGCCCACGCAATTTTGCTCATGAATCACCTTCTCAAGCCCGCTCCGCTCGCTACGCCCTCCGCCCGTCCAAGCAGTCGTCCCGCCCCTGCTCCAGACGAACCTTGGTCGACCAAGAAAAGCGCGGCACTCTACCAAATCGATGGTTGGGGGCGTCCTTATTTTCGCGTTGCCGACGATGGGCACGTCCACGTCCGCCCCGACCCGGACGACGAGCTCGATATCGATCTGCACGAGCTCATTTGTTCACTCAAAGAGCGAGGACTCAACATGCCCATTTTGCTGCGCTTTGCAGATATTTTGAGGCATCGCATCCGCCGCCTCAACTCCGCGTTCGCCGACGCGATGAAGGAGTACGATTACAAGGGGCGCTACCAGGGAGTTTTTCCCGTCAAGGTCAACCAACAGAGTCATCTCATCGAAGACATCGTTGAGTTCGGAGAAGAATTCGACTTCGGGCTCGAGGCAGGCTCCAAGCCTGAACTCTTGATCGCCCTCTCGGCGATGAATAAAAATCGGGGATTGATCATCTGTAATGGCTACAAAGATCGTGCGTACATCGAGACAGCGCTCCTGGCCCAACGCCTCGACAAAAAGGTCATCGTCGTGCTGGAGCGGCTCGAAGAAGTCGATATCGCCATCGCGGCAGCGAAAAGCTTGGGGATCCGACCGCATCTGGGCGTCCGGGCCAAACTGAGCAGTAAGGGCGTCGGACGCTGGGCGAAATCCGCCGGGGACCGAGCCAAGTTTGGACTTTCCACCGCCGAAGTTGTCGAGCTCGTCGATCGACTCGCCGCCGCCGATATGCTCGATACCCTACAACTGCTTCACTTTCACATTGGCAGTCAGATCTCGAGTATCATCCCCATCAAAAACGCTCTCCAAGAAGCATCCAACATCTACACAGAGCTTTCCAAGATGGGGGCCAACATGCAGTACCTCGACGTGGGAGGAGGCCTGGCCATCGACTACGATGGCTCGAGAACGGACTTTCACGCGAGCAAAAACTACCACCTGGTCGAATACGCCGCCGATGTGGTGGATGCCATCATGTCCGCTTGCGACAAAGCCGAGATCCCTCACCCCACGATTGTGAGTGAAAGCGGTCGAGCCGTAGCGGCACACCATTCTGTGCTGATTTTCGAAGTGGTCGGGGTCAATCAGGTTCGCTACGGTGAAGCCGTACCTCCGGACGAAGGAGATCATCGAGTACTCCTCGAGCTGTTCGATACTTATAAAGGTATCGTTCCCAAAAACGTTCAGGAAAGCTTTCACGACGCCAACCAGGCGAAAGAAGAAGCACAGAGTCTCTTCAAGTATGGCTATCTTGATCTTCGTTCCCGTGCCCATGCCGAGCGGCTCTACTGGCATTGCTGCGAGAAAATCCGTCAGACTCTGGGGCGCCTCAAGCGAGTTCCAGAAGAGCTCCTCGATCTCGAACGCACTCTCAGCAGCATCTACTACTGCAACTTCTCTGTTTTTCAGTCCGCCCCCGACATCTGGGCCATCGATCAACTGTTTCCGGTGATGCCCATCCACCGCCTCGGAGAGGAACCCAGCGAGACCGCCACCCTGGCAGACTTGACCTGCGACAGCGACGGAGTGGTCGACAGGTTCATCGATCTCGAAGATGAGAGAGAAATCCTCGACGTGCACCCCTTCGATCCCGAAAGCCATTACTACCTGGGCATGTTTCTCAATGGCGCCTATCAGGAAATCTTGGGGGATCTTCACAACCTCTTTGGTGATACCAACGCCGCCCACGTTCGCAGAACGGAAGACGACTACGAAGTCGTCCATGTAGTCAAAGGGGACAGCGTGTCGGAGGTTTTAAAGTACGTTCAGTATAGCCCGGAGCTGATGATCGAACGAGTTCGTCGGCAAACGGAGCGGGCAGTGCGTGCCGGCCGACTAGACAATGAACAGATGCGAACTCTCATGCGCCACTACGAGGATTCTCTGGGAGGCTATACGTACCTCACCGACTAGAACGTCGGCTCAAAATCCCGAAAGGGGCTCCCGAAAGACGTTCCAATCAGAAACACGGACGCATCGAACAAAGCGCTGGAAAAGCCTGCGCCGATGCTCGCTTCTCCCGCCCCCGGCGGAGCGGCGGCGACGCCTTTCGAGGTCGCGAGAAAGGCTCTAACAGCACCCAGCACGGGAGCCTCCAAAGACCAGCCGCCAACCTGCTGCGGGGAGGCGTGACAAACAACGGCGGAGCCCATAGCCCGGCCGGTTCGATGAGGCCGCGCCGGCGCCCTTTTCGAGTGATGCGCCTGGCTTCGCCTTGCAGTGGTTTGGGTTCGCCTCTCGTCGGCGATAAGATGGAAGCCATGTTGACTAAAGAGTCCCCGGCTCGAAGGCGCAAAAGTGATCGGCGATCGCAAGGGAAGAGCCACCGAGGCCAGCTCTTGTCGAGCGGAGCGCTCGCTTTGACCATCGTCTTGCTTTCAGGAGCAGCGGCCGCTCAGTCTGCCGGCGAAACCAGCCCCGAGGCCGGCGAACGCACCGCCATTTCCGAGGATCCTGACGAGGAATACGGCGCCTACGAAAGCCCCACCACACCGGAGGACGAGCTGGCCGACGCTCCCCCGCCCGCCAAGCGGGACGTTTCAGGCTTGGGTCTCACCATGACCGCTGGACCAGCTTTCAGTTTCGAGTCCACCCATCAGTGGAACGACGGCACGGATTGCCCCGAGGCCTCTTATACCTACAGCGTTCCGGGAGAAGAGGAGCCTCGGACCGCAACGTGGACGGCGGGATGCTCCGCCAATCCCCCCATTGGCTTTCTCCTCGATGTTCGACTGAGCTACATGTTCAATTTCTTCGGCATCGAGGCATTCGCCCTGGGTGCCGGCGATTGGAGCTCGGCCAACGTTGAAGATTTGCCCGAGCAGTTTTCCCTTCCCTCCTATCTCACTCAGATGCACATCGGACGTATCGGAGGGGGACTAGGGGGAGGCGTTCGCCTCAAAACTCCTCCCGGTTTTGCTCGCTTGAGCGCAGGAATCGGGGGGGGCATTATGTTTCGTCACGTTTACACGAACATCAGCAGTCTCGACGGGAGCTCCGACGGCTATACCGCCCCCATTGTGCGCGCTGACGTCGGGGTTGTCCTCCTCAACTTTCTTACCGTTGGTCTCATGGGTTGGGTGGAATATACAAACAGCGTAGGCGTCGATCCCGACCTCGACTCATTGAACTCCATTCCGCCGCAAGTGGCCACCGAAATCGAAAACGCCTTGGGCAATGTCACGGTTTTTCAGGGCAACCAGACCTTCCTCGGGATCTTCGCCGGATTGAGCATGGGCAAGTAACGGGTGATGGAGCAGCCACCTGAGGTGGGAGCGCGATGATGAAGTTGCTCATGATCCGTCATCCGCCTGTTCCACAGAAGAACCTCTGCTACGGCGCGTTGGATGTTCCCGCGCCTTTCGTCTCCAACACGGCAATCGATTTGGCCCGGAGTCTCTCTGCATGCCAGGAGCAAAGCATCGCTCTATTCAGCTCTCCCTTGGACCGCTGCGCCCGTCTTGCACGAGCCATTCAGCCGCTTCTTCCATCGGACACCCCCCTATTTTTCGATCGGAGACTCCAAGAACTCTCTCTGGGGCGCTTCGAAGGCCGGAACTACAACGAGCTTCAGCGACTTCCGGAGTTTAAAACCTGGATGGACAACTGGAGATATTCCGCACCCCCAGAAGGCGAAACTCTCTCCCAGTTGCAGCAGCGTGTGAGGTCTTTCGTCGAACAACAGCTCCTCGAATGGAACGTAGCTGCGGAGACGGTTCCCGTACTCGTCACTCACGCAGGTGTGATCCGCGCTCTCTGGACTCTCTATGAAGGGTTCACCTGGGAAGAAGCACTCAATCAACGGGTTGGGCACGCTCAGATTCTGCCTCCGTTGTTCCTCAACCCAGAGTCGAGCGAATGACGTCTTTTCCCAGGCATTCCTCTGGTCTATGAGTAGCTAGGTGCTGATTTCTCGCCCAGCAATCCGAAAAGTCCTCTGCACTGCACTGACGGCACAAACCCTGGCAAGCAGCCCGTCGATGCTCGCTGCCCGACCCATCGAAATCCAAGAACCAGCAACTATCTCGATCAATCGATTGTCGAGTCAGCAGAGTAAAACGGAATCTGGCTCGCCCCCCCACCGTGACAAGGCCTCAGAAGTTTCTCCCAAGAGACCTGCGCAACCACCAGCGAAGCCGGAGGAGCCTTCACAGAGACAGTCCGTCGCGTCAGAAACATGCAGTGGGCGCCAAGCATTTCGCTCTTTGCTCCAGGGCCGACTCGACGCAACGCTCGACACGGTGAAAACCCCTTGGGTCGAGGTCGATTTCCGGCAGCAGTCGTCGGAAGAGCAGCAAGGGGTCCTTGGACATCTGCGTCTCGTTCCAAGCACCGATCCGTCTTTCGATCGGCGTGTCCTTGGCGCCAACTGCGATGAGGTCATGCGAGCGCTCTCCTTCGCGTTCGAAATCTATTTGGATGGGCGCCGCGACACCAAGACGCCCCCTTGCAAGGAGCCTCAGAAGACGGACCAACCCGCCTCTTCGGTCCCAGACGATTGGCCAGGCCCCGATCTCGACCCCTTTTCCCTTCCTCCCGCCGGTCCTCGTGACCCGAGCCCACCACCTCAATGGCCATTACCAACCCCCGTCGCCGAAGTGCGAGCAGGCGTTTCCCTCGGTTGGTCGGTACTTCCCACGACGAGCTTCGGCATGAGCATGGGCGCCCAAATGAAGCTAGGCTCCCAAACGGTGGCGCTCGTAGAACTCCATCAGCACCTGGGCGGCCCCCTGATGAGCGGGGAGGACCTCTATTCGTTCAGTACCACGGCAGTCTCTTTTGCTTTTGTCCGCCGCGCTCCGACCCGAAGCGCTTTCTCCTTTGCCGTAGGGCTCGGCCCCCGCGCGAGTCTCATCCACGCAACTTGGGGCCGTGACAGGCCAGTCCTCACTCATCACGGCACGGTAGCTCTCCAACTTCACGGCGAAATGGCAGTGACACTGGGACCAGCTTGGACTGCAGGGCTGCGAGTTCGTGGCCTTTTCAACGTCCTTCGCGCGCACTTTCTGTCGCCCGAAGCCCTGACCGTCTGGGAGCAACCATGGGCAGGCGGAGAAGCGGGAGCTTTTCTTGGTGCAACTTTTTGGTGAAGGATCGGCAGGGGCTCAAGCAAGGGGAGATATGGGCGATGCCGGCGTTCTTCCCCTTCCCAGCTCCTCTGTCGGAGTGCATGGCTCCGCTCCTGCCGAAGGACCGACGGAAAATTCCCTCGGTCCCGTTCAAAAACCCGACACGAGGGCACCGCTTCAATCAGGACCCGTCCCAGCAGCCCCCTCGTTAACCAAGACGCAAACGGAATGGGCCCAGGCAGCGCCGCTCCAGACCGGAGTGGGACCAACTCCGACAACCCAACCCGTGGCAGAACCGGTGGAATGGGGACAGCTCTACCGCCGTCACGCCGATTTCGTGTGGCGCAGCCTCCGACGAATGGGCCTGTCCAGTGAGGACTCCCAAGACGCATTGCACGAGGTCTTCTTGGTCGTGCAGCGCCGTCGGAAATCGTTCGATCCAAATCGGGGCTCGGAACGAAGCTGGCTTTTCGGCATTGCTGCCAACGTCACAAGAGCTGAAAAGCGGCGTAAGCGCCCGCTCCCTCATCCGGATAGCCAGCTGTGCTATGAAGGGCGCGACTCCTCTCCGGGACAGCTCCTCGGTGAATCCTCATGGAGCAATGCCGATGGGCAAGCGAGCGCCGCCAAAAGACAGCTTCGTGCAGCACTCCAGAAAGCAGTCAACGATTTGCCCCCAGAACACCGGGCCGTTTTCTCTATGTTCGAAGTCGAAGGCATCGATGGCCAAAGCATCGCGACCGAACTGGAGATCCCCATCGGCACCGTTTACTCGCGCCTTCACCACGCACGAAACCGACTCAAAATAGCACTTCAGAACTTTCGCCAAAACAGGGGGGAGGACCGATGAACCACGATCCCAAAAGATGGCTCGAGGATCCCGAGCTCGACAGTGACTTGCGTCACTGGCTCGCAGGCGAGAATCCCGCTGAGCCACTCCCTGCTTCAGTGGCACAGCACGTCCATCAACGCATCACCGCCACCCTGGTCGCGGTTCCCGTCTCGCTCGAGGTTCTCAGTGCAACAAAGACAGCAGCGGGTGCCACGACCGGCACAACGGGAGCAACCACGACAACAACGGCCACGACAGTCGCAGGAACCACCAACACGGCAGCGGGCACCGCAACCACCACCGCAACAACCAACACGGCAGCGAGCGCTGCTCACGCAATCACGGCAGGTGGTGCTTCGGCAGGCGGTGCTTCGGCAGGCGGTGCGGCTGCCGGGATTTCGGCGGCAGCGGCCGGGACCGGCGCAGCTTCGACAGCGGGCACGGGTCTCGGGGCCGCATTCATCGGAACGGCTTCTGCCAAAGCGATGGGTGTTCTCGGGCTCGTTGCAGCCACGGCGACTTCAGGCTATTTGGTCAGTGAGAGCGAATCATTAGGAATCACGGACGAGCCCTCACGTTCCGCGGCTCAACACCAAAAGGGAGAAGGCACGAAGCCAAGTGCCTCTGGCCCAGAAACTCCCGGGCAAGGGGTTCTACCTTCCAGCGACGTATCTTCGGAAAGCGATAGTCTTTCACCCGCAAAGGCACTCACCGCCGAAGCGCGCGAATTGCCTCCTCCCCCTAGGGAGCTCGATCTACAAGATCTGGAAAGCACCCAAGTCACGAGCCAGAAGCCTGAGACGCGACCTGCACGTCCGACCTCCGCGAAGGGCACAGGAGCGCGTCATACGCCTTCCCCCACGACTCGTTCGAAACAGCAATCGGTTCCTCCAAATCCTTCGCGAAAAGCAACTGCGCAAAACCATTCTTCCAAAACTCGGGAGGCGGATACCCAGGGCAAGCGTGAAGCGCTCGAGCAGGAGCTCGAGCTCCTGCAGCAAGCTCGTCGAGCCATCACTCGAGATCCACAAAAAGCCCTGCAGCTCCTCTCCGTTTATGATCGAAAATTTCCTCAGGGCAAAATGAGAGCAGAATACGAAGCTCTCCTCGGACGTCTCTCGAATCCGTGAAATATTCAGTTCACCATTTTCGATCAGTCTTGTGGAACCGAGCCAGACTCAGTCAGGCTCTTCTCTGCCTTTTCCCACTCATCACACTCCGCTGCACCTTCGACCATCCACTCGATGAAGAATTGCTCGACGATCACTCCGGGGGCGGACTACTCTTGGTATTCGACCAGTGTGCCGGCACAGGAAATTGTGGTGGCGCCTCCGGGGGCGAATCCTCGAGTGGCGGCATCGTGAGCGATCCCTCGAATGGCGGCACCGGGGGGGCCAGCGGCGGCACCATCGGGGGAAGCTGCTCGGTGAATGTCTCTCCCTGCGGGGGTTCGGCAGGAGGCTCCTGCTCGATGGGGGGGTTGGCCGGAAGCAGTGGGCAATGCATCACAGGGGGAGCTTTTCAGACACCCGATAGATGCACGGGGGGCAGTGGCGGACTCGGGGGGGCCAGCGGCGGCACCTGCTCCGGTGGTCGTCCTTGAGGAGTCATTCGCCCACCCTCCCCCGAAATCCGAAATGAGGAAAGATCGGCTCTCTGAGATTCCAGCAATGAGATTGGAAGGGCTGCCATTGCTATTATCGATCTTCCAGCTGCACATGCTCCCTCCGCTGCTACATTACTCAGCGGAGGGAGATAGCACGGGGGTGGCAAAATCTACCCGACACCGGTGCCCCTGGGATTTCGAGGGCGCACCATAGCTCCAAGCGAGGAACCCTGTGCGTTGTTCCATCTGTGGGCGTCAGATGATGCCTCTCTTCGTTTCCTATGTTTGTAACTACTGCGACGGACTGCATGACGAGGCTGAGTTCGATGTAGGGTTCGTCGTATGGCGGCACCGACCGATGCCGGCACAA
>CAYTRQ010000197.1:2482-10540 GCA_964440025.1 uncultured Polyangiaceae bacterium | reverse complement strand
CTTCTGGGAGTGCTTCGAAACCGCTCGAAACGTGAGTTGCCGAGGCACTAGTAGCAACGGCTCGTCACCCAGAAGGGCTGCTCCTCCCGTGAGCTTCTTCCTCTCGGGACGAAGAGTTTTCGTTGTTTCTTATTGCTCGTTCGTGGTTGCGAGTCGTTCATGGTGAAAGTGATCGATTTCGCTGTCCGTGAGTCCGCACTGAGTGTGGCAGAATTGTCAGTCCGCTGAGAGCACGTCGCCTAGCGGCACACCCGCGACTGTTTCCGGTCGACGAGGCGAGGTTGAATCGCCCAAAACACTCTCATTGGAAATGATAAGCTTTTTGATTTCCAACAAATGAAGAAATTGCCTTGCACAACGGAATGCGTCCTCTAGGTTTCCACCTCCGATTCGGGGAGGGATTCGGAGAATGCTTCATGCTGAAAGAAACCCTCTTAGCGGCAGCACTAACGTTTCAGCCCTGGCACGGAGACGAAGAAGAGCCTGAGGCGAGACGAGCGCGGCTCGAGACGATTGCCCAGGCGATCCAAGAAGCCGTACAGGTGGCCACGTGCGCGCCGGGAGCGCCTTCTCACGAATCTGTCACTGCAGCTTCGGAGTCGGAAGAATCGGAGGAAAAGGAGTGCCAGCCGGTGTGGCGTAGAAATCCGGAAACACTCGGCTTCCTTCTTCTCGCTCAAGCCTATTTCGAGACGCGGCTCGCCAAGCACGTGCACGAGGGAAACTGTCGTGTCCATATTGGCGAGTGTGACAGCGGGCGGGCGATCAGTCTGTGGCAGCTTCAGTCAGGTCCCCATCTCCCCAAGGAGGAATGGGAGCTTTTGGGCAGCAGTGATCTCGAGTCGACTCGTCGAGCTGCCGTGCATGCGGCTGTCGCTCTGGGGCGCGGTGCCAATTACTGTGGCTCGCTCCGCGGCGCTATCGCCCTGTACGCGACCGGGCAGAGTTGCGAGTGGGCTCCCGCAGCTCGGCGCGAGTCGTTTGTGCGACGTCTGGTCGAACGTTTCTAGAACGTCGGTGCGTCACCCCGAGGGGGGGCGTGATATGTTCCTGCGGCAAACATGGCGCATCGAGCCAAACGCTGGAAATGGCTCCGCCGAGGCTTTTGCGAGCCGGCTGGGGAGCGCCGGTCGAGCCTTTCGAGGCGGTGTGTCTCGAGCTGCTGCGAACGGGGTTGGAGACAGAACGCGGGCGTGCACCAACCGGTTCCAGAGGCTCCGTCGCGTCACACGTTTGCGGGGAGCAGTGGCAGGCCTTTCGAGGTGATGAGATGTGTTCTAGGTTGTGCACATGTGCGTCGAGTGGTGGTTTGTTCCAAACGCGGACGGTGGAGAGCAACGTGTCATTTTTTCCACCTGCTGTGCTCGAAGAAGACTGGTTGAGGGGGCTGTTCGCTCGGCGAAAGCGATTCGATCGGTGAGGCAGAAATGGAGCTGAGCGCGAGCGTTGCTCGCCTGCTGATGGTGGGATTGGCGGGATCTCGGCTCGACGATGACCTGAAGCGCTTGATCGAGCGCGGTGTTTCGGGAGTCGTTCTTTTCTCGAGGAACATCGAGAGTCTCGAGCAGGTGGCTCACCTCTGCTCGAGCATTAAGGACTTTGCCGGGCCTCGGATGCTTCTTGCGGTGGATCAAGAAGGAGGAGCCGTGCAGAGAATTCGTCACGGAATGACTCGTTTTCCTGCTATGCGGACGCTTGGTCGGACGAAAGATCCGGATTTGGCGAGAGAAGTAGGGCGAGTGCTAGGAACGGAGCTGCGTGCGGTTGGCGTCGACATGAACTTCGCTCCAGTCCTCGACGTCGACACCAATCCGGAAAATCCTGTGATCAGATCGCGGGCCCTGTCCTCGGATCCGTCACTAGTGAGCGAATTGGGGGTTGCTTTGGGTCGAGGTTTGGAAGGAGCTGGCGTTGCCTCTTGCGGAAAGCATTTTCCAGGTCACGGAGATACGGTGCTCGACTCCCATCTTGCTCTTCCACGGATCACGAGCGAGCGAGGGCGCTTGGAAGCAGTGGAATTCAGACCTTTTCGAGCGTGGGCCGAGGCCCAATTGGCATCGGTGATGACGGCTCATGTCGTCTTCGATGCCTTGGAGCCACGGTGTCCTGCCACGTTGTCGAAACGGGCCCTCTCTGGCCTGCTGCGCGAGGAGCTGGGCTATCAGGGAGTCATCGTGAGTGATGACCTCAACATGGCGGCTATCATCGAGCACTTTGGCCTCGAACAGGCCGCTATCCAGGGCCTGGAGGCGGGAGTGGATTGTCTTTTGATTGGCCGTGGAACCGAACGTTGCCACCGCGTGATCGATGCAATCATCGATGCTGTGACAAGGGGGCGGCTCGACGAACACCGCGTCGACGAGGCGGGGGCGCGTCTCGATCGGCTCGCCGGGCGGTTTGCTCGTCGCGGGCCACCCCAGCTGGAGCGCGTAGGGAAGGCTCAGCACCTCCTTGATCGTCTTTTTGCAGCCGGTGGGGATTCGTCCTCGGACCGCGAGGTCGATCCGACCTCGGCCCTGGGAGAGGGATAGTATTCATGAACCGTCGGCGGAGGTCAGTGCAGCACCCCGAAGGGGCGCGTGCGGCGCGTTTCAGCAAACAACCGGTTGTCCCTCACCAACTCGTTGGAGAGGCTTGTGAAAAGCGTTGCAGTCGGCGCCCCGAGCTTCCGAATTCTCTGGGTGCAATAGTGCCATCAGGGGACGGTCGCCCGCTTGGCCCAAGAAGGCTCCTGCTCTTGGTGGTGACGCTTCTTCTGTTCATTTCTTGTGGTTCGAGGACCGGACTTCCGCCAGGGATACCGTGCAAGGTGGCCGGTGAAACGAAAGAGTGCACCGACGGATGTGGAGTGGGAGAGACCGTCTGTGAGGACGGGATCTGGAGTCCTTGCGATGTCGAGCCGGTGACCGAGCCGTGTGAAACCGTTTGCGGTCAGGGGGTCCGGGCCTGCAGCGAAGGGATTTGGGGAACGTGCGAGGTTCCGCCAGCCGAGAGGAGCTGCGAAAATGTCTGCGGAGGGGGGACGAGCACCTGTGAGGACGGAGAGTGGGGGGAGTGTGTCGTGGAGCCGACGACGCTTCCCTGCAGCTCCAAATGCGGTACCGGCGAGCAGACTTGTGTTGATGCCACACTGGGTCCGTGTTCCGCTCCTCAACCGCTTCCCCCTCAGTTGGCGGCGGTTGTTCGGGATTTCTCGGACGGGCATCCTGATTTCGAGCAGTTCGTCGACGGTCGAGAAATGGGGATCGTTTCTGGGCAGCTCGGGCCTGATGGCAAGCCGGTCTACGCTGGGGGAGAGTCGGGGACCCTGACGACCAACGGGCCAGAAGCGTTCAACCAGTGGTATCGTGATGTTCCGGGCGTCAATGTGCGCATTCCCGTCGAGCTTCCTCTCTCTCGGTCATCTCTCGACGAGCGTCTCTATGTCTTTCGCGATAATGAGTTTTTTCCTATCGATGGTGAGGGTTGGGGGAACGAGGGGCGCATTCACAACTACCATTTTACTCTTGAGGCGACTGCGAGCTTCGTCTACCAGGGAGGAGAGACATTTCGGTTCACGGGAGACGACGACGTTTGGGTCTTCGTGAATCGACAAATGGTGATCGACTTAGGTGGGCTTCACCAGAGTGAAACGGAAATCGTTTCCCTTGATGCGGTCGCGGAAGACATCGGTCTTTCCTTGGGGCAGGAATATCCGCTCCACTTCTTTTTTGCCGAGCGCCAAACGATAGAATCCAACTTCAACATCGAGACTTCGATTGAGGGGCTGGGGGAATGTCCCTGATCGGTCGCTGGCTCCAAATGGGCACTTGGCACGAGTCCTCGGGGCCGACGCCCTCCCTGCCCGAAACGTTGGAAAACAAAAAGGGAGCGGGAGACCGCTTCCATTCGAAGATTTTCAGGTGAAGGACGGGGGCGCCTAGTGGACTACATCGGGACGACATACTAGGCTCGCAGTGGTAACGCTTTCATAGACATGCGCGTCGACTTGCGTTTCGACACGCCGGGGGATGTGTCCTCACCATTGCTTCCACTGAGAGAGAAATAACAGATGCGTTTTGGCCATTTTGACGACGGCAACAAAGAGTACGTCATCACCACGCCGCAGACCCCATACCCATGGATCAACTATCTGGGATCAGAAGATTTCTTCGGCCTCGTTTCCAACCAGGCGGGCGGCTACTGCTTTTATCGGGATGCCAAGCTGCGGCGTCTCACCCGCTATCGGTACAACAACGTACCGACTGACGATGGCGGTAGGTATTTTTACATCAAGGAAGGCGATACCGTTTGGAACCCGTCATGGGCACCCGTCAAGACGGAGCTGGACGAGTACGAGTGCCGGCACGGGCTGGGCTATTCCAGCATCTCAGGGAAGAAGAACGGGCTTTCCGTTTCGACGCTCTTTTTCGTTCCTGTTGGGAAGACCTGTGAGGTCCATGCCCTGACCTTGAAGAACGAGAGTTCGGCAAAGAAGAGTTTTCAGCTGTTCTCGTTCATTGAGTGGTGCCTCTGGAATGCGGAGGACGACATGACCAACTTCCAGCGGAACTTTTCGACAGGAGAGGTCGAAATCGCAGGTCATGGTGAGACCATCTATCATAAGACGGAATTCAAGGAGCGACGCAACCACTATGCGTTTTACCACGTCAATCATCCCGTTGCCGGCTATGATACCGACCGTGAGACCTTCCTGGGACTCTACAATGGTTTTCACGAGCCCCAGGTCGTTTTGGCTGGAAAGAGCTCCAATTCCAAAGCCGCTGGCTGGTCACCGGTGGCTTCCCAGTGCCTCGAGATCACGCTGAAGCCGGGGGAGACGAAGGACCTGGTGTTCGTTCTCGGTTACATTGAAGTTTCCAAAGACGAAAAATGGGAATCGAAGGGCATCATCAACAAAAAGCCTGCAGAGCAATTGATAGGGACCCTCGATACTCGGGAGAAGGTGGATGCCGAGTTTGCCAAGCTCAAAGAGTATTGGACCGGCTTGCTCAGTGGCTACTCCGTCGAATCGAACGAGGAAAAGCTGGATCGGATGGTCAACATCTGGAACCAATACCAGTGCATGGTGACCTTCAACATGTCGCGTTCCGCATCGTTTTTCGAGAGTGGCATCGGTCGGGGAATGGGCTTTCGCGATTCGAATCAAGATCTTCTTGGCTTCGTGCATCTCGTCCCGGACCGCGCGCGGCAAAGGATCCTCGATATCGCGGCGACACAGTTCGAAGATGGCGGCGCCTATCATCAGTATCAGCCACTCACCAAGCGAGGAAACAACGCGATCGGGAGCGGCTTCAATGACGATCCGCTCTGGCTCATTCTCGGCGTGGCGGCCTATATCAAAGAGACCGGTGACTTCGCCATTCTCGATGAGCAGGTGCCGTTCGACAACGACGAGAGCACAGCACGGAGTTTGTTGGAGCATTGTAAGAGATCATTCGATCATGTGATCGAAAACCTCGGTCCCAACGGACTGCCCTTGATCGGACGCGCCGATTGGAACGACTGTCTCAATCTCAACTGCTTTAGCGACACGCCGGGTGAGTCCTTCCAGACGACGGAGAATCGAGAAGGCGGAGCCGCGGAGTCGATCTTCATCGCCGGAATGTTCGTGTCCATTGGACCCATGTACGCAGA
Organism: uncultured Polyangiaceae bacterium; assembly: GCA_964440025.1. Lineage (GTDB taxonomy): Bacteria > Myxococcota_A > Polyangia > Polyangiales > Polyangiaceae > NIC37A-2. The sequence continues at coordinate 4,903 of CAYTRQ010000197.1, read as the reverse complement.
TATGGCCGAGCGTCAGGGGAACAAGGAAGAGGCTGCGCGCGCTCGGCGGGAAGTGGCCAAGATGGAAAAGGTCGTTCTCGAAAAGGGGTGGGACGGCAACTGGTTTTTGCGTGCCTATGACTTCTTTGGGAACAAGGTCGGTTCTCGGGACAACCGGGAGGGCAAGATCTTCATCGAGCCACAAGGATACTGCGTCATGGCAGGGATCGGTGTGGAAACCGGTGAGGCCGAAAAAGCGCTCGATTCTGTGAAAGAGTACCTCGATTGTCCCTATGGCATCGTGCTCAATAATCCACCATTTACCGAATACTATATCGAGTACGGAGAAATCTCGACCTATCCCGCTGGCTACAAGGAGAACGCGGGTATCTTTTGCCACAACAACCCATGGGTCATGATTGCCGAAACCGTGGTTGGTCGACCCGAGCGCGCTTGGGAGTACTACAAGAAGATCTGCCCCTCATATTTGGAGGAGATCAGCGATCTGCATCGTACGGAGCCCTACGTCTACGCGCAGATGATCGCGGGCAAAGATGCCGTGAAACCTGGTGAGGCAAAAAACAGTTGGCTCACTGGAACGGGGTCATGGAACTTCGTGGCGATCACTCAGCATCTGCTTGGTGTTCGCCCGGATTGGGACGGCCTGATCGTGCAACCTTGCATGTCCAAGGCCGTTCCCGAATACAAGGTGGTGCGTCGGGCGCGCGGGGCGACCTATCATATTACGGTCAAAAACAGTGGCCGGGCAGCGCCTGCCAAACTCACGGTCGATGGGAAGCCGATTGACGGCAATCAGGTTCCCTACGCTCCCGCCGGGGCTTCCGTTGAGGTGCTCTGCGAGATCTGAGTCGTTCGGATTTGTCGGAAGAACGATTGCTATTTCGCTGTAAAATTGAAGAGGCTATCCGTATGAAGCGACCTCCGGGGCGCTTTTTACAGGTGCCAAGTGGTCCCAAAGAAAGGTGCGAGCTAGTTTTTTGCCATGCTTAAGTCACGTTCGAATCGGTTACTGACCGGGTTGTCATTCTCTGTATTGGCTCTGGGGCTAGGTGCAGGAGCTTGCACAGCTTCGGAGGTGGCCGAGCAGGAGCAAAATCCCGATCAAAATGGGGATGGCGTCGAGGATTGGCTCCTTGATGGTCGCTGCATCGTCGACGAAAACGGCGATGGTCGGCCCGACCAAATCGATCTGGACGGAGACGGCATGATGGATGGTCTCGGCTTCGACATCGATTGTGATGGGGAAGCCGACGGCATCGGCGTCGATCAAGACGGTGACGGGATCATCGAGGCCATCGACGCCTCGGGGGACGGAATGGCCGACGTCACGGAACCCGAAGAAGGTGGCTCGGATATCGATATCGACAGCAGCATGGGGGGCGCTGGGGGGATGGATGCCGAGGAGGAGACTGAATACTGCCAAGACGCAGAGGTGGACTTCGTGCCGACGACTCCGACGGTATTGGTCCTCGTGGATCGCTCGAGCTCGATGTTTGGTGCCGACGACCGATGGGGCGCGCTCAAGAACGCGGTCTTGCCGGTCATCGAGGGGCTGCAGGGAGATGTGCGCTTCGGTTTTGCTAGCTATACCGGGACAACCAGCAGTTGCGATGGTTTGAGCAACGCGACACCGTTCGGCGTCGACAATTATGCACCGATCGAGGCCGCCTACGATGCACTGGGAAATCCTGGGATGAAAACCGAAACGCCCACGCCGTTGGCGGTGGACCAGGCCACGGAGCTCCTGTTGGCCGACGACTCGCCAGGAGAACGCTATATCCTTCTCGTGACCGATGGTGACCCGGACTTTTGTAACGATCCCGCTCCTCAATGCGCCGCAGATGCTTTGATTGCTTCATTGCAGCTCGCGGCCGACCAAGGGGTGCAAACGCTCGTATTTGGTATCGAAAACTCCGACATCCAAAATCCCGATTGGTTCGATTTCTACGCTCAAGCGGGTTTCGGAGAGACACCGAATTGGGAGGATGGATTGGATGTCGACGACTATACAGGCACACTGCAGAGTCAATGCACCTCACAGCCCGAATGGGCCGAGTATCGTGATGCGAACGGGAATGCCCCCGATCCGGCCAGCTGCGGCGACAATCAACCGAGTGAAGGAAACCCAGACTGTTATCTGCCGGCCGGCAACTATGACGAAGAAGGGGGGGCCGCCAACGCGTTCCTCAGTACCGATACTGCAGCGCTGGCTGCGGAAATCCAATCAACCGTCTCCGGTCTCAAGTCCTGCACATTCGATCTCAGCGAAAGTGACGTCGAGGTCAAAGAAGGGGAGGAGGATGAAGGGGACATCTTCGTCGATGATGAGCTGATCCCGCTGGATCAGTGGCGCATGAACAGCCCCACGGAGCTGGAGCTCCTCGGTGCCCAGGACCCGGGGTGGCATGAGGAAGACCGTGG
>CAYTRQ010000197.1:0-2472 GCA_964440025.1 uncultured Polyangiaceae bacterium | reverse complement strand
AGCGATGGCAGCAACCCGATGTCACCAGCTTTTTCGCCGGGTTTCCCTGTGAGGCTCTTGATATCGTCGTGAAGTAGGGCGCTGGCGGCCAAACATATGTGCGCTTCGTCGGCCGCCCCCTTCAAGGTTGAAGGGGCGCTCGACTCCGTGGAATGCCTATGTTGTGTGTTGTGCCGTCGCCGCCGCCACCAGCTCCTCGTCTCTGATGGTGCCGCGGAGGACCTCCGGGCGCGTGCCGTGAGACCGATTTTTGCACGGCTCAGAGGAGCCCATCCGGTTATCGAAGTGAGGTGACCTTTCGCGCCTCGGTCTCGAATGGGCACTCCCCGCGGTACCGCCGTTTCGGAGAAGGAGAGTTGCGGAAAGCTCGTTTCTTTTCCACCACAAATCGCGTATGCCCTCGACTGTGACTGAGGAAAGGAAAAGGTTTCATCCGCTTCTGTGGGTGACCACGAGCTACGTCGCGATGGGGATCCCTTTCTCGATGGTGATCTGGGTCGCCGGCAGCATGTTCAAGGATCTTGGACATAGCGATGGGGAGATCACCGTTGCCACGGCCAGTATCGGTATTGTCTGGTCGCTCAAGCCTCTGTGGGCCGGTTTCCTCGACATGTTCAAGACGAAGAAGTTCTTCGTCTTGTCGATGGAGTTCATCATCGGCGTGCTCTTCATCCTTATGGGTCTCGCGTTGAACCTGCCAGGCTATTTCGGGACCATTATTGGCATTATGTGGGTCGTCGCATTTGCCTCGGCCACGCAGGATATTTGCTCCGATGGAATTTACATTTCTTCTTTGAACAAGAAGGAGCAAGCCAAGTTCATTGGCGTTCAGGGGATGTCCTGGAACTTGGGCCGAGTGATTGCCGTCTCGGCGGTTGTCTGGCTCGCCGGGACCCTTCAAGAGTGGGCGGGCATGAGCGAAAAGGCCTCCTGGATGTACTCGCTGTTTGCCTCAGGGGGGCTTATGGCGGCGTTCGGACTCTATCACACGGTCTTTTTGCCGCTGGGGAGCGTCCCGGAGGACCATTCCGGCAAGAGCGCGAAGGTCATCGTACAGGACTTTCTCACGAGTGCGGCCGACTTCTGCAACAAGCGCGCGCTTTGGGGCATGATGGCTTTCGTCTTCTTCTTCCGCAGTGGAGAAGGGTTGCTGCTGGTCGAGGCACCGTTGTTTCTTCAGGGATGCCTCGAAGATGGAGCTTTGCAACTCAGTTTGCAAGACAAGGGGACGATCGACGGCATCCTGAGCACGAGCGTCAGCATCATCGGTGGGCTCCTGGGCGGCCTATTCATCGCCAAGTTCACCCTCAAGCGTACGCTATTCGTCTTGGCACTGTGCGTGAACGTTCCGAACGTTTGCTATTTGTATTTGTCGCAAGCGGTCGAGCCCGGTAACCCTCTCTCTTTCACACAGATTGCCTTCTTCGTGAGCCTGGAGAAATTCTGGTACGGCTTCGGCTTCGTGGGAAATATGCTGTATATGATGCAGCAGCTGGCGCCCGGGAAGTTCAAGATGACGCACTATGCGTTTGCCACGGCATTCATGAACCTCATCCTTGTTCCCACGCAGATGATCAGCGGTCCGCTGGCGGACGCGATGGGCTTCAAGGAGTACTTTTGGTTCGTGATGTTTGCGTGCGTTCCCTCGCTCGTGGCTGCTTGGTTTGCTCCATTTCCGCAACTCAAGGCGCCTGACGAGGAGACGGGGGTCGACGACGAGAGCCTTCTGACAGAAAACGACAAGAAGGTGCAAGCCGCCTCGCGCCGGGCCAACATCTTTTCGATCCTCTCCATTGCGGTTTTCTTGTTCATTGACGTTCTTTGCTTGGGCTGGCTCGATGGGGCCAAGAGCGGATTCTGGGCAGCGCTTTTCATAACGATCATTGCGCTCTCGACTGTGTTGAAGCTCATTCTGGCCTTCAAGGGCGTTGCCGCAGGCCGTCACGCACTCCATGTCGGGCGTTCAGTCAAAGGTGGCGACGCCTACCTCAGCAACGCCAAAGGAGCCATCATTGGCGGGGTGGCCATGTTTCTCGTCTCCGGTGGGGTGGGTTGGTACATTGCAGACCAAGCGGTCACTATCGACTGGAATTGCGCTTTCTCGGAAAACGCGGAACAGTGCCTGCAGCCCGACGCCAAGCCCCCCAAGGATTGCAAGGAAGACATCATCGAGCGCTAGGCGTGTTCGCGGCGCGGAAAGAGCACTCCGTCGCCCGCCGTTTGTGGATTGCCTTCAGGAGGGATGAGCTCCGGAGGGCCAGTCCTCAGTGGGGTCGGAGGCCTGTCCCTCCGGGCTCTCTTCCCCCCGGTGTGCTCGGCAACCGCTGTTTTTGTTGGGTCGCATTGTTCACGCAATGCTCGTTCGACGGCAAAAAATGGGCGAAAAAGCGACAGGCGCCCGCCCTCGCCCCGCCCTCCTCGCATCCGTCAGGATGCGAGTCGAAAAAGCAACTTCGATCCAGCGGGCAGAGA
>CAYTRQ010000196.1:0-10594 GCA_964440025.1 uncultured Polyangiaceae bacterium | reverse complement strand
GCCCCCACCCAAAAGTGGGGCCGCAAGGACTGCTCGACAATCGTGCTCGGTCATTTAGACCTCTTGAGGCGGGGAGGGCGCAGCTGGCAATAGCCGCAAGCCAGGTGCCCGCCCGCGGTCGTCGCGGCAAGGCGAGCCGGTTTCAATCACAAATCGAAAGCAAACCGCGACACTTGGTTGCCGGGCCCTTTCTGCCTCCGTAACGTAAAAGTTACGCACCGGTCACGACGCCGCCGCGCCTCTCCGAACGCCATCAGATCGTTACGTTCAAGTCGCCGCGAATTCATGCAAGGTCGCCGCCCGATCGGCTAAAGCTGCCCCACATGAAGCCTTCCCGACGCCTGGCCCTCCCGCTCGCTGCAGTGGTCATCGGCCTCTCTTTGCCGGCTTTCGCCGACCAGTTGGCCGACATGGCTCAACGCCTCGCCAAGTTGCGCGCCGAAGTCGAAGAACTCTCCCATGAGCTTTCGGCCGAGACGGCCGAAGGGCGCGACCGACTGCGCTCGCTCGCCCGCCAGAAGGCCGACCTGGAGCTGGAGCTCAAGAAGGAGCAGATGCGCGTCGCCAAGCTGCGACGCGCCATCGCCGAAAAGAGGGAGGAAATCGAGAAATCGGAAGAAAAGGACAGCGAGATGGCTCCGCTGTTCGAGGAAGGGCTCCAAGACGTCCGCGCCTACGTCGAGTCGAGCTTGCCGTTTCGAACGGCCGACCGCCTTTCGGCGCTCGACAAATTGAAGAAACAGTACGACTCCGGACTGTTGTCCGCGCCCAAGGCCGTCAGCCGCTTGTGGTCCTTCGTCGAAGACGAATTCCGCCTCACCCGCGAAAACGGTCTCTATCAGCAGAGCGTCACGGTGGATGGCGAGACTCAATTGGCGGACGTGGTGCGCATCGGCATGATCATGATGTACTTCGAGGCCGGCGAGGACACCATTGGCAAAGCCGAACGCAGGGATGGCAGCTGGATCTTCCAACGCATCACGGATGACGATCGGAAGCGCCAAGTCCGCGAATTGCTCACGAGCTTCAAGAAGCAGATCCGCCAGGGGTATTTCCGTGTTCCCGAAGCGCTTCCGCCCCTCGAGGGAGGTGCGCAATGAGCGCCGCCTTTGCACGGCTGGCGCTCCGGGCAACGGGTATCGGCTTGGTAGCGCTCGCAACCTTCGGCACTGTGGCCGCCGCCTACGCCGAGGATCCGACGCTCCGCAAAGCCTACCAGCGCGAATTTGCGTTTTTGGAGGCCGAACGCAACAGCCTCCGCCAGCGGCTCCAACAGGTCAGGAAAGAAAACGAGCAAAAGATCGCTGCCGCCGAAAAGGAGATCGATACGCTGCAGGGACAGATCCTGGCACTGACGACCGAAGCAGATCAGATGTCGGAGCGCCTGTACCAGGCGGAACGCCAGGCCGAGAGTACCGGTGATGGCGAGGATCAGCTCGAGAGCACCATTCACCAAATGAGTGCGGTCCTCGAGAAGGGGGACATGCAGCTAGCGGCAGTCGAGAAGGACGACCCTGCTGGCACGAAAAAGCAGCTGCGCGTGGGATTCGAGCGAGCCATCGAGCTTCTTCAGCACTTTTCCGGGATCCGCAAGGAAAAGGGGAAGTTCTTCGGCCCCGAAGGCAAGGAACTCCAAGGCCAGCTCATTCACGTCGGAAGAGTCGCCTCTTACGGCGTATCGGACGAGGCCGCTGGCGCATTGGCACCGGCGGGTGACGGGCGCCTGAAGCTCTGGCCGAACGCCCCCAGTGCAGAAACCGCGCGCAAGCTGGCTGCGGGCCATCCACCCGAAAGTATCGCCGTATTTCTCTACGAAAACCTGGACAAGGGCGTCGAGGAAAAGAAAGAAAAAACGGCGACCGACGTGATCCAGAGCGGAGGGATCATCGGTTGGGTCATCGTGGCAGGAGGCGTCCTCGCCTTGCTCATGGCTCTGCTGCGAGCATTCTTTTTGATGCGCAGCTCGGCCAACGCCGGAAAGCTCGTCGAAAACATAGCGCCCCTCGTCCGGCGACACGAATACGACGCGGCCATCGCACGGTGTGAGGAAGCCGAGGGCTCGGCCGGGCGCGTGCTCAAAGCCACTCTCAAGCACATCAATCGGCCACGTCCGGAGCTCGAGGACATTGTCAGCGAGAGCGTTCTCCACGAGACACCGCATCTGGACCGCTTCGGATCGACCATCATGGTCATTGCTGCCGTCTCGCCCCTGCTGGGCCTGCTCGGCACGGTGACCGGCATGATTGCCACCTTCGACATCATTACCGAGTTCGGTACCGGCAATCCAAAGCTGCTTTCCGGCGGTATCTCGGTGGCGCTTGTGACCACGGAGCTGGGACTCATCGTAGCCATCCCGGCGCTCCTCTTGGGCAACCTGCTGTCAGCTTGGGCCGAACGGATCAAGGACGAGATGGATCGCTCGGCGCTACACATCATCAACATCGCGGCCGGTGTTCGTTTCAGCAGCCGGCCCTACCCACTGCCCGATCGCGAGCCCGCCCCCGAAAGCGACTCGCTCGTTCCTCCCGCACACGGCGCGCCAGCCAGTGGCTGAGCTCGGTTCACCCTCGTCTAGTTCGCGTCCACAAATGGACGCGAACCAACAAGCAACAAAGCGTTCGACGGCAAAAAATGGGCAAAAAGCGGAGTCGCCCGCCCTCGCCCCGAAGGGGCGGGCGACGAAGTGGCCATTTCGCGCCGCGAACTCGTCTAGGCCATGAAGCAGTTTCTGGAAGAACTCCTCGGATACTTCGAAAGCGGTGGCTTCGTAATGCCACCGCTAGCGATCGCCACGGTCATCTTGTGGTATGTGCTTGGCTACCGCTGGATGGTGTTGCACCGCGGCAGTGTGCGCAGCCCCCGCGTGCTCATTCAGCGCTATGCAAAAAGCAAGGGGAGGGAGCCAAAGGGCACCATCGACTCGGCGGTGGTAGTCGGCTTGCGAGCCTTGATCGAAAACTCCAGCCAGAAAGGCGAACTGCGCCCCGTGCTCGATGATGCATTCGGCCAGCTCGAACGGCCCCTTTCCGCTGGAAAGGCCGTGGTGAAAAGTATCGTCACGGCAGCTCCGCTCGCTGGCCTGCTGGGAACGGTCATCGGAATGATCGAGACGTTCGACTCGCTGGGAGACATGACCCTATTTTCCCAATCTGGCGGTATCGCCGGGGGTATCTCCCAGGCGTTGTTCACCACCCAAATGGGTCTTGCCGTCGCGGTGCCCGGGATCGTGGTGGGCCGCGTCCTGGATCGAAAGCAGGGGCACCTTCAACGCGAGCTCAACCAGATCAAGGACATCCTTTGCTCCGAAGCCGACACCCTCACGAGAGGATGGAAGGTTTCGGCCGAACCGAGGACGACATGAGACGCCGTCAGCGCCAAGAAGCCAACACCGACATCGACATTTCGCCACTCATCGACATGGTGTTCATCCTGCTCATCTTCTTCATGGTCTCGACGACCTTCGTCAAGGACATGAAGGTCGACATCGAACGTCCCGGAGCGTCGAGCGCGCAACGGGCCTCGAGCAAGGCCCTGCGCATCAACATCGACCAAAGCGGCAACATCTACCTGGACGGCACGGCCGTCCGAGCGTGGATGGTGCAAAGCCACGTGCGCGACTTCATCGAGACGAGCGGAAATCAGTCGGTTCTGGTGGTCACCGATCGCCGGGTGCCGGCCGAACGTCTGGTGGAGGTCGTGGATCAGTGTCGGCTGGCCGGCGCCAGCGACGTGGGTGTTGCAACCGACAAGGAGGCCGGATGAAATTCGATTCACTCAGTATGCGGGCGCGCCGCCACGCCGCTGGCGTCGTGGCGATGGCCATGGGCTCGTTCGGTGTTTTCTTCCTGCTGCACGTCATGAACGCCGACGAGGGCCCCCCGGAACAAGAGGACGACGGGAAGAAGGTGGCCTTCGGTGGCGGGGGGGGCGGGGCGGGGGCGGCGGGGGGGGGGGGGGGGGGGCCTTCGAAGTAGAGCCCCCCAAGCCCCCCCCGCCGAAGAAGAAACCGAAGCCCAAGAAGGTCGAGCGACGGCACACCACCAATGCACCCGAAGCACCCGCGCCCAATCTGGGGCCCGCCTTGCGCGGAATCAGCTTCGATCTGCCCGGCTTTCAAGCCGAGGACATGGGCCGGGCCGGTGACACGTTGTTGGGTGAAACCAACAAGAAGATGGCCATGACCGAGGGAGCCGTGGACGTCGTGCCCCAACCGGCTCGCCGCGTCCAGCCCGAGTATCCCAAGCGCGCTCGCCAGCGGGGTGAAACCGGCTATGTGCGCATGAGTGTCTTCGTCGATGAAACTGGGCGGGTCGACAAGGTGCGTGTTGTCGAGTCCCAGCCGAAGAACACCTTCGAAGAAGCGGCGACGAATGCAATCAAGCGTTGGGAGTTTTCTCCCGGGCAATACGAAGGGCAGAACGTCGGTACCTGGGTCACGCAAACCATTCGTTTCGAGTTGAAGAAGAGCTGATTTTCATGGCTAGCTTTCGGACGAACGCGGGCGCTCGCTGGATCGGAATTCGTCGCGCAGGGAGTGGCACGACAGCTCGAGGCAGCCTCGCGCGTCGACCACGTGCGAGGCTCGTTCGCATCGCTCTTTTGGGAGTCCTCGTTCTAGGCGTTGCTGCACCCGGTGTGAGGACGCTGATCGTCGCGCCCGCGCTCGCCAAAAAGAAGAAGCAAGAAGACGAAAGCGACGTCGACTATCTCGCGCTCGCTGCACGGCTCATCGCCGACGAAAAGTACGACCGCGCGGCGCAGATGCTGGGCCAAGTTGACCCCGCTCAGGACGACGAATTCGATCTACCCAAGTATCACACCTTGCGCGGCATGGTTTTCCTCAAACGGGGCCAGCACGAAAAGGCGATTCAGTCCTTCGAGGCCTCGTTGAAGGCCGGGCAAAAGGACCCGGCCATTCACCTTTACTTGGCGCAGTCGCACTTCAATCTGAAGCAGTACCAAAAGACCATCATCCACCTGAAGAAGGCGGGGCCCGCAGCGCAACAAAGCCCGGCGGGCTTCGGCATGCTGGCTCAAGCCTATTGGGAACTGAAGCGCTACGACGAGGCCTTCACCGCCCTCGATCGGGGCGTCCGGAAGTTTCCGGACGACAGCGATTTGTTGCGCACCAAGATCTTCTATTTGGTCGACCTCGAGCTCTACCAGGAGGTCGTTCGCCTTAGCGGCAAATACCTGGAGCGGCCGAACATTGGAGAGGAGGAGTACCTGGCCATTGCCGAGGCGCTCCGTCGAGGAAATCAGCTAAAAAAGGCCCTTCTCATCTTGGGTCAGGCGCGTCTGAAATACCCCCTGAGCGCCAAGGTCCCGGTCCAAATGGCCCACGTGTACAACGACCAGCAGCGGCCGCTCTTGGCGGCAATGATGTTCGAAGCGGCCTCCCGCATCGATCAGAAATTCCTCCTGGAGGCCGCCGAAATGTACAAGGAAGCTGGGCGGTCGGAGTTGGCGCTCGCTCTCAACGCGCAGATCGTCGACCAAAAGGAGAAACTCAAGCAGCGGCTCAGCTTGCTGCTGGAAGCCGAGCGCTTTTCGATGATCACCGGCATGTCCGAAGCATTGTCACGCCTCGGTCTCTTGTCCGATCAGAACGTGCGGTATGCGCTCGCCTATGCCTATTACAAGCTTCAAGACTTGGAAAAGGCCGAATACCACCTGCGCCGCATCAAGGATCCGGAGCTATTCCGAGCGGCCGCGGGACTGCGTAAAGCCATGGCCAACTGCAAAGACGCCGGTTGGGAGTGCTACTAACGAATAGATCTTATTATACCATCGTTTTCTTTCTTTCGTCGCCTCCCGAGCGTCCTGTCCAACCATGCAATCCCTCACGCGCCACTCCCGCCGAGGTCGGCGGCTGACTACCCACCGAACGCCCCTCCCGTCGAGCAGCCCTTTTATTTCGAAGATCGCAGTCGTCGCCTTGGTCATTGCAAGTGTCCCCGCGGCTCGCGCCCAAGACGCTGACGCGAAAGCGGAAGACCAAAGACAGCCCGACGCGCCAGCAGGAACCGAGGTCCAAGGACACCCCGACGCCGCCGCCGCCCCCGAGCCGGAGGCAACCACCGAGGACGATCCGATGGTGGACCTGAAAGAAGACACGGCCTGGCTCCACCTGATCCTGTTCGTGGAAGCCGACGGGGGCGACGTGGTTCAGCACGAATCGGCCCAGGTGGTCGTCGACGGACGGAAGGGACGCACCAACGAGAACGGTTCGGTCATCGTCGGCGGAGTTTCTCCGGGAGAGCACGAGGTGAGCATCGAGTTTGCCGGCGATGGTGCGCAGCCGCTGACCCTTGAGCCCATGGCCTTTGCTGCTGGCGAAACGACCGAGGCCCTGATCACCGTCGACGGGAGGGGGGCACTGGTGACCGAGGACATCACGGAGCCTGTGGAGGCCACCAAAGAGGCCACCAAAAAGGAAGAACGACCAGAACAGCAAGAGAAAAAGGCCAAGAAGCCCGGCTCTCTCGCTGGAGTGATCAAAGACGGCGAGACGGGCGAGCCGATCCAAGGAGCCCAAATCTACGTGCGTGGCATTCCCGAGCCGCTGACCACCGACGAAAAGGGACGCTTCGAAACGGAAGTCCTGCAGGGCGAGCACGCCATCAGTGTGTTGCACTCGAAGTATGCGAGCCTCACCGAAGAAGAGATCGTCGTCGAGCCGGGCGCAATCACCGAACTGGACTTGAAGCTCACTCCTTCTTCTGCCGAGCTGGAAGACTACGTCATCACGGCGCCGTACGTCGAAGGCGGCGTCTCGTCGGCGGTGGCCGAAGAGCAAAAGGCGACGAACGTGCAGGACGTCATCGGCGCCGAACAGATGAGCAAGTCCGGGGACTCCGACGCCAGCTCCGCGCTCAAACGCGTCACGGGGCTAACGGTGGTGGGTGGCAAGTTCATCTACGTGCGCGGCATGGGCGAGCGCTACAGTCAGACGTTGCTGAACGGTGCGTTGGTGCCCTCGCCAGAGCCCGAGCGCCGCGTAGTGCCGCTCGACCTGTTTCCCACCTCGGTGCTCGAATCCGTGGTGGTTCAGAAGACCTACTCTCCGGACGTGCCGGCGGAATTCGGCGGCGGGACCGTCCAGCTGCGCACGCGCGACTACCCGGACGAACTCCTGTTCAAGGTTGGCGGTTCGTTGTCCGGTGACACCCAGACCACTTTTCGGCAGGGGCCCACCTACCAAGGGGGCAGTCTGGATTGGCTTGGCACCGACGACGGAAGTCGCGCGCGAAGCGAGGCCTTGGCCCGGGTGAGCGAGCGAGGGGATCCGATCACGCTCGCAAACAGGTTCGAGCCCGGACTGAGTGACGAGGAAGTGGCCGAGCTCGGCCGCAGCTTGCCCAACAACTGGAACACGAGCGAACGCTTCGTCCCACCGGGCGGCAAGCTCAACGTCACTGCTGGCAACATGTTCGAGATCGGCGAAGTTCCAGTGGGCTTCATTGCCACGACCCAGTACTCGAACTCCTGGTCGCGCCGGAAAGAGATCCGCCGCTCCGTGCGTGCCTCCAGCGGCGAGGTGGAAGTCGCCACCGATTTCGATGTCGAGCGCCTGCAGAACAACGTCGGCGTGACCGGCATGCTCGGAGCTGGCGCCGAGCTGTCCGAAGGCCACGAGGTGATGTCCACCACCCTTTTGCTGCGCAACACCGACAACTTGACCCTCTTGGGCAGCGGCGAGGGGCTCGAGGGGGACCAGCGCTTCACGCGCCTCCGGTTCGTCGAGCGCCAGCTCCTCTCGCAGCAGTTGCGCGGCGAACACACCTTCGAGCAGGCCAACGACTTTCAGGCCAGCTGGCGATTCGTCTACTCGAAAGCCAGTCGCAACGAACCGGATCGACGCGACTACCGTTATGACTTTGCTCCCGATCAGCAAGCCTATTTACTTTCGGTGCGGGGGGGCGCGGTTCAGCGCTTCTACAGCAAGAACGACGACGAGATCCTCGAGGGAGGCCTCGATCTAGCCTACCCCATCAAGTGGAAGGATCCGGATCTGGCCACGGTATTCAAAATTGGCGGCATGATCGTCGACCGCAGCCGCGTGGTAACGACCTACCGGTATCAGTACCGCATCGACAACTATCAGCCCGTCGACGAACGCAACGACCTGCGGCGCGAAGACATGGAGACCATCATGCAGCCGGGAAACATTCGGCCCGATGGGGTGAACTTCGTCGAGACCACGGGTGAAGACGAGCCGTACGACGCCTCGCAAGAAATCCTCGCGGGCTACGGTATGGTCGAGTCCCCGATCTTGCCGAGCCTGTCGTTCATGGCAGGCCTGCGCTACGAAAACTCGCGCCAGCTGGTGGCGTCCACCAACGAAGAGGCCGACCTGGAAACCGGCGACTTCCTGCCCACGGGCACGCTCACCTGGACCTTCGCGGAAGACATGCAGATTCGCGCCGGTGTCAGCCGTACCGTCTCCCGGCCCGACTTCCGCGAACTGTCGCTAGCGCGCTTCTTCAACGTGGAAGCATCGACCGAAATCATCGGAAACCCCGACCTACGGCGCGCGACCATTCTCAACTACGATCTACGCTGGGAATGGTACCTGGCAGGCGCCCAGTCCGTTTCGGTGGCAGCATTCGCCAAACAATTCGACGACCCCATCGAAACGGTCGTGCTAGCTGGAACTAGCCGCCGACAGTCCTGGCAAAACGCCGACGCAGCCCTCAACACCGGCGCCGAGTTCGAGTTCCGCAAGCGTCTCAGCTTCGTGAGCGACTTCTGGGACAGCTTCTATTTGGCAGGAAACCTCACTCTCATCGACTCGGAGGTCACGCTCGACCCGAACGCGACACTCGTAAACACGTCGACCGAGCGCGCACTCGAAGGCCAGTCGCCCTACGTGCTCAACCTGCAGTTCGGGTTCGACGACGACATCGGCGACGAGGCCAGCCTGAGCGCAACGGTTCTGTTCAACGTTGCGGGGCGCCGCATCGTGGGCGTGGGCGCGAACAATGCGCCGGACATCTACGAGGAGCCCGTGCCTCGCCTCGACCTCGTGCTCCGCCATGAAATCGACAGCCACTGGACCTGGGGCTTCAAAGCACAGAATCTTTTCGATGCAGAGGTCGTGCAGACACAAGGGGACATCATCGTGGGGCGGTTCCTCCGCGGTGTTAGCTTTTCTCTTGGCGCCTCCTACGCGTATTGATCTGTTGGGGCCTTCTACACTTGCTGAGTTGGCATGCGCCTCTTCCTGCAGGGGTGAGAGACTCTGCTTTTCGCCGATTTTTCTGCTGAACGCTGTGGTGCTTGTTGGTTTTCCTCTTTTTGTGGAAAAGAAATGACTAGAGTGTCATGTGTTTGCAATGGGCTCGTCGCCGTCCAGGGTCGCTTTCTGGGTGCCACTGGATTGTTACGAGTAAGTTGAGTCGAGTTCATGCAAGCCTACCCCTCATCGGCTAAATGAGCGTTCACGAAATTCGAACTTTCAAAAACAAGCCACAAACCATGATGACGAGCAGATCCCGGGCATTCCAGAGGCCTAGAGAGCTCTCTTGCCAACAGCGCGTTGGACCGACGTCGAGCGCGGGGAAGCTAGAGGGCTGGTCCTCGCTCGGTCATTGGGTGGAGGTCCGTTGAAAAAGACGAATCGAGCACGGGGAAAGCCCGCGTTGGAACTCAGAACTTGAAGAGAGAGAAAATGAAAACTTCGAATCATGTGATTTTTGGCTCAGCGGCGGTCCTCGCTCTCGGCGTGTTCATGGCTGGCTGCGACGATGGAGGCATGGACGGCGGATCGACCGGAGGCGATAGCGGCACAGGCACCGGTGGAAAAAATGGCACTGGCGGTAAAGGTTGCCCCGAGCATGAGCTCGTAACCCGGGTGGCCGACGGCGTTTGCGAGATCTCTGCTGGTACCACGACCGACGATCTGACCCTCACGGCAGGCAATGAATACCTGCTCGGTGGCCAGGGCGGCATCTTCATCGGTGATGAGGACGGCAACGCCGTCCTCACCATCGAGGCGGGTGTGACCGTGTTTGGTGGCGACAAGACCTTTCTCGTCATTCAGCGCGGCTCGAAGATCATGGCTCAAGGTACGGCTACGGCTCCTATCACTTTCACCTCGGCAGTCGAGATCGGCAGCCGTGCTGCTGGCGACTGGGGGGGGCTGATTCTCAACGGCCAGGCCACCACCAACAACGGCACCGACGTGCAGGGTGAGGCGGGCTCCGGCATCTACGGAGGCACCGACGACAGCGACGACAGTGGCGTGCTCAAGTACGTTCGGGTGCAGTTCGCCGGCAACCTGGTTGACGACCAGAACGAGCTCAACGGCGTCGCCTTCCAAGGCGTCGGCTCCGGCACCACAGTGGATTATCTCCATATCCACGCGGCCTCGGACGACGGAGTCGAGTTCTTCGGTGGTACCGTCAACGTCAAACACTTGCTTGTCACCAACGCCAGTGACGACAGCGTCGACTGGACCGGTGGTTGGCGCGGCAAGGCCCAGTTCGTCGCCGTGCACCAATGGGACGGCGAGGGGGACCGCGGTATCGAGGCAGATAACAACGGTGACAACAACACCGCCGTGCCCTACTCGAATCCCACCATTTCGAAC
>CAYTRQ010000195.1:0-10623 GCA_964440025.1 uncultured Polyangiaceae bacterium | reverse complement strand
TCTGGGAGTGCTTCGAAACCGCTCGAAACGTGAGTTGCCGAGGCACTAGAGCCCCTCCGCCCCTCTCACAGCCTGGAAAGTCCCGCCGCCGGTCACCTGAGGGCGGAGAGACGAGCCTCGGCGGAGCGTTTTCTAGCGGAGTCGCCGGTGCAGTGTCCCCGAGCTCGTGGCAAGCTGACGTCTCCGCTTGGAAAGGAATACACTCGTCTTTTGTGTCGTACGAGGTCACGTGTCCTTAGTTGTCCAAAAAGCGCCCCTGTGGTGCTTGGTGGGAGGAAGGAATGGCTTTCCTTTCATCTTGGCTCTGATGGCTGCTTCAGCGGGCCTTTTTGGAGCGCCGGCCGAAGCAAGTCCCGGCCGCGGACTGGGGCCCATCTCCGAGCCAGGAGAGGCTCCGCCTTCGATTCCCCATGGGCGGGTGAGGCTCGCTGTGGCAGAGCCTATTTTGGCGAAGCGTGAGCCGATTCAACAGAGCGAAGAGCAAGCTCGGCGTTCAGGGCGCGCGACGAGAATGGAGTCACTGGAAGGGGGCATGCGGGAAAACGAGTCAGGCGGTGCCAAACGGCGCAGCCGGAGAGCGAGCGAGAGGAGTGCGAACGAGAAGGGCGGCGCGCGGAGAGGACGGCCCAACAAGCGTGGGCAGAAAGCTGAGTCTTCCGGAGGAAAGGGGCGCCAAGGCAAGGGGCGAGACGAAACAGGCCGACGTCGAAGGGGTCAGCAGAAAGCCAAGTCCGCCGGAGAAAAGGGGCGCCAAGGCAAGGGAGACAAAACAGGCCGAGCCAGAAATGGAAAGAAGCGACGGCACAAATCCAACAAAAACAGAAAACGCCTCAGGAACCGAGCAGCCCGCAGAGTTTTGAGGGCCCGGAGATCTGTGATCGGTCCGCGGCCGAAGGCGCCGCGTCAGGCTCCTCCTCTTCCCCCCATCGTCGATCATCGAAGTGCTTTGGAGCGGCAGATGCTCGCTCGATGGGGATTTCGAAGTGACAAGGACCGCCAGGTGCGGGTCCCGCTTCCAGATTGGAAGAGCTGGCAACGAATCCGACTTTGGAATATCGATCATCTTACGGCGTTTCGCTATACGAAGAATCACCATGCGCTAACGGCCATTTTTACGGTCGATATTTCGGGAGAGCAGCCGACGAGCCGTGGCTGCATGACGGAATTCGAGAGGCGGGGCTTTCCTCTTCTGGAGCGCTATCACGTCAGGCTCGGGCAAGTCGTGTCCCAAAAGCGTCCGTGGCGCGGACAGAAGCTCGTCGTTCACAAGACCGAGGGCCAAGCACCTTTTCTTTTCTCAAACTATGAATTTTCGGCCGCCTGGGCCGCCTATCCAGCCTACGAGGGAGGTTGTTTGATCTACGCAACCGTCGTCCTTTGGGAAGGACACCCCCGGGTAGCGCGTCAACTGCTCGAGCGTTTCGTCCAGCAAGGGATCAGGCGGGTCAAGCCGCTGACGGAAACGATTCCCTATCGGCATTGATGCTCGCGGCCGGGGAGCAACGAATCCGAGACGCGGGCGATACTCGGGAAGTCCGGGCTGTCCCAGGAGGTTGGCCCGCGCCGCGTGCCCAATGGGGCCGCCAGTCGAGTGGGGCTGCGCACCGAGCTGCCCGTGCCGCGTGGCCAATGGGGCCGCCTGTCGAGCTGTTCGCACCGCGTGCCGAGCCCACACCGAGCAGGAGCACGTAGAGTGTCATGAAGGCGAGCCAAGCGGCGACCAACTTGGAAAAGCCCTTCTGATACCCCCAATACGGCGCCATGGGAAAAAGAAGGAAGCCTAAGACACCTTGCTGGGGACTCTCTCGAAGGAGGAACCAGCAAAGCAGGGTGTGGGCCGTCACCCAGCTGGCAAAGCAAAGCAGAATCGCGGCATAGAGGAAAAAGTCCAAAGCACTCCTCGTAGGCACGGGTGCGTCGAAGGAGCACCCCGTCTCGCTATGGTTCGGCAAATGCCCTCCCTGGCGGACACGCTTCGCCTAGCTCGGAGGAATATCGTCTCCGAGGCAGGCCATTTCTCCAAGCACCGGTTTCGGGGTTCCTCCGCGGGCGAGTGGGGAGCAGGATCCCCCCACGTGGGGGCCGCTCCCGGTCGCGACGGTTCCTCCGCGGGCGAGAGGGGAGCAGAAGCGCGCAAAGGTGCACGCCATTTCTCCAAGAATGGCTCTTTTCGTTGCCGGCGGCTCGTACAGTCAGCAGCTGGAAATTGTTTCCAGCGGTCACCGGCGCCCCTCGTACCGGCGCTTCAAGAGCTTGTACCGGCTGGCCGTCGTGAAATGGCGCGGCAACGTGCAGCAAGCGTATTCCTTCCCAGGTATTCGACAATCGCCCGCGGTCATTTAAAGTGCCACGCAGAGTGCGTACCCCCTTTCTGATCCCTCTGGCGGCCCTGTTGGGCCTGACTCTGGCCCTCCCCACGTTGGTTTCATCGGCAGAAGCTGGTGCCCGGACGAGTCGTCCCGACATCATGTCCGTCGACGAGCTCAAAAAGGGAATGACGGGGTATGGTTTGACAGTTTTCGAGGGGACGGAGCCGGAACGCTTCGATGTGGAAATCATCGATGTGTTGCAGGATTTCCGACCTAAGCAAGAGCTGATTCTGATCAAGACCAAACATCCTCGTCTCGATGTCACCAAAATCGTGGCTGGAATGAGTGGGAGCCCCATCTACATCGATGGGAAGATGATCGGCGCCTATTCCTACGGTTGGACGTTTGGTGTGGAACCTGTTGCAGGAGTGACTCCGATCAAGAATATGCTTCAGGATTTGGCTCGCCCGCTGCCTCTCTTCATTCGCGGTGCTCCGATCAAGTTGATGCCGGGTCAACGTCTTCCTTCACGCCAGCGCCCTCTGAGCAAGGGTGTCTTCCAATCCGGCACCAGCGATGGCTCCTACAGTGTTCAGAAGCACGCCGATGCCCTGGCTCGTCGTTTGCCCAATCGAAGGAGTGAGTTGGCTCCTGTCACTACTCCTCTTCTGCTGGGGGGGCTTTCGGATTCTGCGGTCGACACTGCGCGTGATTTGTTCGAGCCGCTGGGCATGACACCGCTTCAGGCAGGGGGAACGGCTCCTTCGGCCACCGAGAATGAAAAGCCGGCCGAGAGTGGCTTTGTCGATGGAGGTGCCATTGGCGTGAACATGGTCCGAGGGGATGTCAGCGCGATGGGCCTGGGGACCGTCACGCGGGTTGAAGGCCATCGCCTGGTGGCCTTTGGTCATCCGATGATGAACGTGGGGATCACCTCGATGCCCACGAGCGAAGCTCGGATCCTTTGGTTCATGGCCAGTCAGATGCGCTCGTTCAAAATCGGGGAAGCCGTTGCCTCGCGGGGAACTCTCGTCAATGACCGGCAGGCGTCCATCGTTGTCCACCAAGATGCTCGGCCTCACACGGTTCCGGTGACTCTCAGTATCGAGGGCGAGCCCGGAGCACCGTATACCGATTGGGAGTTCGAGGTCGCACACGATAGATTCGTCACGCCGGCGTTCCTTGGAATGGCGATAGGAAGTGCGCTCGAGTCAGCTGCGGGGGAGCGTCGGGATGTGACCTATAGTATCCGCTCTCGGGTCAAGTTCGTGGGCTACCCTGCGCTGGAGCTGGAAGACTTCGGTTCCCGGCCGACGGGGACACCCGGAACTTCCGACATCATGCAGTCGGATCTGATCAAGTCCGTTGGCGCCGCGTTCAACAATCCCTGGCAACACGTGACCCTTGAGAGCCTGAGTGTTCATGCGGAGCTCGAATTCGCTCGGGAGGTGGCGACCCTGCGTGGAGTCGAGCTTTTGACGCCGGAGGTGGAGCCGGGCCAAGCGGTGCGATTGCGTGTACTCCTGGAACCGTATGGACAAGACCGAGAGACCCGGACGCTGTCGATTCCCATTCCGGAGTCGTTTGCTGAAGATTCCGTCGAGCTACAGGTGCGACCGGGATACGATGTTCAACGTCCTCGGCCCCAGCCCGAATCTCTCGCCGAGCTGCTCGTGAATCTCGAAAGCGCGACAGAAAAACCCCGAACCCTTGTTGTCTCCTATGAGACGGGCCAAGGGGGCGCTGCGTATCGCGGGATTGTCGCTGATGCTCTACCCCCCGGGGCGATGGATCGCCTGATCAACGATCATTCATCGGTCAATATCGCCCAATTCAGATCGGAGAGGCATCATGTCTCGGAGACTCCCTACTATGTTGTGGGCAAAGACGACGTCAAGGTTCGGGTTCGGCAGTCTCGGTAGGTTGGCTGGCATCCTTGGGGGAAGTGAACCAACCTTGAGAGGTGGTGAGATGTGCTCTAGAACACGTCTTGGGGGCTCGCGGGAGCCCTTGGAAAAACTGATGTCTTACAAAGTACCCCATTTTCGCGTGCGCTTCTTCGGTTTCCCTCTGGCTTTGACATGTATCATTTTGTTGGTTGCTGCGGCCGCGCAGGCAGTGGGGACCCGATACTTCGTCGTCGAAAGTCAGAAAGACTTTTCGAGTGGTGAACTGGAAGGCGTGTCCGTCGATTCGCTGGGACATTTGCGAGCGGGCCTCGATTGGGGAAATCAGAGTGTCCCCGAGGTTGACTCGGCGTGGGATGCTCTCGAGCACGATGGCGGCTTGCTCGTGGCGACAGGAAATCAGGGTAAACTGCTCCGCGCTTCTCGCGGTCAGGTGGAAGAGATCGCCTCGGCCCAGGCTCTTGCATTGACCTCGTTGACCAAGGCTTGGGGAGATCGGGTGATCGTTGGCGCCATGCCGGGCGGCAAGCTCTATGAGCTGGTGGGGGACAAGCTAATCGAATTTGCGAGCTTGGAAACTGCCGAATCGGACGCGACGGAGTCGTCGGATTCAACGCTTCACGTTTGGGACGTGGCATTCGACGAGAAGAAGCAGGCGCTCTTTGCGGCGACTGGACCGAAGGGGCAACTCTTTCGCATTACGGATGATGGAACCGTTCAGCTCTACTTCGATTCGGATCAGCCTCATCTCGTCAGCGTGGCGAGCGGCGGCGGCACTATCTATTGTGGGAGTTCTGGAAAGGCCCGGCTCTATCGTTTGTCCTCGCCGGGCCGAGCTCGAGTGCTCTACGACTTCGAATCGACCGAGGTGCGGGCCATCGAGGTGGGAAAGGATGGCTCGGTTTACGCTGTTGCAAATGAATTGAACGATGATCCCCGCAGTACCTTGGGGAAACCCAAGCGCGCCGCGGGGCCCCGGCACGCCTCCCCTAAAAAGGGAGAAGGAGTGCTTTTTCATTTTTCGCCGGACGGAGTGCCAGAAGAGCTATTTGCTAGCGATCGAGAGCATATCGTTTCTCTCGCTCTGGACCAGAAAGGCCGGCCTCTGATCGGCACGGGCGTCAAGGGGCACCTGTTTCGAATCGACGAGAATCATCACAGTGTTCTTCTAGCCGATCTCGAGGAACGCCAGGTGAGTGATATCATGGTGAGAGGTGGTGCCGGCCCGGATGGCCTGCGGGGCTGGCTCGTTGCCAGTGATCCCGTCGTTGTTCACGAAATCCGCGGTCAAGGGGGGCACGACTCTGTCTGGACCAGTGAGGTGTTCGATGCGGGGCTCCGCGCTCGGTTCGGCCGGGTGAACTGGAATGCCAAGGGTGCGGTGAGGCTGTCGACCCGGTCTGGGAATACGAGCGATCCCGACGCAACATGGTCGGACTGGAGCAATGAGATGACCTCGGACGGCCCTGTTCAAAGCCCCGTGGGGCGCTATTTTCAGGTTCGAGTGCGCATGCCGCGGGGCGACGAGGCGGTGTTGCGTCGCATTGAAGTTCCCTTCGTTACGGACAACTTGCGCCCTGTCGTGACCGAGATCACTGCAGAGTCCGGCGCGCAGAACCAGGCCACGGAAGAAGGAGCTCAGAAGTCCGGCCATCCAATGGAGAGCGAAGCGAAGCCGGAGATTTCAGTCCGATGGGAAGTGCACAATCCTGACGAGGACGAATTGCGCTATTTCGTCGAGTACCGCCCGGTCGGCTCCCCCGACTGGCTTTCGGCACTCGAGCCGCAAGAGGTCCTGACCCATTCCAAGTTCACCTGGAAGACCCATGACCTGCCGGAAGGACGCTACGTCCTTCGGGTGACGGCGAGCGATGAACTGTCCAATCCACCTGAGCGGGTGAAAAAGCATCAGATGGAGAGCAGCGTGGTGCTCGTGGACAACAGTGCGCCGCGAATTGGAGGAATCGAAGTGCGTGGTTCGGTGGTGGGGGGGACGGCCGTTGATGGAGTGGGACCGGTCCGACGCATTGAAGCGCGCGTGGCGGGTCGACCGGAATGGATTCCATTCGAGCCGGCTGACGGCATTTTTGATCAATCGCGCGAGGCCTTCGTCCTCGACTTGAGCTCCCAGTTGCCTTCGCACCCCACCATGGTGACCCTCCGAGTTTTCGATACTGCTGGAAATTTCGACGTTCGACACGTTCGGCTGAGCGGCCGAACGCGTTGAGCGTTTCGTGCGCGATTCCCGTGCCGCCATCCTTCTTCGGCGCTAGAGTGAAAGCATCTTGACGCTTACTCACTTTCTTTCTCCAAGGAGACGACTTCCGGCTCTCTTCGGCCTGCTGGGGCTCTTTCTTTTGCTCCGGTGCGGTTCCGCGGCGAGCACCAATTCGGGAGGTACAGGAGGCAACACCGGGTCGGACGGTGCTGCGACAGGCGGCACGGAAGATCGAGAAAATATCGATATCACGATCTCCGAGAGCGGCGGCACTGAGAATGGTGGTGGAGAGGCCCTCGATCCCCTTTGCGGTGATGGGGAGTGTATTCCTGACGACGCCTCCGGTTGCGAGGCATTGGGCTCCGGTGGAACGGGAGGAACCGGCGGCACTGGGGGCATGGGAGGTTCTTGGGGCGGCGCTGCGGGGCTTAGCGCGAACCCCGGCGATTTGGACGAGGTGAGTGCCAGCTGTCAGATCGGCCCTGGACCAACGCGGAGTTGTCAGGAGGCTGGAGTTGCCGAAGAGGGGGACCCCTGTCTCAGCGTGAGGGATTGCGGCTCCGGTCTGGCCTGCGTTGGCTCAGGGACCACGGGCGTGTGCCGCCCCTATTGTTGCCGAGGCACCGTCGAGAGCTGCGATGACACGAGTTACTGCGCTCCGCGACCCACCCTGGGGGATCCCAACCAAGAAGTTCCGGTGTGTCTCCCTCTCGATAACTGCTCACTGACCGAGCCGTTCCCCTGTCCCGAGGGGCAAGACTGCGCCTGCACCGGCGAGATGGCCTGTATGGTTGTGCGCGCCGATGGAAAGACGGCCTGTGCGATCCCCGGCGAGAAAACCGCAGGAGAGGCCTGCGACCCGAATGCCGTGCAGGAATGCGCCTACGGGCACGTTTGTTCTTCGGAGCAGGGGTGTTTGGTGGTCTGCTCCACAGTCAGCGAGGAATCAGGCTGTCAGGAGGATGAGCTTTGCCAGGCGGCGAGCCGACTACCCAAAGAACTCGGTGTCTGTGTTGGGGGAGACGACGAGTCGCCGTAGCAACCTCCCCGGCGGGGACATTGTTCTTTACGGATCCCCCGGCAGCCGGGACAATCACTGGCGCCCGCGGCGTTCGGAGTTCGTGGGTTCGTCCCCATGACAGCGTCCGAATCCACCAATAACAAAAACCCTTTCAAAGCACTTCTCGACATCAGGAAGAAGGAATGGCCTCTTGCCCTTTCCATGTTCGGCTACTTCTTCTTGGTGATCACCACCTTTTGGATTCTCAAGCCGATCAAAAAGGCAATCTTCATCCGTTTCTACGACGAGAAGGGCATCGATCTCTGGGGGTGGCAACTCGATGCAGCGCAGACCGAGCTGGTTGCCAAGGTTCTGAACATGGGTGTGGCCGCCGCATCCGTCGTGGTATTCACCATCCTCTCACGGAGGCTTCGCCGTCAGCAACTGACCTTCGTTTTCACGGGCTTGTATGCTGCGACCTTCGTCCTCTATTCATTCTTGCTCGATAGTCTGAACCACACATTGGTGTGGTCGTTTTACCTATACGGCGACCTTTACAGCACGTTGATGGTTGCGACCTTCTTTGCCTTCTTGAACGACAGTGTAACCCCAAGGGGCGCCAAGCGGCTTTACGGATTGGTCGTGTTGGGTGGGGTGGCAGGAGGCGCCTTCGGCGCCACGTTCGTTCGGAGTTGGGTGAATACGTTCGACAACTCCACCTGGATGTGGATCTGTGTGGGCACCTCGCTAGCCATCGGAGGGCTTGCGGCCTACGCGGGGCGCAAGGTGACCCACAGCGACCTAGAAATTGCCAAGGACGCCCCGGATGCGGCGACCGAATCGACCGAGGTGGAGGAAGAACCGCAAAGGAATGCCGCTTTGGAAGGCGCGCACCTCGTTTTTCGCTCTGGGTACTTGCTTTCTATCGTGGGTATCGTCGGCATTTACGAAATTGTCTCCACTGTGTTGGACTTCCAGTTTACGGCCACCGTATCCCACTATTTGAATGGCAAGGACATCGATTCACACTTCGCAACGGTCTACGCGATGACCAACGTGACCGCTCTTCTCGTGCAGCTCTTCGCTACCAACGCCATTCTCAACAACTTCCGGCTGAGGGTGGCGCTACTGGTGACGCCGACGGTCATCATGGCCGCTTCCGGAGCCTTCCTCGTCATCCCTGCTCTGTGGTTTGGTAGCTTACTCAGCACCTCGGACAATGCCTTCAACTATTCGATCAATCAGTCCGCGCGGGAGGCGCTTTACACCCCTGCCTCGCGGGACGAAAAGTACAAGGCCAAGGCCTTCATCGACATGTTCGTGCAGCGCTTTGCCAAGGCCCTGGCGGTCGGGGTGAGCCTGGTCATAACGACCATATTCGCAGACTTTTCGACCGTGCGTTGGCTTTCGCTTTTCACTCTGGCGATGGTCGCGCTTTGGGGCTTTGCTGCCCTGTACGCAGGCAAGCGCTTCACCGCGCGGAGCAATGAAGAGGGCGAAGAGGACGACGGCGCGCGGGACCATGCGGAATCACCCGCCAGCGCATGATCGTCTCCTTCGCCCGTGATGACTTGTGTTCTAGCAACCGCCCGCTGGGCACGGTGCCGGGACAAACGTCGAATGGCCGTTGTCCATATCAGCATAGAGAGAAGCGGGCTCCCCCTTTGGGATCTCGTCGCTGCAGATGCTGCCGCAGGTGGCTGCGAAGGTATCGCTGCCGTTGGCCGTTTTGTGGAACATCCTGAAGTCAGCGCGCTCATATGCCTGGTAGGAGAGATGATAGAAGGTTCCGTCCGAAGTGACGGCGTACAGATAGTCGGTGATATATCCGCTCGAGTGCGTGATGCGGAGGAATGTATCGTTGACTGTAAACCAGTTGCCGTTGGCGAGCATGGTCCGGTTCGTCCCTTGATTGACGGTAAACCGGAATTCGTCGGGGTCGACGTCTTTTCTGTAGTGGTGCACGCCGCCTGCCTGACGGTTGTCCTGGAACCATCCTTGGCTCGTTCCGTCGAGCAGTCGTGGATCTTGTTCTTTCGCCGACTCGGGGATGTTGACCATGTCGACCATGTTGTAGTCATCCCCCGCCGCGGCGGCCAATTCCGCGCCGCTCTGGAGACCGGATAGGGTAGGCTTTTCGTAGGTGCTCGCTGACTCCTTCATGATCCTCCCGATGTAGCCGCCGCTCATGAAACTCTGATCGGAGATCAGTGATCCTTGTGTTTCATCGAGAAAGATATACGCGTATTTTGTACTAGAACCCGAGTTCGGAACGAACACGAAGGCGATGTTGTTTGAAGTGAACCACTGTCCGTCAGTACTCCCTAGCCTTGCAGTACCGTCCTCCCAAACCCTGAGGTCAAAATTGCCTATCGCTGTCGAACCCGTCGTCCAGTGCGCATCGCTGCCTGTGATCCACCGGGGGTCACGGTAAGAATTCTCTGGTTCTTCGCCCAGCTGTGGGGCATGGAGATCACATGGCGGAACGAGGCCCGGCGGGAAGTCCATTTCATGGGAGATGGCCAAACGCAAGGCGGGGCCTGTGCCATCGATGGAGCGGATAAGGCGCCCCGTGATGTTGTCCGCGGTTCCCTGCGCATCGCGCCGCGTTTTTTGAGTGTGACTTCCGCTGTTCGGCCCTACGGGATCGGTCCCGCCCGAATGCGTCAGGCTCCACGAGTTGTAGGCCCATTCTTCGCCGCTACCGATGTCTTCCAAACTGCTCAGATGATTTTTTGCCGCGTACTCCCACTCGGCCTCGGTCACCATACGATACGCCCTGCCCGTCATCTGGCTTAACTGGCAGGCGAATTCCTGAGCATCATACCAGGTGATGCTCGTTTGGGAGCCGCCGAATCCAGAGGAGCTGCTGCCCATCACGGCATCCCACAGGTCCGTCGTCACCTCGGCCTTCCCGATATGATAGCTGCTGACTGTTACCCCTGAGACGGGATCGGTATCGGCCGGGCAAGGACTGCTTTCACACCCGATGGTGAACGTACCGCCCGGCACGTAGACCATATCAAAAGACACACCGTCAATCTCTTCCGTGAAGTCTTCGGCAGCCGCTGGGTTGTCCGGAACAAATCCGCTGCCACCGGTCGCAACGTCCCCGCCCGTGGCGCCGCCGGTCTCGCCGCCACCACTCCCGAGGTCTGCCCCCCCGCTATCGCCACCCGGGTTCCCCCC
>CAYTRQ010000194.1:0-10630 GCA_964440025.1 uncultured Polyangiaceae bacterium | reverse complement strand
AGACGATGGCGTCTCCCGCAAGCATGCCAAAGTCGTGCTGCTTCCTCATGGCGTGGTGATGCTGAAGGATCTAGGAAGCACCAACGGAACGTTCGTGAATGATCAGCGCATTGATGCTCATCCGTTGAGTGATGGCGATCGCGTTCAGCTGGGAGCTGCAATTACCCTCAAGTTCGGATTCGAGGACGATGTGGAGGCGCAGGTGAGGCAGCAGCTGTTCACGGCTGCGACTCGTGATCCCCTCACAGGGGCTCACAACAAGCGTTCTTTCGAGGAACAAATGGTCAGGGCGATGGCATTCAGTCGCCGACACGGTCAGGCTTTGAGCATTATTGCTTTCGACGTCGATCACTTCAAGCAGATCAACGATACCTACGGGCATGTGGTGGGAGATGAAGTGCTCGTGGGGATCGCCGCTCGATTTGGGGTGGAGCTGCGAGTAGAAGACGTTCTGGCGCGCGTTGGCGGCGAAGAGTTCTGCGTCATTCTTGCCGGAATCGATCAAGCCCACGCGGCGCAGGCTGCCGAGCGTCTTCGGGAGGCCCTGGCCGCGCGTCCCATCGAGTGCCAAGATCAAGAGATTGGGGTGACAGCGTCCTTGGGAGTGGCGCAGTTTGCGGCAGATCGGCACTCGACGGTGAGGGATTTGATTGCCGAAGCCGACGCCCGGCTCTACGAGGCGAAGCGCGCTGGGCGCAACCGAGTCGAGCCCCCTCCGGCTCCTCGTCCTCGTCGGAGAATGTCTCAGACGGTTCCCGATGCGGAGGAGCTCAAAAAGCTCAGAGACCGGGCCTCGGCCTCCAAGAAGGGAGATGAGGGCTAGATCCCAATGGTCTGCCCGATCCCTCGAGTGAGATCAGTGGAGGCGAGCGCCGGTCTTGCAACAGACAGGCCGAGGCTCCATGACTCGACGTCTTGGCGAAGCTTTGCCAAGCTGAGCGCCCCATGACCAAAGTAGCTGTGTGCTTCGTCTGCCTGGGCAATATTTGCCGCTCGCCGACTGCGGAAGCGGTGTTTCGTCGGATGGTCCAGGTCGCTGGGCTTGCCGATGAGATCGAAATCGACAGTGCTGGCACGGGAGATTGGCACATCGGGGAGCGAGCCGACCGCCGAGCCCAGCAAGCCGCCGCGAGGCGTGGTTACGAGCTGACGAGCATTGCCAGAAAATTCGAGGCTCGTGACTTCGAAATGTTCGACTACGTGCTCGCCATGGATGCGCAGAATCTAAGAGATCTCGGTTCTCTACGGCGTCAGGCGGGGCGAACGCTCGACGGGCCGCCCAAGGTGTGTCTTTTTCGGGACTTCGATCCCACTGCGGGCAGGGGAGCGGGCGTCCCCGATCCGTACTACGGCGGTGACAACGGGTTCGAAGAAGTCTTGGACATGTGCGAGCGAGCCTGCGAGGGGCTCATCCAACGCCTCACCCAAGTCGAATTGATTGAGTGAGTTTCAGTTGAGCGCTTCTTCGTTGAGCTTCAGAGGAAAGCCGGCGATTTCTGCCTCGAAGTGCTGTTCTGTTCCGGAGACGAGCATATCGTATTCGCCTTTCATGAAGCCGAACGGGGTCTGTAGGGGACAGCCCGAGGTGTACTCGAAACGCTCCCCGGGAGCGAGAACGGGTTGCTTTCCGACGACGCCGGGCCCTCGAACGTGTTCCACGTGGCCGTTGCCATCGGTGATTTCCCAATGGCGACTCAGCAGCTGAACGGTCTCCTCTCCCTGGTTTTCAATGGTGACTGTATAGACAAAGAACCAAAGTGGTTGGTTCAGATCTGAATGTTCGGGAGAAAACTGGGCTTTGACTTCGACCTTGATGCCTCGGGAAATGGCGTGGGATCGAGTGATCATTCGGCGCTCCGCAGCTAGAGGTGGGAAAATGGTCGCCACACGGCGCGGCGTGGCGCTGGCGAGCTCTTCATAGTGGTGGAGGACTCGTCTCGCAAAAGGACTCGATCGACTCGGTGAGAAGCCTTTTGCGGAAGCCGACCAGAGACTCCCTGAGAGCTCGGGGGCCCTCGACGAGATAAGCCGTTTGCATCCGCTTGAGCAATCTACTGGGGAGTGCAAGCTCCGGGGCGACTTCCAATTGGCTGCATACTGTGGCGCGGAGCTGATGGAGCCACGCCTCGAGTCGAATCTCTTCGAAGCTCGCGTAGGCAGGGGGTTCGAGAGGGGTGAAGCTCTCTCCTGTGGCTGCATCTGCCGCGGCGCTCAGCCCCTCGACGACGCTGCGGCCGTGGTGCCGAAGAAAGCCGGGTGCAACCCCTTTGATCCGTCCGAGGGCTTCTTGGCTGCGTGGCAGCCGGGCAGCGATGGCGAGGAGCGCCTTGTTTTCTGGAGCCGCCTTTCTTTGCGCGGGGGAAAGGCCATTGTACCAGCTGATGAGATAGCTCAGCGCGGCTTGCCCCCTGGCGTCGAGCTGCCAGGCATTGCGGAAATTCTCGAGCCGCAGGGGCGGAGGAGGTTCCCGCTGCGGTTGGAGTCCTTCGCGAGAAGCTTCGTAGAGGAGGGAAAGGCGGTTTTGGTCCTTCGCTAAGGCGCGCTCGACCAGATCCCGGTAGATTGCTGGAAGATGCTTGACGTCGGCGGCTGCGTAGCGGAGCTGAGAATCTGGTAAAGGTCTCCTCACCCAATCGTCGGCCTGGTGCCCCTTTCCGGAACGGACGCCACAGATCTTGTACTGAACGTAGGCCAGGGAAACGCCCGCCTCGGGTCCGAGCAAGGCCCAGGCAACTTGTGTGTCGAGCAGGCGCTGAGGACGAGGGATGTGAAGCTTGTCGGAGAGAAGCTCCACATCTTGCATTCCAGCATGCAGGACCCAGGTTGCCTCCGGCTCTCGAAGGAGCGTCACCAAAGGGCGGAGATCACGGACAACGATGGGATCGATGAGGTAGATCTCGGCTCCCGTCGAGATTTGCAGGAGGCAAAGGCGTGTCCCGCTTTTTTTTGATTCGAACTCGGTGTCGATGAAGAAAGTGCGTCGGCCCTCGGGGTCGAGCGGAGCATTCTCGAGAGCAGAGACCGCGTTGGCGAGCGAAGCAGGGGAATCAACGAGTTGATAGCTGGTGGAAGAGGAGGAACGGCTCACAGAATCGCCCCCGGCTCGTAGCGACAGGCCTCTGGGTGCTTTTTGGCGAGAGCCTCGACTGTGGAAACGAACTGGGCCACTTGGCTGCGTGCGGCGCCGACGAAGTCCAAAGGGTGTTCGACGAGTTTTCGGAGCTCGCTCGTGTCGAGGGGTAGACGTGCGTCTTCGCCCAAGCGCTCGAGGAGATCGTTGCGTGTGCGGCCTTCTTCCCGCATTTCCAGGGCGACGGCGACGGCATGGTCTTTGATGATCTCGTGAGCTGTCTCTCGACCTACCCCGGCGCGGAGGGCCGCCATGAGAACCTTGGTTGTGGCGAGGAAGGGGAGATACCGCTGAAGCTCGCGTTCAATGACCTTGGGGTAGTAGCCGAGCTCCGCGAGGACTGCGAGGAAGGTCTCCAACTGACCGTCGACGGCAAAAAACGCATCAGGGAGCATGACGCGCCGCACGACCGAGCAACTCACATCCCCCTCGTTCCACTGATCTCCAGCCAGGCCCGAGGCCATTGTCAGGTAGCCGCTGAGCATCACCTTGAAGCCGCAGATCCGTTCGCAGGAGCGGCTATTCATTTTGTGGGGCATGGCGCTCGAGCCGACCTGTCCAGGTTGGAATCCTTCGGTACCGAGTTCCGCCCCGGCCATCAGGCGAAGCGTGGTCGCGAAGCTGGAGGGTCCTGACGCGGCCTGCAACAGAGCGCTCACGACGTCCAGATCGAGGGAGCGTGGATAGACTTGGCCGACGTTACCGAGAACTCGTGAAAACCCGAGGTGCCCGGCGATGCGGGCCTCGAGCGTGGAGAGCTTGTCTGCATCGCCCGAAAAAAGGTCGAGCATGTCCTGCCCTGTTCCCACGGGGCCTTTGATGCCTCGCAGTGGGTAGCGGTCAATCAGCTCTTCGATGCGATGGTAGGCGGCAATGAGCTCCTCGCCGCTGTTGGCGACGCGCTTGCCCACCGTCGTTGCCTGTGCTGGGACGTTGTGGCTGCGTCCTGCGATGACCAGGTCGGCTTCCTGAGCCGCGATTTCAGCGAGGCGACACAAAGCGGAGACGACGCGATCCCGAACCAACTCCAGCCCGGTCTTGACCTGCATTTGTTCGACATTTTCGGTCAGATCTCGGCTGGTCATTCCTTGATGAATGTGTTCATGGCCAGCGAGGGCGCAGAACTCCTCGATGCGTGCCTTGACGTCGTGACGGGTAACTCGTTCGCGGGCGTCGATGCTGGACAGATCGATGTGGTCGATGACCCGTTCGTAGGACTCGATGACGCCGTCCGGAATGTCGAGCCCGAGATCCTTCTGGGCCCGAAGGAGGGCAAGCCACAGCTCTCGTTCGAGCTTGACCTTCTTTTGCGGAGACCAAAGGCGGGCCATCTCCCGGCTGGCGTAGCGGGAAGCTAGAACGTTTTTTACATCGGGAGACTGAGGTTCCACGGGAGGCGGAGGCGATGGTTGAGTCACAGAGTGGCCTCTACAGCGCTTCGGAGGACCTCTCAAGGTTTCGCGCGGCGGGCGCCGGGCAGGCCGGTCGAGCGTTCAACAACTCAGTGGCCGTGCCCATGGTGGTGCTGGCCCGGGACATGGGCGTGCTTGTGCGAAAGCTCTTCCTTTTTGGCTTGTCGCACGTGCGCCACCTTGCCAGTGAAGTGCAACCGCTTGCCGGCCAGGGTGTGGTTGCCGTCGAGGACGACCGAATTGAGCTTGACCTTGAGAACCGTCACGGGAACCTGGACTCCCCCGGGCCCGGTCATCGTCAGGACCATGCCCTTCTGCGGGACCACCTCCGGGCCGAGTTCGCTCTTGGGGATCTCGAAAGTGCGCGTGGCGTCGTATTCTCCGTAGCCGTCTTGGGGCTCAATCGTGGCTTCGAACTCATCCCCGGCGACCTTGCCGCGGAGTACCCGCTCCAAGCCCGGGATGATATTGCCATGACCGTGTAGATAGTGAAGAGGACCGCTGCTCTTGCTCCTATCGAGCACGTTGCCGTCGTCGTCTCGCAGAACGTATTCGATGGCGACGACCCGGTCTTTTTCGATCTCCATGAGCTCCGCTGATAGCATGGGGCCCAACCCGTGGCGACCTCGGGAGCTCGGGTACAGGCTCGGCACATCGTTTCCGGACTTTCGTCCGACAAGCAAAAGAGAACGAACGCCCGGGGGAGGTCCGGTCCCGCAGGCGAGGCCGGACCCACCCTTTCTGGGCCGTCTCAGCCTGTGGAACGAAACTTTGGGGCCGCAGCACGACAATGCTCCGGCTGGCGTCGAGCTCTCGCCAGGGGCCCGCCGGTGTGTCATATCCAGCCACCGGAAAGCGCGGGCCGAGAGACCGCGAAAAGAGCATCGTGGCCGCAAGTTATTTCGACGTAGACGGGACCTTGGTCAGCACGAACCTCGTGCACCCGACTCTCTACTACCTCAAGAATCTAGGAACGCCGCTCAAGTCGCTACGAAGTTTGGGGGAGGCCTTCGTCAGGGCTCCTAAAATGGCACTGGCGGAGATGCGGGATCGACGGCTCTTCAATGAGCTTCTCTACAGTGCCTATGCTGGCATGAGCGAGGACCGTCTGGAGGTCCTCTCCGAGGAGGTTTATGAGGAGGTGTTGCTTCCTCATCTATATCCCTTTGCTCGGGACCTGGTGGCCCAGGCGAAGCGAGCTGGGCACGAAGTCGTGTTGGTCTCTGGGGCGTTGCATTGCGTTCTGCGTCATTTGGGAGACGCTCTCGAGGCCGACCACGTGATCGCGAACCGATTGGAGATGAAGAATCGTATTGCTACGGGCAAGATTGTCCGGCCCGTCGTCGCCGGGCCCACCAAGGCGCGATTGATCTGCGATCACGCCAAGCGCTCCGGTCATGAGCTCGATGATTGTTTTGCCTACAGTGATAGCTATTCAGATGTCCCTATGTTGAGCGTTGTGGGACATCCCGCCGCCGTCAATCCTGATGCTCGTCTCTCCCTGCTCGCGCGCGCCTACTCATGGCCTATGATGAACCTTTCTTGAGCCAGAACTCGGTCAGACGGGCCCGCTGCGTCTCGCCGAGACTCGAACCGAGACGCCCAGGATGAGCTTCCCAACGCCGAGTACGAGCCTTTCCAAAACTCGAAATGAGACATCCCGTACGCCCAGCCGACTCCTGACAGAATATGCCGATTGATCATCCCTGTGTTGTCACCTTGGACCACGATAGTGCTCCTCGGACCGTTTTTTCTGGCGATCAGCTGGTGGACATCGATCTACCCATCGGCACTCGTGTGATCTACCCCAAACCGACGCTCGAGCCCTTGCGAGACGTGGACGCCGCGATCCGCTATGCGCTCAACCACCCGGAAGGCAGTGAGCCCCTGTATGCGAAACTCCGCCCAGGGATGAAGGTCACGATTGCTGTCGACGATATCTCTTTGCCCCTGCCGCCGATGAGACAGCCAGATGTTCGGCAGCGCATGCTCACCATCTTGCTCGAGATGCTCGCCGATCATGGTGTGGATGACATTCATCTCATCGTAGCGACGGGCTTGCATCGTCGCATGAAACCGTCCGAGATCCGTCACATGGTTGGTGATCGAATCTACGACGCCTATGCTCCTGATCGGCTCTACAACCACGACGCCGAAGACAAGGACAATATGGTCGTTGTGGGTGAGACGGAACAGGGTGAGGTCGTCGAACTGAGTCGCCGAGCTGCCGAGAGCGATCTCCTCATCTACGCCAATGTCAATTTCGTGCCCATGAATGGGGGCTTCAAGTCCGTCGTGGTTGGGCTGACGAGCTACCGCTCGATGAGGCATCATCACAATCCTACGACGATTCGCGAATCCGATTCATACATGGATCCGCGCAAGAGCCGATTGGCGCACGATATTGCGCGCCTCGGAAGGGTGGCTCACGAAGCTCTCGAAATCTTCAACATTGAAACGACGTTGAACAATCAGATGTTCGATCCCAAGCTCGGATTTCTGATGAAAAACGAGGACGAGCTGACGGGACAGGAGCGAGCTCTGCTGCGTGGAATGGTGCAGGCGACCAAACGTTTGCCGCAGCCTCTCCGGCACACCGTGTTCGACAAGTTTCCAGCCCCGTATGGCGTGACAGGGGTTTGGGCTGGCCATGTCGAGGCCGTGCATGAAAAGGTCATCGAGCGCTCTTTCGAGCAGTATCTCGTCCCGTTTCAAGGACAGGTAGACGTGCTCGTTTGTCCCATTCCGTTCATTAGTCCGTACAACGTACACGCCTTCCTCAATCCGCTGCTCGTTCAGGTCTTGGCTCAGGGTTATCTGTTCAACATGTATCGAGGTCAGCCCCTTCTCAAAAAGGGCGGGACCCTGATCATTACCCATCCGATGACGGACAAGTTTGATCACGAGCAACATGCCGCCTATGTTGAGTTCGTGCACCGCGTCTTGCCTGAGACGAAGGACGCCCTGAAGATGCAGCACCACTACGAAGAGAAGTTGGCCTGCGATCCGGCCTATCTTCAGATGTTTCGTACGGGGCATGCGTATCACCCCAGTCATCCCTTTTTTATGTGGTACTGGGGAGAGAACGGTCGTCAGCATTGCGGTCGGGTGATTGTCGTCGGGGCCGACAACGAATACCTTCCCAGTCTCTTTGGCTACGAGACGGCGCCAAGCATGGATGAGGCTCTCTACCAGGCGCGGAGCGGACAGCAGCGCAGTCTGGAGGTCGGCTGTCTTCATGTTCCACCTATCGTCATGGCCGATGTTCGCTAGAACGCGGCACATTATCTCGAGGAGCTGCCGCTGCTCGCCCACGGGGAGCCGTAGCGAAGAATCCGCCCCGTCCAGCCATTCTGCCGTGGAATCTTTCATTCGGCGTGTTTCGAGAACGGGCAGGTGCGTCTCCGAACTACCCGTACGTCCCCCAACTACCTTTTCGGAAAATTCCGGTTAGGTTACCCTATTGGGGTTTGGGAGCCAGACTTCCTGGCCGGCGCTCGGGCATTGGAGCCGTGGGCGTGACACCGACGTGAGCAGTAGGAGAAATCATCATGAAAATACTTAACCTGATTCGGTTCGGCGGGCCTGTGCTCGTTTCCGTCGGTCTCGTCGCTTGTGGGGGGAAGGTGAGCTCGGGCGTTCCGCCGGAGAAGCAAGCGGACGAGCTCACGGGAGAAGAGATCAATGACGTCTGTGAGGCCACGATCGACTACTTTGAAGCGACGATCGATCCGACTGAGGCCTTTTGCCGGATGGTGAGTGTCACTGTCGGCGTACAAGCTGGCATTGTCTTGAACAATAGCGTGAGCGTGGCGCGCGAATCCTGCGACGAACTCTATCGGTCCTGCCTCGATGATCCCAATGATGCTCTGAGTGACCTGACTATGGGCGCTGGAGGAACCGGCGGCACCGGCGGAGTCGGGGGCATGACCAGCATCGATTTCGACTTGTCAGGCTCATGTGAAGATACTCCCGAATCCCTCGAAAATTGCGACGTGACCGTCGGGGACTACGAGACTTGCATGACGGAGCAGATCGACGCCTACGATCAAGCGCTGTCGGAAATCCCGAGTTGTTCGACGATCACGGCCGATGACCTCGAAAACGGTGGGGACCTTGAGGAACCAAGCATGCTGGAGGACGCGGAAACTCCCGCGTCTTGCGAACGGGTCGAGGCCGCCATGTGCGAGGGGTTGAGCACGACGCTTTGAGGCCCTTCCAGTTTGCGGGACTGCCTGCTCTTGGCCGCGCGCTGGGCTTGCTGGGCCAGCGCTGCGTGTTGGGCAGGCGGCCGCCGGCCCTGCCAGGGGTTTTGTTGGGGGTCCCGCCCGCCTGTTTGCGGCCATGCCGCAAGCTTCCCTGTGCGGGCGGGTGGTAGTTTTCGCGGCGCCCCTGTGTAGAATTCGCCTCCCGTGTCCAACCCATCCTTCGCCGAGGGGCGCTTAGCTCAGCTTCAGAGCCCGCTTCGTTTGACCGAGCTCCTTTCTGGTTGCCGCCTGGTGGTCGTGGGGGGGACTGGGTTTCTCGGGAAAGTGTGGTGTTGCCTCCTCCTCAGCCGGTTCCCGGAGATCGGGCAGATCTACCTCGTGGTGCGTCCCAAGGAGGGGCTCGGGGTTCGAGAGCGTTTCGAGCAGAAGGTGCTCAAGAGCTCGGTTTTTTACCCGCTTCGCCAAAGGCACGGTGAGGATTTTCAGAGCTTCGTCGACGAGAAGGTCACGCCCATCTCCGGCGATGTCTCCCAGCCTCTCTGCGGCCTCGATGCCCCCCTGCGGGAGAAGCTTCGGGGGCGTATCGACGCCGTGGTCAACGTTGCGGGCGTGGTGGATTTCGATCCTCCCCTCGACGAGGCGCTTCAGGTCAACGCATTTGGTTGTCAGAATCTCGTTGCCCTTGCCAAGGATCTGGGGGAGGTGCGTGTTCTTCATACGAGCACTTGCTTCACGGCCGGCAGTCGCACAGGGCCTATCGAGGAGCGAGATCCTCGTGAGATCCCCTTTCCCCGCGCGGGAGAGCTCGACGTTTCCGATTGGAGTCCCGAGCGGGAGATTTCCGAGTGTCTGGATGTCATCGAGCAAGCGCGTCACCGCGCCGGAGATGCGTTCCGCCAGAGCCACTTCCTCGATGTTGCCAAGAGCAACCTGAGGCAGCGGGACGAGCCCATGGGTGGACCGGCGCTTGCCGAGGAGCTGGCCAAGGTCAAGCGTCGTTTCGTCGAGGCCCAACTGGCCGATCTCGGCATGGAGCGAGCTCGATATTGGGGCTGGCCGAACACATATACTTATACCAAGAGCATTGGTGAGCAGATTGTCGCCTCGAGCGGCCTTCCGTTTTGCATCGTGCGGCCAGCGATCGTCGAATCCACTCTATCTTTTCCTTTTCCCGGTTGGAACGAGGGCATCAACACGAGTGCCCCAATCATTTTCTTGATTCGCGAGGGGGGGCTCCAGGTCCCCGGCAGCCAGAACAACCTGGATATGATCCCCTGCGATCTGGTGGGCGGGGCCATCTTGCTCGCTCTCGGGGAGCTGCTCGAGGGCAGCCAAAATCCCGTTTATCAGGCAGCGGCGAGCGACACGAACCCGTGCAGCATGGCGCGTTTCTTCGAGCTTTCAGGACTCCACAAGCGTCGCTACTACCGAAAAACTGGCCGGGGTGGACCGGTGCTTTCCGCGCTGCAGGCCCGCTACGAAAGCGCACTTCTGTCCCGTAAGGAATACGACTCCTACGGTCCGCACAGGTTGGCCGAAGGAGCGCGGCAGGTTTCGGGATTGCTGCGAAAGGCTGCCATTGGACCTTTCAAATCTTTGGCGGTGCCGGCGGCCAAAAATCTCGACGGCTTCGCCAGCGGGCAGAAGCGCCTGGCTCGGGTGATGGATACGTTCCTGCCCTTCGTGGCTGAATACCACTACGTTTTTCGGACGGAGGCCGTGCGTCGCGCCTTTGCTCGGCTTCCGGAAAAGGAAAAGGATCTGGTTCCTTGGGGACCGGAGAACATCGAATGGCGTGATTGGTTCTTGAATGTTCACGTTCCTGCGCTCGAGCGTCATGTCTTTCCGGAGATGGAAAAACGGCTCCAGCGCCGCTCTCC
>CAYTRQ010000193.1:0-10699 GCA_964440025.1 uncultured Polyangiaceae bacterium | reverse complement strand
CTCTTTGCTTGTTGGACGACATCCCGGAACGAACTTCCGGGATGTCGTACTAGGAAAGCTCGAGCTGCGGTGGGAGAGCTCACTTCGTAGGACATAACCCCTGATGCCCCAACCTCACCGGACGGGCCAAGTTCGAGACGTGCCATTTCTCTCACGGGATCGAGGCCTCGATCAGTTCTGGGAGCCCCTTGAGGAGTCCTAAAGCTCTCCCCCCACGTCAGACAGCCCCACCCCCAGCCGACCGGCCGGCAGACTCAATGGCGGTCCCTCCTGACGCGCTTTCAACCCCAGCTTCTCGGCAAGAGCACCTTGCAGCACCTCGTCAAGGAGCGTCGGAGCATATCGCCCCGCAGCAGTGGCCACCGCCGAAGAGCCCACGGCGATGGCCCATCCTACGGGTCCGAGCGGGCGACAACCAAACGCCCCACTGAGCCCCGGCGTTTGGACGATCACGGCCAAACCGAGAGTCGATGCGATGCTGGTCGCCGTCACCTGCGGACTCCGGTGCCCCGACGTCAGGGTTTGCCCCAATTGGGTCCCCACGAGTGACAAAAGCGCTGTCGTCGAAGCGCCCCGAGCACCGCCGAGGAGACTGCTCGTCGCCCACGCCAGCCCAGCCCCACCAGCGGTAACAATCGCTCTCGCCCCAATGTCGCGATTGAGGCGCCAGCCCATCGAGGCATCAGGACCGCTCTGCGCGAGCTCCTCGAGCTCGTGCTCCTCGGGCTTTCTGAGGGCCAGCGCCGTAGCGGGCGCCACATCGGTGAAGAGGTTGACCAGCAGTAGCTGGCGCGGAGAAAGCGGCGGGCGGCCTCCAACGAGCCCACCGAGCAGGGTAAAGCCGATTTCGCCGAGGTTGCCTCCCACCAGGACCGAGACCGCGTCGCGAACGGAGTCCCAGAGAGCACGCCCCTCGACGATCGCACGCACGAGGGTCTCGATCCGCGCGTCGGTCAAAACGATGTCCGCCGCGGAGCGCGTCGCCTCGGCACTCCGCAAGCCCATCGCCACACCCACGCTGGCGAGACGGATCGCCGGGGCATCATTGGCCCCATCGCCCACCATGGCGACGGTTCGCCCGGCACGGATCAAGGCCCGCACGATGCGAACCTTCTGCGACGGAGAGACTCGCGCAAAAACATCGACCGCGCCGATTCGATCGGCGAGCTGATCCTCGTCCAGGGCGGAAAGCTCGACACCGGTCAGGCACCGAGGAACCTGGGAGATCCCCAGCTCGACCGCCACGGCAACAGCCGTGCTCGGATGGTCACCAGTGATCATCACAGGTTGCAAACCGGCCCTTCGGAGACTCGCCAGCGCATCCTTGGCCGTCGAACGGACCGGATCGCGGAAGGCGAGAAACCCAGTAAACACGAGTCGGTCGACGGTCTCGGGACTGAGGGGATGCTCTTCTGTGAGCTCTCGCTCAGCCACGGCGAGAACCCGCAACCCTTGCTCGGCTAGCTCGCGTGCAGCCTTCATCAATTCGGCGCGCCCCTCTGCATCGAGCGTCTCGGTTCCCCGAGCCCGATGTCGCCCCGTGCACCGCGCAAGGACAACCTCGGGAGCCCCCTTGACGGAAAGAAGTTTGTCCTCCGCTCGAGCCCCGACCACAGCATAATAGCTGCGCGCCGCGTCGAAGGGCAGCTCCGATTCCCGTCGCCAGTTGCCTCCTTCGATCGTCGACACCCCGATCCGTTCTCCCGTTCGCCATACGGCCACATCGATGGGGTCGGCGCGGCTCAGATCTCCAGCTCGCGCAGGACAGGCCCGAAGCGCGGCGGCAAGGATCGGCCGGTGGGAGCCCGAGAGCCGAATGACTTCTTCGCTCACCTCGCCATCACTGACGAATCCCAGTTCAATAGAACCTTCCGTCACCGTCCCCGTCTTGTCGACGCAGACGGTATCGACTCGGCCCAAAACCTCGAGCGAGCGGGCATTGCGGACCAGAGCACCTTCGTTTTTCAGGCGCCGTGCCGCAGCCAGCTGGGCGGCGTTGGCCAAGAGTGGCAGTCCTTCTGGCACCGAAGCGACCGCGAGACTCACGGCCGAACCAACGAGGCGCTCCATGCTTCTGCCACGAAAAACACCTGCCGCGATCACACCCGCTCCCGCCGTGAGGGCAACCGGGAGGGTCAGATCCATCAATTCCCTCATGCGTCGTTCGACACCGCTCTCCACGGTGGAACTCCGGAAGGAAGCCACGCCCCGCCGCGCCTCGGTTTCTGCCCCCGTCGCCACCACGACGGCCGTCGCTCGTCCACCGGAAATCGCCGTTCCGGCGTAAAGCATCGACGAACGATCCGCGATCGCTTCGGCAAAGCTCGGGCTCGCGCTTTTACGAACCGGGAGAGACTCCCCCGTCAACCCAGACGCGTCCACCTCGAGGGCATGCGCCTCGATGATGCGACAATCGGCAGGCACCAGATCTCCGCTTCCTAACAAGAGAACATCGCCCTTGACCAATGCGTCGGAACGAACTCGGATCGGCGCTCCACCTCGTCGGACGAGCACCGGTGTACTGGACGAGCGAGCCAGCTCCAAGATAGCCCGTTCGGTCCGAAATCGCTGCAAGCCTCCAACGACCGCGTTGAGTCCCACCACACTGCCAACCATCATGGCATCTGCGACCGAACCAGCTACGGCGGAAAGACCCGCACCAGCGGCAAGAAGAGGCACCAGGGGATTAAACAGCTCGTCACCAATGGCCGAAGAAAGCTCCGCCAAAGCGCTCTTCCGCGCGACTCCTTCGCCCACGCGGGCGAGCACCTCGCGTCGGGAAAGCCCATCTCGGCTCGTGCCGAGACGACTCATCACCCCTTCGGCCTCGAGGGCGTGCCAAGGAGTGGGATCGCGAGGCGGAGGCAAAATCTTCTTCTGGAAGTCCGTCGCCAAACGAACCCCATTTCCCATGGAAACCAACGAGGCCAGATTGACGATCGACAGCACCCGGTGGGTCGTCATCGGCAAGATCCCCACAACCGAGGCGAGGGCTCCGAGCGTGGCGGCCCCGAGCGAAATATTCACGCTTTGACGGCTGACGTCTCGCGCCGCACGAGTTGCCTCGATCAACAACCTGACGTCGGACAGCTCGCTCTTGCAGATCACATGGGCCGACCAAGGAACGTCGGCGCCTTCCGCAACGAGCGCAATCCCCAAGTCGGAAACATCGAGAGCTCGAGAGTCCTCTTGAGCCACGACACAAACCACACGCCCTTCTCGCTGCAGCTGCCGAACACCTCTCCAGAGGGCCTCTCCGCCAGGCATCGTGTCGTCCGCCGGGACGCTCTGCAAAACTTCGGGATCGTCCGAGGCGACGATGACTTTCATCGACGCCTCATGGGCGGAGTCGATCAGCTCCTCGAGGCCCAAACGTTTGCGCATGTCGATGGCAACGAGAGCCTCCATCTCTGCATCACGCTCCAAGGACAAGAGCAGCTGCCCATTGCGGGAAAGGGTGCGAGCATCTTCCTTCAGATCCTCTGGCAAAACGCGTTGGCTTTTCCCGAGAGGCACGAGTCGAAAATCGTCTTGCTCCGTCTCCGCCAAAGGCGCTTCCGGACTGAAGAGGAGCTCGGCCATGAAACGACAGAGCTTTTCGTCCCCTCCCTCTTTCACCGAGAGACGTCCAATCGAAGCGGTGCCGCCACGAACGAGATGTCCCTGCAAAACCAGGCAGTCAACGCGGTCCAACCGCCGCAACGCTTCCTTGTCGCGCACGAGGATGTTTCGATGAGCCAACTGCTTGGAGAGGCCCGAGCTAAACACTTCACGACCCAGATGGGCAGGACGGGGGACGCCACCAAAGAGCGCCGCAAAGGCCCGTTGCATACTACGGGTGGAGATCAGGCTCAGGCCAAATCCACCGAGAGCCACCAACCACGCCCGATCGGAGTATTCTTCGATCGGCCCCCTGGGCAAAGGGACCGGACGCTCCGGTGTGGGGCGCGGCAGAGCTGCGCCCGGGCCTTTGACCAACTGGGGCTCACGCCGCTGCCAAACACCCCTCTGAGCCGTCAGCTCACCAATCGCATTGCTCTTCTCGAGAACACCCACGAGCGCACTCAGAGGACGCTGCGCCGGTGCTTGCAGAAAGCTGATGCCCAGGGAAAGGAACAAATCGGCCCGTTCGGGGCCCAGTCGGTCCGACAAAGGCCTCTTCAATCTCGGGACCGCACGCACCAGGGTCAGCGCCCCGATCACGGTCCCTGCGAGCCGACTCCGAGGAAAAAAGGAAAGCCGCAAACCGCTCGCCAACAGCAGCCCCAAGCTCTCGACGACCACTTCGATGAAAAGGACTTCCGCAGGCTCGGTATCGGCTGGATGATCTCCGTAGCCGAAGGCAGCCTGCGCCATCCCGGCGCGCAGTTCGGCATCGCCGACGAGGGCGACGACGTCGTGTTCCGAAAGAGCTCCCGGCACGAACGAAAGCACCGCTCGACCAGTCGCCTGGTGCACCTCGGCCCAACGAAGCTCCGGATGGCGCTCGACTTCGCGCTCCAGTTGAGCCGAAATCGCCTGGAGCTCCGGGCTGTCCCCAACCCGGAGCTCCACATGGGCACGCCCCTGCCCCATCCACACACGCCGCGTACGAACCGAAAAGTGCTTGTCGAGCAGAGAGAGAAATTCAGAAACTTTCATAGATAAAAGGCCCCGGCCCGAGGCGGGAGCCTCGGAAGGGTAACGTCCCCCTCGCAACTGACCAAGGGGAGCCAGGTGCGATCAAAGGACGGTCATGATACCGAGCGCTCATGAGCAATCCAGACAATGGACACTCAAATGATGGAACGGGCGAAGAAGGTCAGGAGCAGGACCCAGGCCAAGTTCTCAGCGCCGCAGCGCAGAAAGCTCAAAGCGGACTGCGCAGCGACGTGGCCTCGCTCCTGGAATTGCTCAAATCCGGTTTCCTCTACGTTCCCCTGGCCGAAGATATCCAAGGCGCCGTCGAAGAACAGGAGATGGAGCTCGAGGGAGAGCTGTCCTTCCGGCCGCACATGCTGATCCACGATGACGGAAGCGTCTTCGCCTGCGCTTTCACGGAACCCCATCTGGTCAATACCGTCGCCGGAGCTCTACACTGGGACACATCCGGTGATGAGCTGAAATTTGTTCATCTGCCCGCTCTCGTCGTGCTCGACATGGCCCAGGCAAGGCTCGATGAGCACGACGTCGCGGGCCTGGTCCTCAATCCTGGCACGGACTTCGAGCTTCTTTTGTCCCGCGATGAGGCGGCCAGCCTGGCTCAGGGAACGCCCCTCCCGTTGGTCGGTTATGTCGAAGACCTTCCAGAGGGGACCGAAACGGAAACCCAGATCGTCGAAGGAGCCGATCCCCCTCCTCCCGCTCTGCTCGATGCGCTCGAAAAGACGAAAGACAAGCTTCACCACCTTCTCAACGTCGAGGTCCAAACAACCTTCAATCCCGAAAGAGATCGCGAGCCTCACCTGACGATCTTCTTGACCGTTGTTGGGGAACAGCAACAGCGTGCAGCTCTCGCCGACGAAGTCATGCAGGCTGCCCTCGCTCATCTGCCCCCTCCTGGCTACGCCGACATTGTCTTCCGTGAAGCTCCCAACTAAAACGCCAGCACACAACCTCGAAAGGCTGCGCCGCCGCTCCCGAGCGGGCGGGTGAGGCGAGCGGCAGGGGCCCCTTCGAGCGCAGCTCGCCCCCTCAGAGTCAATGAGAGACGTTCTCGAGCGCCCCAATCTGATCGGTGAAGGAAAGCGGCGGCTTTCTTTCACCGAAACGGCACTGCTCAGGACGGTCCGCGCCTCGTTTTCTCCGGGGTTCTTCTCGCGCCTGCTTCCGTGGTTTCAACGAACCGTGGGCCAAGCCTGGATCCATGCAGGCACACGCAATTTGTGTTCGGTGCATGGGCTGGAACGGATCGAGGAGCTTTCCCTCTCCTCCGGTCAAGAAGGCCCGAGCGTCATCGTCGTCGCCAACCATCGAACTTTTTTCGATCTCTATGTGATCACCGCACGCTTGGTTCGCGGCGGGTTGAAGAAACGCATCATCTTCCCGGTACGCTCGACCTTTTTTTACGACAACTGGGCTGGGCTCATCGTCAATTTCTTCATGAGTTTTTTGGCCATGTACCCTCCGCTGTTTCGCGACAAAAAGAAAGCGCCGCTCAACCTGCTCGCTCTCGACGAGCTCGCCTGGCTGCTCCGACGAGGTGGGGTTTTCGCGGGACTGCACCCCGAGGGAACCCGCAAACGAGACGACGATCCGTATACATTTCTTCGCCCTCAACCCGGCATTGGACGGCTGGTGCACAAGGCGCGCGTCCCGGTCGTCCCCGTATTCATCAATGGCCTAGGCAACAACATGTTCCGGCAACTGGTGGACAACTTCACCGGTCAGGGAAAGCCCATTTTGGTGGTCTTTGGTCACCCGATCGATTTCACCGATCGACTCCAACAAAAAGGCAGCCCGCGCTTGTACAAAGCCATCGCCGAAGACTGCATGGCCGCGATCGCTCGAGTGGGCGAAGAAGAGCGAGCATTGCGCGAGCAATTGCAGCGCTCGCCGAATCCTCATGGGGCTACATCCAAGGATCGGCCTGCCGACCCTCGTGCGCCAAGGACCGACTCGCCGCAATGAGCAAAAGCAACGAAGCTCCCCCGCCCAGAACCAAGGAAAAGCCGCGCAGGTGATCGGAGAGAAGTTGCAGAGCCGACGTGCGAGTGAGCCAAAACCCCGAGATCGCGAGGCAAGCACTCGCTACGCTCAGGGTGGGGCCGAATAAGGACCACGCTTCCCCACGCCGCAACCCTCCGGCACGAACGCGCACCCAACTCATGCCCCATGACAGGAGCAGGAGCTTCGCTGCCAACAACACACCCACAGTCCAAGAGGCCAGCTCGACGCCCGCGGTTCCCCCGGCAAAAAGGACCGTCCACAGCCCCAAAAGAGCGAGGGTGCCGACTCGTTCGAGCAGCCGCACGAGGGCCAACCGAAACGGTTCCCCCTCGGCAAGGCCCTCAACCGGTGGCCTTCGGCCAACACGAGGCACCAAAGCCATCAGGTAAGAGAGCGCCAGCACGGTGGCCCAGGGCGAATGAAAAAGCCACCACGAATCCGGAAGCGGGCCCTGGGTGTCGATGAACTCGGTGAGTCCCAAACTTCCCACTTCTGTTGCAAGAAACAAAGTCGCGATGAGCACGGGCAGAAGTCCCCACGCCGACGTCATCACGCCGGAAAGGGCCCCGACGAAGCTAAATGTCACCCGCCCAACTCGATTGCTAGCGCCCCCGGCCAAAAACGCGGCCATGAACAGGGGAAGCATGCCGCACGTCAAAAGCAAAATCAGATCGAGCTCCCAGAAGGTCGGCACCCTCAACAAGAGCCAAAGTCCCGCGAGCACACAGCAAAAGCTCATGAGCCCACGACTCCATCCGGACGCGCTCGAATGGCGCGCGCCGTTCCTCGACCTGCGGGGTCGTGACAGCCAGATCAGGACTTGGGGGGGGCGGGCCGCCACCAGCACCGCCAGACACAACGCACCGCTGGCGAAGAGAGCCTGAGTGGTTCGGGCCGGATCGATGGCAACGAACCCGGCGCGCGGGAGGTGCACCTCGGCGCGTCCGTCGTATCCCTTCCGTGAAAACGAGAGGGTACTCGAGACGCCGCGAGGCTTTGGCACGAAATCCGCTCGGGACAGGAGCCGAACCCCATCGAGGGAGTGCAAGCGGTCGTTCACTCGAAGCCCCGTCTGCTCCGCCTCCGACCCCGGCTCGATGCTTGCGATGGTGAGATCGGGAGCCAGAGTCAGCCCGAGATGCTCGGAAAACGGCTCGTCGGCCTCAGGCCGCTCGGCTGCGTGGGCGCCAGGAAACAGATCGAAGGAGAGCTCCTCGGATGCTCCCGTCAGAGCTGGGGCTCCGGGTCTCTGCGGCGGAAACCAAAGACGCACCCGGCCTCGGAAGGTCGAGTGAGCAGCTCCCTCTGTGAGCTCGAGAAGGAGCGACTGGTCGAGCTCTGCGGTGGCGAGAGTCGTCGAGCGAGCCCGAGAGCGGAGAGTCCAGGAAACCTGGCGAGGCTCCCGGCCTGGTGAAAACACCGCG
Organism: uncultured Polyangiaceae bacterium; assembly: GCA_964440025.1. Classification (GTDB taxonomy): domain Bacteria; phylum Myxococcota_A; class Polyangia; order Polyangiales; family Polyangiaceae; genus NIC37A-2. Next base: position 2,627 of record CAYTRQ010000193.1, on the reverse strand, counting down.
CCCTCGAGCCTCAGCTCCCCGTTCCGGTGTTCCGGAAAGCCGTCGCCGGAAACGTACATCTCTGTCCCCGGCTCCAGGATCGTCGGCTCGATATCGGAAAGAACGAGGAGACTGGGAGTGGTGGGCTTCTGACATCCCGCAGAAAGCAGAAAAACTGGAAAAAATATCAATAATTTTAGATATTTAAACCACACCCTACGGCACGATACGCCCCCCTCTTTCGCAGAAGAGGCGAGGGTCGGGAGAGGCGCGGATCCCATGACATGTTGCCTAGCCACCAGCGCGCCAAGCAGGCGACTTTCCTGCAGAAATGGCAGAAAACTTGACCCGCACGCCGACTCCAGCGCGCCAAGCAGGCGACTTTCCTGCAGAAATGGCAGAAAACTGAACCCGCAAGTCGACTCCAGCGCGCCAAGCAGGCGGCTTTCCTGCAGAAACGGCAGAAAACTGAACCCGCAAGTCGACTCCAGCCCGACGACCAGCGACTTTCTCCAGAAATGATAAAAGATTCGATTCCCGCGGCTCGGGAATATCCTTGTGCCGCTAGCGGTTGCGCCCATGTAGCTTCATGGTGAAAAAGAGAATCAGGGAGAGCGCATGATGGATCGAACCACAGACAGGACAGGCAACCCGTACGGTCCTGCCGAGTTCGAGCAAGAAGCGCTCGAACATGTCAGTGCCCTTTACTCCGTGGCACTCCGGATGACCCGACGGCCGGCCGATGCCGAGGATCTCGTTCAGGACACGCTGCTCAAGGCGATGCGCGCGCGCCACCAATTTCAGGTGGGAACCAATCTCAAGGCCTGGTTGCTGCGCATTTTGACCAACACCTTCATCAACCGCTACAAGCGCGGGGTGCTCGAGCGTTCTGTCATGGGATCGGAAGATCTCGATCCCGTCAGCGATGGCTGGATGAGCACCGCAACCTTGCACGCGCTGCGAGATCCCGAGGGCCAGGCGGTCCGGCCCATGCTCGAAGGCGAAATCCGGGATGCCCTCGACGAGCTCCCAGAAGACTTTCGCATGGCCGTCTTGCTCGTCGACGTCCAGGAGCTCTCCTATCGAGAGGCAGCTTCAGCGCTCGGTTGTCCGGTCGGCACCGTGATGAGCCGCCTTCACAGGGGACGAAAGATGCTCAAATCCCGATTGATGGATCAAGCTCGCTCTCTCGGCCTGCTCCCCAGCGACTCCGCGGAGCAGTCCACCGAAGAGACGAACAACGACAAGCCGGTTGATCTCTCATCTTATCGAAAGAAAGCAGGGGGAAGCTAATGAGCTGTCGCGACATTCGTCCGTATCTCGAGGCCTTCGTCGATGACGAGTTGTCTCCAGAGCGCACTCTGGATGTCGAACAACATATTACCCATTGTCCCCCTTGCCGGAGCGAAGTGGAGCTTTCGCGCACTCTTTCGTCGGTCACCCGCAGCGCCGCTTCTGAAGTTGAGGTTTGCCCTGATTTCCAAGCGCGGTTGGGACGCTGTTTGGCCCATGAACGAAAACGCCAAGAACGAGAAGCGTTCCGCCCCCTTTCCTTCCGAATCATCACACCCCTCGCCGCTGCCGCAGGACTGGCTCTCGCCTTTGGTGCCGCTCAGCGAGAGGAATGGCCCCACCTCGATGCTTGGCTCGGTTCGACCGACACCCAGCTGGTGGACCTGTTGCTCAAGCACCACTCCGCCCCTCCCGAACCGGACGTCACGGCCGCTGATTCCCTGGAGAAAATGGAGCCCGAATTGGGATTTCCCGTCCATGCTCCCAACCTGGAACGCTACGGCGCTCGCTTCATGGGAGCCAACCTCGTGAGTGTCGACCGCGCTCATTCGGCGGCTCTGCACTACAGCATGACGAACGGTCGCCGAGTGACATTTTATGTCTACAATCCCGAAGAGTTACCTTTGCGTGCGCTTCGCGAGCTCAGGCCGCGAGTCGTCGGGAACCAAGCGGTCTTCGTCGGCCAGCGACGAGGTTACTCCATCGCAACCTACGAACAGCAGGGTGTGGGTTACGCAGTCACTGCCGATCTGAGCGACACCGAGAGTGCTCGGCTCGTCACGGCGATCCAGCATTAGGGCCCCGATTGATTTGGCTGCGAGCGTAGGGGACCGGCGGCAGGGGGGCTCTGCGAACCCGCGCTCGTGACCCCACAAGATCCCCCACATGAGGGCTGCACCGACCCGTCCAACCAAGAAAGGTCCAACAAAGAGAAGCCGCATCAAGAAGACAACGCACGAGCGCCCCACAACCAACAAACGAGCGCCAACCAGCCCCCAGCTGAGGGTGCCCTCCACGCGGAGGAGCGCGCCGACGCCGGCCGGCGCCATGAGCAGATCGCTGTCACACGTTGCCCCAACTGCGGAGAAACGAGCATCGACGCCGCTGGCAGAAGCCATCGTATCGAGCCCGCGATTGCGAAAATGATCGACTGCGACGCGCATTCCGCGTTCTTTCCCACTGTCGCAGCATGAGCGACTCGAGAGTGGCTCTTTGAATTGCAGTTGGCAATGTAGCTCCAGCGAGCGCTCGAAGTCCCAAGGAGAGATTTTCGGCGTACCGAGCCACGTTCTAGTCACCACACTAGTGCCTCGGCAACTCACGTTTCGAGCGGTTTCGAAGCACTCCCAGAAGTG
>CAYTRQ010000192.1:0-10721 GCA_964440025.1 uncultured Polyangiaceae bacterium | reverse complement strand
CGAGAGAAAAGTGGTCTCCCTACCGACCACTTTTATGTGGTCGCAGCACTAGAGGATTACTGATGTCTCGCTGGCTCCAGATGTTTGCGAGGGCGTTTCCCCTTTGGGTGACGTTGGGAGCCACAGTTGCCTTCGTTCGTCCAGAAGCCTTTTCGTGGTTCATTCGCGGTGGGTTCGTCGCGCCGGGGCTAGCGGTGATCATGTTAGCCATGGGTTTGACGCTCGATCCAGAGGATTTCAGGCTCGTGGCGAAACGGCCCGGTGCCGTTCTTCTTGGGGTTTTCTTGCAGTTCTCCCTGATGCCTCTCATCGGATTCTCACTGGGGAAGCTTCTGTCCTTGTCGGAGCCACTTGCGGCAGGTCTCGTTTTGGTGTGTTGCTGCCCCGGTGGGACTGCGTCGAATGTGATCTCCTTTTTGGCCAAGGCCGACGTGGCGCTCTCCGTGACGCTCACTGCGGTTTCCACTCTTCTCGCCGCCTTCCTGACCCCGACTTTGACGGCCTTGCTTGTTGGTTCACGGATTTCCGTGGATGTGGTGTCGCTTTATCTGACGACTCTTGTCGTCGTTGTATTGCCCGTGACCGTTGGTCTGGTGGCTCGTCGTGTCGTGCCGAACTTTGTCAGCCATTTTTCGGCTGCGCTGCCGTCGCTGGCAGTGATCGCCATTGTTCTGATCGTCGGCGGCATCTTGGCCGTCCAACGGGAGGCGGTCCTCGAGGCCGGACCCCGGCTGCTCGGCGCTGTTTTTCTGGGCCATGGTTTGGCATTTTTGCTTGCTTTCATCTTGGCCGGGGTCAAAACCGGTTTTGGTACTGCGGCCCGGACCGTTTCCATCGAGGTCGGGATGCAGAATTCCGGTCTTGGCGTCGTGCTTGCGCGTGCGAGCTTTCCCGATCCTTTGGTCGCTGTGACGCCGGCAGTCAGCGCGGTGGTTCATTGTCTCTATGGCAGTGTTCTGGCCACGATTTGGGGGCGACGCGTTCCACCTGGGTATTCGGAGGGGACTCGGACGAGCGGGGAAGAAAGCGAGTAATCCCGAAGAGTCAGAGAAGCAGCCTCAAGACTTACACCTATAGTGGATCATGGAGGCAAACTTCATGTTTGGTCCAAATTTTCAAGCAACGCATGCTCGTCGCTTTTGACAGCAAGCCGTTGGGGGATTACATGATCCGCATCAACCCTGACCCAAACGTAAGGGTTCGATTGAGTCCTCCCCATGACCACCAAGTCGCACCGTCATCTGGCCATCGTTCACGATTCTTTCGATCACCGAGAGAGTCGGTGGGGTGCGTTTTCAGATCTTCAGGCAGATGGGGGAGCTCTCGATACCGTTCAAGGGCGGAACAAGGCGCCTTCGGGGCTGGTTTCACCGCAGCACCCTTCGTCGCAGCAGGGAGCCTCTTCGGAGCAGCGCTCTTCGGAGCAGCGCTCTTTGGAGCAAGGGGCCCTCAGCGAAACGCAAGAGAGGTGGGGAGGTTCTCCCGAGGCTTCGGAAGTCTTGCAGGTGGGAGAGCTCGCCAAGCTGACGGGAAAAACGGTCCGGGCGCTCCATCTTTACGAAAAGATGGGCTTGCTCAGCCCGGTCGAGCGAACACGCGGTCGCTTTCGTCTGTTCAATGCTGATTCGGTCGAGCGCGTGCGTTGGATCGTCAAGCTTCAGACTGTGGGATTTTCTCTTCCCGAGATCCAAGCCATTGTTCGAGAGCAGGAGGCGGCGGGGAGTGCGGTAGAAGCTGCCGCGCGGCTGCGGACCGTCTACATGGAGCGACTTGCCGCCGTGCAAGGAAAGCTCAAGGAGCTTCACCGACTGGAACGTGAGCTCCTTTCCAGTTTGACCTATCTCGACGCTTGCCAAAGCGCCTGCAGTTCTGACGTGGACACCGCGGCCTGCCCCAGCTGCGGACGTCATATCGACCAGCCGGAGCAACCCCCACTCGTGGCTGGCCTTCATGTGAGTTGAGATGTTCGTTTTCCAGGCACTGAGTTTTTCACACTGAGTTTTTCCGAGGGATAGGCTTCCCTCTCGTTTTTCCCCATTCCACTATTTCCTCCTCTTAGGAAGATCATGAGCATTCAGCTTCCCATCTACATGGATTATCACGCCACCACGCCCACCGATCCGCGTGTGTTGCGCGCAATGGAACCCTATTTTTTGACGGCGTTTGGCAATGCCGCCAGTCGGACCCATCGGTTCGGGTGGGAAGCCGAGGCGTCTGTCGAAGATGCCCGGGAAACCTTGGCTCGTTTCCTGGGGGCCGAATCCGGGAAAGAAATTGTCTTCACTTCGGGCGCTACCGAAGCGGACAATCTCGCTATCAAGGGCGTGGCTGAGTACTACGCCAAGAAGGGCAATCACATCATCACCACGGTGATCGAGCACAAAGCGGTGCTCGACTCGTGCAAGCGTCTTGAGAGGCAAGGTTATGAGGTCACATACCTTCCTGTCGACACGACCGGCCGCGTGGACCCTGAGGCCGTCCGAGCAGCGATCACCGATCGGACCATTTTGGTCACGATCATGCTTGCCAACAATGAGGTGGGCACGATCCAACCCATTTCGGAAATCGGGGCGATCACCCGTGAAAAGGGAGTCCTGTTTCATGTTGACGCGGTCCAAGGCGTGGGGAAGACCCCGTTTGATGTTCAGAAGATGAATGTCGATCTTGCCTCGATCACCGCGCACAAGATCTACGGACCCAAGGGGATCGGTGCCTTGTATGTTCGACGCAGAAAGCCTCGTGTGAGGCTGTCTGCGCAAATGGACGGTGGCGGTCACGAGCGGGGTAATCGTTCCGGAACGCTCAACGTGCCTGGGGCTATTGGATTTGCTCGGGCGGCGGAAATCCTCATGGAGGAAGGTGAAGCTGAAAACGCTCGCATCTTGTCCCTGCGCGAACGTCTTCATAAGAAGATCACCGATTCCGTTGAGGAGGTGGTCCTCAATGGTCACCCCGAGCATCGCCTTGCAGGAAATCTCAATCTTTCCTTTTCCTTCGTTGAAGGGGAAGGTCTCATGATGGCGATCAAGGACGTGGCGGTTTCGAGCGGATCAGCGTGTACGAGCGCGAGTCTGGAGCCGAGCTACGTGCTTCGGGCGATGGGCTTGGACGAAGAACTCGCCCATTCGTCGATCCGCTTCGGAATTGGGCGCTTTAACACGGAGGAAGAAATTGACTTCGTTGCCGATCTCGTCGTCAAGAGTGTGAATCGCTTGCGGGATATGTCACCGCTTTACGAGATGCATAAGGAAGGCATCGACCTGAAATCGATCCAGTGGGCGGCGCACTGAGCGCTGCCGTTTCGCCCGTTTGCTCCCGTTGGATGGAGCCTTCATCGAACCCAAAGAGAAATTATCATGGCCTACAGTGAAAAAGTCATCGAGCACTACGAAAATCCGCGGAATGTCGGTACCTTGGACAAAGAAGATGGCAGCGTCGGAACTGGGCTGGTTGGTGCGCCCGCCTGCGGCGACGTGATGCGTCTTCAAATCCGCGTGTCTGACGACGGAGTGATTGAGGACGCGCGCTTCAAGACCTTCGGTTGCGGTTCGGCGATTGCCTCCTCCTCTCTGGCGACAGAGTGGATCAAAGGCAAGAAGGTGGACGAAGCCGAGACCCTCAAGAACAGCCAAATTGCCGAGGAGCTCAATCTCCCGCCGGTGAAGATCCACTGTTCGGTCTTGGCAGAGGACGCGATCAAGAGCGCCATCGAAGACTTTCGTAAGAAGAAGGCGGCCCAGGAGGCCCTAGCAGAAAGCAAGTCGGGGTAATGTCAGCTTCTCTTCAGGCAGAGGCAAAGAGCCGTTCCAGTCGCGGCGCATCGACGTCTTCTTCGGAGAACGCTGGTTCTTCGGAGAGCGCTTGGGCGGAGGCGCTTGCGCGGGCTCCTCAAAAGGGAGTCACGATCACGCCAGCCGCGGCTGTCTATGCTCGAGAAAAGTTGGCTAAACGAGGAACACCCAATGCCGCAGTTCGTTTGGGAATCAAAGGCGGAGGCTGTTCTGGATTTGGCTATGCGATTCAGTTCGAGGATGGAGAGCCGCGGGCTCGCGACTATGCCTACGAGGTAGATGGTGTGCGTTTTGTTATCGACAAAAAGAGCATGATCTACCTGGCTGGCAGTGCGCTCGACTACGAGAGAACCCTCATGTTCCAGGGATTCAAGTTCAAAAATCCCAACGAGGCTTCAAGTTGCGGTTGCGGACATTCCTTCACCGTCCGCTAGTAGTCAACTCCTGCCATGCCTGATGCTTTCGATCTTCTCGGGATCGAGCCCCGTTTTGACGTTGATACGCGGCAGTTGGGGAACGTGCACCGAGACCTCAGCCGCGCGCTTCATCCCGATCGCTACGCCTCGCGCCCCTCGAGCGAGCGGCGGGCGGCCCTCGGTCGTGCGATTGAAGTCAACGAGGCGTTTCGGACTCTTCAGGATCCACTGGCGCGCGGCCAATTGCTGCTTGAGCGATTACATCCGTCAGGGCAAGCTCCAGAAAGCCAAGCAGATCCGGGTTTTTTGATGGAAATCATGGAGTTGCGCGAAAACCTGGGAGAAGCTGGCGCTAAGAAGGACGCCGAGCGCATCGAAGCTCTGGCGGACCAAGTGCGCAGCGCCCAGAAGACCGTCATGGATGAGCTTTCCAAACTATTTTCCCAGGCTCTCGGCCAGAGTCATGACGGAGCCGTTGACCTCCTTCCCGTCATTGCAGAGAAGCTGGCCGTTCTTCGTTACTATAGACGTTTTTTGGATGAGGCCGACGCACTCGTCGATGATCTTCCTTGAGCCTCGAGCAAACGAGCTCGGAAGGGGAGTCTCTCCCTCCCTCCAAACCATTTGAAAACCATTTCGACGATCAGAAAGCGATAAGTGCTACTCGATATCTTCGATCCCAAGGCCCCGCCGAGAGCTATCGGTATCGATCTGGGGACGACTCATTCCATCGTTTCGGCCGTCAGTGACGAGCGGCCGTATGCCCTGGTTACGTGCGACGGGACTCCGCTGCTTCCAAGCGTGGTGCATTATGGAGATCACGGTGTCGTCATCGTGGGGGAGGGCGCCCGAAGTTATCTCGAGCGCGAGCCCCAGCGAACGATTCAAAGCGCCAAGCGCTTCATGGGACGAGGTTACCATGACCACTCCGCGGACGATCTCTCCCACGTCACGCTCGTGAAACCGAAGACAGAAGAGGAAGCGCGCACCGTGCGCTTCGACTTGGGGGATCGCAGCGTGTCTCCCGTCGAGGTGTCCGCGGAGATTCTCAAAAGTCTCAAGCAGAGCGCCAGCGACCAACTCGGCAATGTCGGCGGAGCGGTGATCACCGTCCCGGCCTACTTTGATGACGCGCAGCGTCAGGCAACGCGAGATGCGGCCAAGCTGGCGGGGGTCGAGGTCCTGCGTCTCATCAACGAACCGACAGCTGCGGCCCTGGCTTACGGCCTCGATAAGGGAAAAAGCGGACTCTTTGCGGTCTATGACTTGGGCGGAGGGACTTTCGATATCACGCTGCTCTCGCTCGACGATGGGGTTTTTCAGGTACGAAGTACGGGAGGCGATAGCCAGCTCGGAGGAGACGATATCGATCGCTTGATCGCGCGCCGGATGCTCCCTCGCATGGGATTTTCGGAGGAAGAGAGTGCGCCGGGCGAAGTTCTTTCGTTGGTGCTTGGCGCGGCGCGGAAGGCAAAGCATGCCCTTTCCGAGCAAGACTCGGCTGACGTCATTCTTCCGGTCAAAGGGGGAGGCGAGGTCACCTTTAACGTGACGAAGAATGAGCTGGCGGAGTGGTCGCAGCCGCTTCTGGGGCGCACAGGACGCGCGTGCCGTCGAGCTCTGCGGGACGCCGGGGTGACTGCGAGCGATCTCGACGGGGTCATTCTCGTGGGGGGCTCCACCAGAATGCCCATCGTTCGGCGCTATGTTGCTGAGCTCTTGGGGCAGGAGCCGCTCTACGATCTCGATCCAGATCTGGTCGTTTCTTATGGGGCTGCCTTGTCAGCGGCTTCACTGTCTGGTGAAGCTGAAGAAGTTCTGCTGCTCGATGTGCTCCCTCTCTCTCTGGGAATCGAAACCATGGGCGGGGGCGTGGACAAGATTTTGCCCCGCAACACGACGATCCCCGCCGGGGCGCGGTCGACCTTTACGACCTACGCCGACCATCAAACGGGTTTCGAAATCCACGTGGTGCAAGGGGAGCGCGAGCTGGCACCGGATTGCCGGAGCTTGGCTCGTTTCACGCTCAAAGGGATCCCTCCTATGCCGGCGGGAATGGCGCGCCTCGAGGTCAACTTCTACGTGGACGAAAACAGTTTGCTCGAGGTTCGTGCCAAAGAACTGACGACAGGGAAGGAGCAGCGCATCGAAGTGAAGCCCAGCTATGGGCTGAGCGAGGACGAGATCGAAGACATGCTCATCGACGCGCTCGACCACGGCGAAGAGGACCTCGATGCACGTCGATTGTCGGATGCTCGCGTGGAGGCCGAGCGGGTCATTTCCGCTACGGAGAAGTCATTGGAAAGCGATGCCGAACTCCTGGACGACGCAGAAAGGCAAAGAATCGAGCAGGCTCTTTCAGAGTTGCGCGCTAGTTTCGACAAAGAAGCAGAAGCCGGCAAGAAGGCTTCGCTGATCAGTGCTCGGACTGAAGCCCTGGAGGAAGCGACCCACGCCTGGGCCGGGCGTCGGATGAATCGCGCTATCGCGCAGGCGTTGGCTGGGCAAGGAGTCGAGCAGGTGGGAGAAACGGTCAAAACCGCCCGCGGCGTGGATGCCCACGTGGAAGAACATGAGCGCAACCGCGCGCAGAAGGGACCTCAATGAGCGGCGTCGTTGAAAATATCTCGCTGCCGCGCAGCGGCGCGAAGATGCGTTTCCAAGAAAAATACGGGGGCGAATAGGACAAAGTCATGTCAGAGAACTCCGAAAAGACAGCCCACGTTCACTTCGTCGATCAAGACCTTTCGGTTGACGTTCCTCTTGGCACGAGCATTCTCGATGCGGCACGCAAGGTCGGGGCGCCGGAAGGAGACGCATGCGGTGGTGTGTGTGCCTGTTCGACCTGTCATGTCTACGTTGAGGAAGGAGACGAGCTTCTCAGCGAGGCGGAGGAAGAAGAGGAAGATATCCTCGATAAGGCCTTTGATGTGCGTCTTGAATCTCGCCTGGGCTGTCAGGCAAAAATCGAGAAAGCTGGCTCTCTCCGTGTAACCATTAGTCGTGAGAGCATTGAAGCCTATCACAATGAGCATCCGGAGTGATGTCCCCAGCGAGGCAGCTCGGAGGGCGCACCGCTCACCCGTGAGCGGCGGCTGAGCTGATTCCGTCACTTTGTTCGATGAGCCGCGTTTCTTGCTGAGACGCGGGGCGGGAGCTGTTGACGTGTCAGCCAGACACCGCCCAAGACTCCGATGACTCCGACGAGTTGGAGCGTGTTGATTGGTTCTTTCAAGACGAACCAACCGGCGGTGAGGGTGACCACGGGGCCCAGCATGGCAAGAAGACTGGCCCTGGCTGTTCCAAGTCGCACGATGCCTTCATTCATGAGGTAGTAAGGGACGACAGTTGACACTGCTACCATGAGTAGCACCCAGCCGAGAGCTTGATGAGAAGCGCTGGGTATCGATCCTTCGGAAAAGATGGCGACCGCGACAATCACACAAAGACATGTGCTGACGTTCGAGATCAGTGTCAGTCGGGCTGCACCGATGTCGCGAGCGAGACGTCCCGAGCACCAGACAAAGGCCCCGTAAATCAAAAGTGAAGCAAAGGCCCAGGCCAGGCCCATGGTGCGGGGAAGGCCGGAAACGGTTCCCTCGCCGAGTAGAGCAACGGCGCAGAGTCCGAGCCAGGCTACACAGAACCCGAGCCAGGCTCCTTGTGGGGGAGACTTCCTCAGCAATGCGGCGTCGAGCAGCATGACGACAACGGGGAATCCAAATAGGATGACGCGCGATATTCCTGCGCCCACATGTCGGATTGCCTCGAAGTCGGCGAGCATTCCCAGAGAGAACAGAGCGCCCAAGAGGACCGAGAGCGTGAAGTTTTTTCGGGAAACAGGCTGACTGGTGGAAGCAGGCTCCTTGACGGAACGAGCAGGATCGTTGGTGTCGGACTCCTCCTTGTCGCGGGAGCGAGTGATCGAAGCGGCTGCCGCAGCCTTCGGCTTGGCGAGTCGCGAGTCCCTGACCCTTTGCCAGCGGAGCATCCAGGTCATGGCAGCAATGAGCGGAAGTGAAAATGCCGCTCGGTAGAAGAGGACGTCTGTCACCTCGAACCCCTCTCCGTAGGCCAAACGTGCCCAAATCCCCTTCAGAGAGAGTCCGAAGGTCGCTATGAAGACATAGCTGAGCCCCAAGCGGGGGGAAACGTGGCTGGGTGAGGGTGACGGTGTGGGTCGTTGTTGCATGGCTTCGGCTGGCTCGATTTCTCGTGGGACGGGTCTCGAACTCCTGGCGACGAATCTGCTGCCTGGACTGCATTGCGTCCAATTGAATTCTGTAATTCCAGATATAAATTGCTTTGAAGATGAACTCCGAACATCTTCGTACGTTCCTTCATGTTTGCGATGCCGGGAGTCTGAGCGGCGCGAGCCGCACTCTTCACCTTACGCAGCCTGCCATCAGTCGACAGATTCACCTGCTGGAGGATAGTGTTGGTAGCTCTTTATTTGAGAGGACCGGTCGCGGAATGGAGTTGACCGAGCGGGGACGTTGGTTGGCAGGTAGAGCGAGGACTCTTCTTCTCGAGCTCGACGGGCTTTCGGAAGAAATTCATGAAGGCCCCATTACGGGTCGCGTGTCCATTGGCGTGTCCCCGAGTGTGGGCGCTGTTTGGACCGCTGGTCTCGTGGAACGACTGCGGAAACAGCTTCCCGGTATCAAGCTGCATATGGTGTTTATGTTGAGCGGGGCCCTGGGGGAACTCGTTGCTCGCGGCAGCCTCGATCTGGGGATCTTGTACTCGCCGACGGTGGGGCAAGGGCTCATGACCCGAAAGCTCTGGGAGGAGAGCTCGCATCTCGTGACGAGTCGTCGGTCGTTGCTCGCGAGACAGAGCACGATTCGTTTGCGGAAAGTTATTGAGACGCCTTTGGTTTTACCTTCGTCACGTTTCGGTGTGCGGGCCCTTCTCGAGCGCCATGCTTTGGAGTTGGAAGAAGAGCTCCGGCTCGAGGCGGAAATCGACAGCGTTCAGCTCGCTTTGGAGCTGGTGCGCAGAGGTGTGGGTAGTATGATTTTAACGGAGAGGGCTCTTGCAGATCTCGATCCTGGAGACTTTGCCGCCCTGCCGATCGTACGTCCTCGCCTCCAGCGGTCTGCACAGGTGATCGTGACCGAATCGTCTTTGCGCCGGCAAGCTGTTTCCGCAGTCTGGTCTGTGTGTGGTGAAAGAGAGGTGACTCAGGGCAAACCTTCCACTTTTTCATGAGCGGCGGAGGATCAACTCGAGGGGCCCCCTTGCGCTCTCACCCAAGGGGGAGACGAACGGCGAAGGGGCGACCCATCTCATTGAAAGGCCCAGGAGCCCCTTCAAGCAGACCGGGTTGACGGAGAGGTGCAACGATTGGCTATTTTAGGGGCTCATCCTCACGAAAGGAGTGTCGAACCATGTTTGGCGTTCGCACCGCACTGATTGTTCTGGGTTTCGTTTTGATCACCGGTTGTGGAAGCTCAGCGGGCAACGAGAGCCCGACAGTAGGAGGTCCATGCGAAGATGACACTGACTGCGTGACCCGCTGCCAAAGCGGAGATTCCTTCCCCAATGGTCTGTGCACACGGCAATGCTCGGCCAATACGGACTGTCCAGGAAATACCGTGTGTGCTGAAGGAGAGGAGGGAGGACTTTGTCTGCTTGCTTGCAGTTCGGACGCTTCATGTCGAGGCGGTTACCATTGTGGCGACGTGGAGCTCGAGGCAGGAGACAATAAGGCTCTCGCATGCACTGCCGACTGAACCTTGCGGGAAGGTGATGAGTCAGTGGGCTCCCTGTCGGACAAAGACTCCTAGGGAGCCGGCGCTCTTTTCGAGGTGAAAGCCGAGGAGCTGCCAGTTGCGGGCGCCGACGATGAATCGAGCTTGTTGCTGGGCTGCTCGTTCGAGCGCGAGCCTTCGTGCTGGCTTTTGCGGAGCTGGATCTCGAGGATCGTTTCGGCTGGCCACAGAAAAGCGCTGTGGTGAGCCCGCCGCCGCTTCGACGGTACGAACGTTTATTGACAACCGGACGATACGGCGTGTGAAGCGACGCCGCTCGCACCATGGCCGCGTACGAACCGTTCGAGGAGGGGGTCGAGGCCCGCGGGAGAGTCATCATCGCCATCGAGGAGGGGCTATCGCGGTTCCGCGAGGAGTACCGAACGCGCGTTCGGAGGGTGCTCTCGGAGCAGGCTATCGACGACCCGGAACCGGACGACTGGTACCCGCAGGCCGCCGAACTCGACGTGCTGGCGACGATAGCCGAGGAACTGGAGCCACACCTGCTGGATCGGCTGGGCGAGCAGATTCCGGACGTCGCCAGATGGCCCGACGGAATGTCCGGCGTCGCCGACGGCCTGCGCTCCATCGACGACGCCTACCACCGCAACCACCGGGGCGGCGACATCGGCCACTACCGCTTCGAGAAGGTCGAGGCCGGGCGTGGCCGCGTCGTCTGCCGTAACCCCTACCCCTGCCCGTTCGACCGCGGCCTGATCCGGGCCGTCGCGAAGCAGTACGCTCCGGTCGAGTCCTTC
>CAYTRQ010000191.1:0-10734 GCA_964440025.1 uncultured Polyangiaceae bacterium | reverse complement strand
CCAGCTGTGGAGAAACGAGCATCGATGCGGGCGGCCGGAGCCATCGCCTCGAGCCGAGATCGCGGAAATGATCTCCGTTCTTCCCATCCCGCTCCGGCCACCCCGTCTCGTCGGTGACGGAATCGAGAAATTCGGCCGGACTGCCGCCGACCAATCGGGTCGCGGGCTGAGAAAGAGAAAGCCCCAGGAAGGGCTCGGTCACGAGGGAGAGATCGGCGACGATGGCAACCAGGCGTATTTTCCAGGACGGATTCGGCTGGGTTGGGCGGCTTCACGTAGACGGGGAGGGAGGCTCTTGTTTAAGGTCTAATCCTCGGCGCTGGTGACGTCCTCTTCCGCGGCCTGCGCGACTTTGTCTCGGGAATCGGTGTTTCGTGCCTTCCCGTCCTTGGCGGAGCCATCTTTGGCACTACCGCTTTTTGCACGGCCGTTTTTCTCATGATCGCCCGTGGCGCCGTTATCTGATTTGGCTTTGCCGTCCTTCCCGCGTTGGGAAGACTTCGACGGGGGGGATTTCTTTTCTTTGGAGTCCCGATTGGAGGCTTCGCTTTCGTTCTTCTTGCGATCCCCGGATTTGGCCTGCTTGGAAGGTTGATTGGAACCACGCGGCCGTTTGCGGGGTGGTTCTCCTGGACCGGAGTAGTCTACCCAATAGGCGTTGTAGCCTCGCACATCCAAGTGGACGAAGCTGGAGTTCGGATAGTAACCGACGCCCACGTCATCCAAAGTGCGCAGGTAGTCGCGGAGCGCTTCATTAGGAATGCCTGGAATACTGAAATCGATGGCGCGCCCTTCTTTGTGCTTGGAAGCGGCCACGTAGCTCTTGGTGCGGTAGCCGCTGACAATGCGCAGCTGCCTTCCACCAAACTTGTCACTGACATGGGCGATCAACCGGATCAATCGGGGATCGACCCGCGGACCGCCTTCCCGGGTGCCCATGACGTAGTTGATCTTGTTGCTGGCGTGGCCAAGGACCTGCTCCTTGGGGCCAATGACATACCCCTCCCAAGAGCGGCCGTAGCGGCGGATCTTGATATAGCCACGGCGCCACGCCGGCTTGACGTAGGGAGCCCAGCTTCGCTTGCTCCGGGACGACTTTTTCTTCTTGCCATGCGATGAGTCGTCCTCGAGCTTGTCATCGAGCTTTCCTTGAAGGCGCAGCTTGCGCGCGTAGCTCCCGTCTCGATCATTCTTGTGGGGAATGACGAGCTTCTCACCCACCTTGAGAGCATGACTTCTCTTGATGCCGTTGGCGTGACAGATCGCCGAGACCGTCACGGCGTAGCGGCCACCGATGGCACTCAAGGTATGGCCCTTGGCGACCACGTGGATCCGAGGTGGTCCGGCTTTGCCCCCGCTTTTCTTGTTGTCGTCATCCGAGTCCGGCGCTTCGGTGCCGGGAATGACGAGCTTCTGTCCGGGATGGATGGGATCTCGGCGCTTGATACCGTTGGCTTTGCAGATCGCAGCGATGCTGACGTTGTATCTCTTTGCGATCGAGCCCAGCCGCTGGCCAGAATACACGGTGTGAACCTTCGGCTTCGCTGCTGCCGGAACTGCCCAAAGACACGCGGCAAGAGCGAACGCCGCAAGCCAGCCGGGCCTGCGTTTCAAGTGGTCCATGGCCCCGATGTTGTATGAAAATCACGCTGCGTCCATTCCCGGAGGCCATTCCGAGCGCTCCGAGGACGATTTTTTACACCAGCGACGGGGCTCGTGTTGGATGGAGTGGGGCGCCCCGTGCGTCGGGACGGAATTTGAGGGGTGGGGCGGAATTCGGGGGAGTCGGGGGGCTGTCGGGCGGAATTCGAGTGTCGGGCGAAATTTACCCGTGTCCGGTGGAAAGGGATCGCGAGGACGGGTGTGCTGGGAACGATGGGTTTCGGTTGGCGGGGTCGGAATTTGGCCCAGCGGGCTCCAGGCTGCTAACGCCGGGAAGTCGTGGTGCACTCGTTTGCTCAGAAGGTTCGCGCTTGCCTGTTCCGAAGCTTGGCTCCGCTGGGATCGGTTCTTCTTTTCACCGGTCCAAGTGAGGGAGCGCAGTCATCCACCAAAAACGCCGACGAGGCCCCGAAGGCCGCACGGCAGACCGAGCAGCTGACAGGCACCGCGCAGCAGACCAAGCAGCTCACAGCTGCGCAGGCCGCACAACCAACGGACGCCGCGCAGAACACAGAGTCCTCAACGGGCGCCGCTCAGGCCGAGCCAACAGCAGATGGCGACCAATCTGGCCAAGAGTCCTCCCAGGGGGGCCCTGAAGGCCAGCGGCGGGAGGGCGATGAGAGCATCGATCAGGAGGGCGTTGAGGCCTCCGGGGCAGCAAGCGATGCCTCTGGTTCTTCGAGCAGCGTGACCGAAATCCAAGAGATCACCGGTCCGTCCGACTTGCGCGTCATTCTGCAACCCAATCCCGGCGCTCCGGAAGTGAGCGTGTGCATGAGTGTGGACGCCGGCTCGCGCTGGGATCCGCCGGAGGCTCCGGGGGCCTACCGCATGCTGGCCGAGGTGCTGTTGCCCGGTGGCTACAGCAATAGCCGCAAAAACTACGAACAACTGGTGAAGAGCCGGGGCGGACAAAGTGAAGTGTTCGTGACTCGCGATCTGGCCACGTTTTGTACCACGGCGCCGGCCAGCGAGTTGCCGTTGGCGCTGTGGGTGACCGGTGGCCGGTATACCCGGTTTGGGCTCACCCAGCGCGCGCGCTCCGAAGCACTCGAGCGCCTTGCTGCGCTTTCCGAACGCCTCGACGGAGATATCAAGGACGGTCGTGCTCCGCGGCGCCTGCGGCAAATGGCATTTCTGGGCACCCCCGAGTACGCCCACCCCGAGCTGCCCAATTCCAATGAGCTCAGTGAGATCGATCTGTCGCTCTTGCGTGAGCTGCACGAGGAATCCTATGTCGCCGCGCGCAGTGTCGTGACCATCAGCGGAGGAT
Organism: uncultured Polyangiaceae bacterium; assembly: GCA_964440025.1. Lineage (GTDB taxonomy): Bacteria > Myxococcota_A > Polyangia > Polyangiales > Polyangiaceae > NIC37A-2. The sequence goes on along the minus strand of CAYTRQ010000191.1, from coordinate 7,799 downwards.
TTGAGCCTGAGGTGGCCCAGCGGCTCGTGACCGAGCATCTCTCCCCCGTGCGTCCTGGGGACAAGGCAGCCCCCCCCGAGCCCGACCTGATCGAGCAGACGACCAGTCGGTTTAGCATGGCCGAGGATCGCTCCGCCAACCGCCCCGCTGCGTGGTATGGCTGGGTGGCTCCCGAGGGGAAAGAAGGCCTGGCACTGGAAGCGGCGCTGGCCACCGTGACCAGTGAAGACAGGTTGCGGGCACGCTTGGTGGGACCTGGAAAGGCCGCGAGGAAGCTCGAGCTCTCGAGCGAGAGCGGCAGTGGACCTCGCTTGCTTCGGCTGCGCTTCACCGGCACGGGGAGTCGATCGCTCGGCACGATCGAGAAGCTCCTCGAGTCCGAAGTGCGCAAGCTCGCCAAGCAGGGACCCAAGGCGAGCGAGCTTCAGGAGACGCTCCAGCGGTTGAGTCAGGAGCGCGCCGACCGGTTGCTGACCGCCCAGGGGCGAGCCAAGGCCCTGAGCGAAGGGGTGCTTCGCGGCAAGGCAGCCGAGGAGATCCTTTCCCCTCTGTCCTCGGAGATGCCGTTCGATCTCTCACCAGAGGAGGTCAGGCTGGCCGCGGCCCATTACCTCGTGCCCGAGCGACGGAGTGCCATCGAGATCTATCCCCAAGGTTGGCAAGATCCCTGGCAAAAGCCCATGCCACGATATCACATCGTGAGTTCGGGAGAGACCCTCACCTCGATTGCCCGTCAGCATGGCACGAGCGTGGCCGTCATCACCAAGATGAACGGCATGAGCCAAAGCAAACCGATCTACCCGGGCGACAAATTGAAGGTGCCCCGGGGTCGGACCAAAAAGAAAAAGCTGCGCAAGCATACGGTGCGTCGGGGTGACACGTTGAGCGGCCTGGCGGTCAAATACGGGGTCAGTGCTCGGGCCATTGCCGAGATGAATGGCATGAGCCTCAAGCAACCTATCCGGACTGGCCAAGAGCTCACGATCCCCTCCTCGAAGAAGAGCTCCTCGGGATCGAGCAGCAAGAAAAGCAGTGGTCCGAAGACCCATCGGGTGCGCTCCGGCGAAACATTGGGCGGTATCGCGCTCAAGCACGGCGTGAAGCTCAGTGCCCTGGCGCGGGCCAATGGTCTGACCACCAAGAGCATGGTGCGAATTGGGCAAAAGCTGGTGATCCCTCAAGGAAGCTCAGCGCGTCGGCCGGGGCGCCCTGCGACGATCACCTACGAGGTCAAGAGTGGGGACACCCTTTCCGAAATTGCCAAACGCCACGGGGTCACCGTCACGTCCATCGAACGAGCCAACGGCTTCAACCGTAAGTGGACCCTGCGGGCGGGGCAGAAGATCAAAATTCCCAAGAAGTGATCGCTCCCGAAAGGAATTGGGGAGGGCTCGAGTGCCGCTTGCGAGGAACCTCGAAGTCCGCTGAACTTCCCCCGGACGACAACCGAGGCCCAACTTGACAGGACCGGGCCGCTGGTGCACCCCAACGATTGCGCTCCATCGTCGGCCTGCAGGAAGAACCGACTGAGTCAATGATCAAAGGTCGGCGCTATTGGGGCTCGCTTGGCGGGGTGCAAGGGTTGCTCGGCAATCGCGCTCGGTCATTGAGTGGCCGAGCAGGATCGGCATCGAATCAGAGGCATCATGCAAGGGGATAAGCGTAGGACCAAGCCGGGCATGCCGGGACCCCCTCCTTCCTCGCAGGAGTTGGAGACGGAGCACCGGCGCGACCGTATGGAGACGCTCCCCGAGCTCGAGGCGCCCCCCACGGACGCCTCATCGCTTGAGGCGCCCCCCTCGTCCCTCTCCTCGCCCCCTCCGGCCGTCGATCCGGTCGAGTCGCGAGATGATTCGAGTGCCTCCTCCGCGCCCTCACATCCACCGACCTCGTACCGACATGCCTTGCAGCAAACGGTGCCTGGTGGGGGGCTCAACCGCGTCTCCGACGGACGCCAGGCTGCGGCCGCCTACATTGGGATCAAGACGGTGGCCCCTCCAACGGATCACAAAGCGACGCGCTCTCCCATCAAGCTCTCCAATACCGTGGTCGCTGAAAATCACCGCTACCGCACCGAGCCCAGCCTCTCTTATCGTTCGCGGTCGTTTTCCAGTATCTCCGAGGGTGAAATCCGTGCCGCCGGCCTTCCAAGCCGCCCGCCGTACTCGCTCTTCGTGGTGATCGGGCTCCTCGCTCTCGCCGCGGGGTGCCTGGGAGCTCTGTTTGTGGAGTATGGGCTCGGCAACTCTCCGGACACCGTGCGTTGGGACAACGGCATCGATGGCCAGCCCGGCTACCTCGATGTGCCACAGGGCGTCACCCAAAAAGCCCCGGCCAGTGCTTCGCCGACCACGGAGCCGGGGGTCCGGGCGCCGGGCTCGGAGCGGCCGCCATCGCCTCCGACCCCAAACAGGTCTCGGGCGCCGGCCGCCGCTGCCGCGACCCAAACGGATGCGCGTCCCGCTCCCACCGTGATCCAAATGGTCGCGCCTCCGACAGACACCGAGCAGCACGCTTCCGGGGATCAAAATACTCCTGCTTCAGGCGCTGCCGAGCCCTCCAGCAATGCGCCCGCGCCGGATGCAGCGCCTGGGAGTTCTTCCTCTTCTTCCTCGCAGAGCTCGGTGAGATCTCCGTCTGCGAGCTCTTCCTCGGTCGAAGAGGGGACCCGGTCGGCACCGTCTCGGCAGGCGTCCGATCCTTCCAGCTCGGCGGGCCAGGAGGAGTCGGATGACTCCGAGCTGTCCGAAGACCGACAACTTTGGCTCCGATGAACAGAAAACGCTTGTCCTTATCTCCCTCCTTGTCTCCTGGATTGGCTGGTGTGCATCCGCCAATGGATGCGAACCAGCCAGCAACAAATTGTTCGACGGCAAAAAAAGGGGCAAAAACGGGGTCGCCCGCTATCGCCCCGCACCGAGCATTGCGTGAGAAGGGGAGTCGACCGTCCTCGTTCCGAAACGGGCGGGCGACGGCGTGGCCTTTTCGCGCCGCGAACAAACTAGCTGCTTGTTGGTTGGCCGCCTTGTTGTTGCCCCCCTCGCCGCTTTGGGCGCAGGCCGGGCAGGACGAGTCCCCTGGCGGGTCCACCAAGAGCGCAGCGGGCGAGTCTTCTGAAGGGGCGGACGGCGAGGCGGACGTTGGCGCTTCTGCATCCGAGCCACCGGACTTTGGCTCGGACTATTGGCGGGGCGCTCCCCCGGAAGCTTCGGGTGAGGAGGTGGATCCGCGGGTCGAATATCACAAAGGTAATATGGCTTTCGAGGAGGGGCGACTCACGGCGGCGCGCTACCATTACCAGCGTTCTTACGAGGCGGACCCCTCCTTTGACGCCATGTGCAACTGGGGCCGCACCGAAGAGCAGATCCCCGACGACGTTTCTGCCTATGTCCACCTCACTCAGTGCTTGAAGCTGCATCCGACGGATTCGACGCTGAAAGAGAATCGTGAGAAGTACGTGCTCATCCTCGAGGAGGTGGCGTCTCGACTGACTCCACAAGAAAAGGTCATGGCCGAGCGTCGCCTCGCAAGGGAGTTTCCAGAAGAGGAAGAGGAGCCATCGCAGGCCGACAGTGCCCCGGAGGGAGGAGCCTATGATCCCGTGGCCGAGGAGCCCAGGGACTCCAAGGGGCGGGCGGCGGTGAGCCTGGGAATGGGCGTGGTGGGGTTGGCTGGGCTGGCCGTGGGCTCGGGGTTCTTCGTCCATTCGATTGAGCAGGGGACTGCCGCAGACGAGTTGCAGCAAGAGATCACGGGGGACGGCGGAACCTGCGTGGAGGGATCACGTGATGCACGCTGTGATGAGTTGGTTGGTTACCTGGAGTCGTCCGACGAATCTCATCTGATCGGTGTAGTGGGGCTCGCCGCCGGCGGGGCGCTCACGGCGGGTGCGATTTTGACCTACCTCGTCTGGCCGAAGAAAAAGGAGGGCACTCACGCCGTGGATCGGGCAAGTGGCGCCCCAAGGATGAGTGCGGCGAGGCGCAGCGAGCCTCTGGTCAGCTCCGTGCGTCCCTCGGTGGCCTTCCACCCGACAGGACGGGTAACGTTTTTGAGCCTTTCCGGTCGCTTTTGATTGTTGAAAAAAAAGGAAACGCCTCCGTGAACAAGAAGCCCATCAGCCCGCTCCCTTTGCTGGCTTTGCCCGCCATGGCCGTCGCGATGTGGGGGATCTCCTGCCAGTCCCGGGCCGAGGATTGTGAGGAAACTCTGACCTGCGGAGACGAGGAGGAGGACGATGGCCTGCAGACCGGCGGAAGCAGCTCGACCGGTGGCACCACGAGCGGCGCCGGGGGCACGGGCGGAACGAGCACGGGCGGTAGCCAGATGGGCAGCCTCGGAGGTGTTGCGGGCATGGGAGGCCAAAGGAATGCGGGGGAATGCAGCCCCGGGGAAGACGACTGCCCCACCCCGGGGATCCAGGGCATCTATGTCTCCCCGCTGGGTGACGACGAGGCAGCGGGGACCGAGAGTGAGCCGTTTCAAACGCTCACGCGTGCTCTCGATGCGGCCCGGGGTCAGGAATCCAACATCTACCTTTGCTCGACCGAGGGGGCCTATCAAGAGACCCTTGCGATGGACGTCGAGCATTGGAACGTCCAAATCATGGGCGGCTACGAGTGTGACGACTTTTCCCCCACCAGTTCTCCGGCTTGGCTCATTGCTCAGGATCCCAGTGGGCACCGCATCGAGGAGGCGCAGGAGATCACCATAAGCCGGGTGCACCTGGAAAGTCCCGACGCGACGGCTCCGGGAGAAAGTAGTATTGGTTTGTGGGTGGCGATGAGTCAGGGTGTGGTGCTGGAAGACGCCAGGCTGACTTCGGGTCACGGCGCTGCGGGCGCGGATGGGCAGGACCTGACGGAGCCGGCCGCGCCGGGCGCCGACGGAAATCCCGGCACCGATGCGTGTGTCGTCGGAGAAGGGGAGGCGAACCTCGGGGGGAGCGCCGTGACGACGGTCTGCGACGGGGAAGAAACGGCGAGCGTGGGCGGCCGCGGTGGTATGGCTGGGGGTGGAATCAGCAATATTGCCGGCACCGACGGAGATCCTGGTCAACCCGTGCCCGATCCGGAGGATCTCGACGCGCCGGGAACCGGCGGTTGGGGAGGCTCCGGGGAGAGCGAGGCGAGCTGTGACAACGGTGACAATGGGAATCAGGGGGCTCCGGGAGCCGACGGCGAGCCCGCGTTGCCGATCGGGGCGCTGGAAGCGATGCAGTACTATCCACCCGTTGGCCGGTCCGGGGAGCCGGGCACCGTGGGAGGCGGTGGTGGCGGTGGCGGCGGTGCGGCCCAGCCCAGCGGTTGCGTGACCGGGGCGAGCGGCGGCTCCGGCGGTGGTGGAGGCTGTCCCGGTGCTGGCGCGGAGGGCGGTCAGAGCGGGGGCGGCAGCTTTGCGCTGGTGAGCTATCAGTCGACGGTCGAGCTCGATGGTTTGAACATCTATCTGGGCAACGGTGGAAGAGGAGGCGAGGGAGGCGACGGACAGGACGGCGGAGCCGGCGGCGCTCCCGGGGCTCCGGGGATGGCCGCCGGAGGCGGCAACATGGCGTGCGACGGTGGTCGTGGTGGGGCCGGCGGTCTTGGAGGCTCCGGGGGCGGCGGAGCCGGTGGTCCGGAGATCGGGATCGCGTTCGTGGGCGAGCCGCCCAGCCAAAGCGGCGTGCAATTCTCCGATGTGAGCGCCGAGGGCGCCGAAGGAGGTCCCGGTGGGTGGGGCAATGAAGACGACGGGCGGGGACCGACCGGTGTGGTGGCGACCACGCGGAACTTCGACTGAGCGTGGCAGCGCTAAGAGGCTAAAAAATCTAGGATCGCGCGAGCTCATCGGATGATGAGAGGAATGGGGGCGGTCGAGTGATGAGCGGGGGTGGGGGACGGGGGCAGGCAAGGAACTGGCCAAATTTTTTTTGATTTTTTTTCGAGCCCCGATCGGAGTTTCCGGCCTATTGGCCGAATTGCCAAGACTCCAAGGAAACTCACCAGTTAGCTGCCAGCGCTCCGCAAGCCACTCCTGCGCTGGACCGTGATCTTTTCATTGTGGGCGGTTTGCACGCGCTCGTTTGCAATCGCTTGCAATGGACTTGTTGGATCCAGGTGTGCGAGTGAGTCGAACGGTTTGCGACTCACGCCTTGAGTGAGTCGCCGGTTCGTCGATTTGCCCGAGACTCCCCATGACTCAGACCAGCTCTGCCTGCGCACGCCTGTTTCCCCTCTTTTTCCCCTTGTTGGCGCTGCTTGCGGGCTGTCAACAGGATGCCGCGCCGGCGGCGCGGCAGCAGATCCAGCCGCTGACCGAGGCTGAATTGAGGACGATCCGCTTTGAACAGCTGTCTGACTGGGAAGTCTGGTCGGGAAGCGGCACCATTGCGTCGAGCACTCATCATTTGGAAGGGGATTATTCCCTGGCTCTGTCGGAAATGGGCTTTGTGGGAGTGCGCAACCTTACGCCGCTCACCAAGGACGACCAGCAGACGCCCGAGGTGGTGGGCTATGAGATTTGGATCCCGGAGGAATCCCCTAATCCCTATTGGGCGGGGGATACGCAGTTGACGGTGGATGCGCCTTCTGCGGGGATTTACCAGCAGTACTTGGGCTACCGATCGTTGAACGAGCTCCCCAAGCAGCAATGGGTGCACGTGGAATTTCCTGTGCCCAACTGGATCCGTGAGGCGCTGGATGGGGCGGACTATGATGACTTGCGCTTTGTGATCGCGGTCAACGCGCCGGAAGGCAGCGCCACGCACTACCTGGATCGCTTCAGGTTGGGGCCCGTGCCGACCGAGTGCACTCCGGAAGACGATGGCAACCCATGCACGGCGGACGAATGCGATCCGGTGACCGGTGAGACGACTCACGTGCCGCTTGCGGAAGGAGCCCTGTGCAGCGACGACGATGCCTGCAATGGGATCGAGACCTGTGACGGAGCGGGCACCTGCCTTCCCGGTGAACCCCCGGTCGTGGACGATGGCAACAGCTGTACAGCGGACAGCTGCGATCCCGAGGCGGGAGTGATCCACGAGCCTGTGGCGGCGGGGACAAGCTGCGCCGACGAGACGGTGTGCAACGGGGAAGAGGTCTGCGACGGAGCGGGCTTGTGCGAGTCGGGGACGCCACCGGAGATCGACGATAACAACAGCTGCACAGCGGACAGCTGCGATCCGGAGGCAGGAGTGATCCACGAACCGGTGGCGGCGGGGACGAGCTGCGCTGACGAGACGGTGTGCAACGGGGAGGAAGTTTGCGATGGCGCCGGGGTTTGCGAGCCGGGTACGCCGCCTGAGATCGACGATGGGAATCCGTGCACAGCGGATAGTTGTGATCCTGAAGGAGGGGTAATTCACACGCCAGTGGGAGCGGGTGTTTCGTGTAGCGACGGCAACGCGTGCAATGGCGCCGAGCAATGCGATGGGTCGGGCGTTTGCGAGCCAGGGACGCCGCCCGAGATCGATGACGGCAACAGCTGCACAGCGGACAGCTGCGATCCGGAGGCAGGAGTGATCCACGAACCGGTGGCGGCGGGGACGAGCTGCGCTGACGAGACGGTGTGCAACGGGGAGGAAGTTTGCGATGGCGCCGGGGTTTGCGAGCCGGGTACGCCGCCTGAGATCGACGATGGGAATCCGTGCACAGCGGATAGTTGTGATCCTGAAGGAGGGGTAATTCACACGCCAGTGGGAGCGGGTGTTTCGTGTAGCGACGGCAACGCGTGCAATGGCGCCGAGCAATGCGATGGGTCGGGCGTTTGCGAGCCAGGGACGCCGCCCGAGATCGATGACGGCAACAGCTGCACAGCGG
>CAYTRQ010000190.1:0-10807 GCA_964440025.1 uncultured Polyangiaceae bacterium | reverse complement strand
CCGTCGAACGCTTTGTTGCTTGTTGGTTCGCATCCATTTGTGGATGCGAACTAGCTAGTTCGCGTTCCGCCGACGTTCTCATCGTCAGGATTTCCGGTTTTTATCGTCGATCTTTTCATCAACGACTTCGCTCTCGGTTTTCGAGGCGTCCGGGATCTGATCGGGCGACTTGGGATCCTCATCCGCGATCCCTTTCTTGAAGTTCTTGATGCCCTCACCAAGCCCCTTTCCGATGTCCCCCAGCCGGCTGGCACCGAAGAGCACCAGGATCACGAGGGCGATGAGAATAATTTGCCAAGGGCCGATGGACATAGCTCCGAGCTTCTATCACCCGGACTCTGTGGCGGCAATTGCTAGAAAACCGAACGATTTCCTCGGCACATCCGAGAAAGCCGACGTTTTTAGCTCGAGGGCCTTGCCCGTTCCTCCGTCGCGGCAAAGAAAGCCTTGGCTGCCGCAAAGAAGAGCAGATCGCGACGGACCGCCACGGCAAAGCTCCCGTGTCAGGAGCCCACGCACTTGATTCGACCAGGACGGTTTCCCGAGCTCACCGACGTTGATATGCTGAGACAAGCGTCTTGGCGCGTCCTGCCCGCCGTGCTCGTGGCAGAAAAAGGAACAGTTTCAATGACTTGGTTACACCGCGCGAGGGCCTGCGGGCTGGCGGCCTCTCTCGTCGTGCTTGGGATGAGCTCGCGAGGCGCAGCACAGGTTGACACCACGGCCGTCTCTCCCGGCGCCCGCGGAACCATTGGTGGAGCTGTCCTCGGTGCGGAGCTCGCGATGCTGATCGAGGCCGGCTTTGGTGTGAAGCCGAAGTGGCTCTATCTCGTGGGTGGGGGAGCAGGAGCCGTTGGTGGGGCTTTTGTCGGTCTCGAGTCGGATCAAGCAGGTAACACCCCGTTATCGATGACCCTCCTTGTGAGTGGCGTCCTCCTCGCTATTCCCACCACCATTGCCGTCCTCAGCGCAACGAGTTACCGCGCCCCCGCGGCCCGTGAGGAAGGCGTCATCGCTACCCACACAGCGGGTGTCCGGCTGACCCGCACCCACTCCTTTTCAGAATACTATGGAGATTCTCTAGCGCTCCGGGCGCCCGCTATGAAACCCTCTTCAGTACACTCCCGAAAGCTGCGGGACCGACTCGAAGGATCCAACACTACGCAGATGCTCGTTCCTGTATTTTTGTTGACCTTCTGAAAGCAATCCAGATGACGCAGAGCGCTCGAAAGAAGTCCAAAAAAGACGATCCTTCGTTGGGACGTGTGATCGCCGGTCGCTACCGGCTCGAGACGCGCATCGGCGAAGGCGGCATGGGCATCGTCTACCGAGCCAGGCACGTCCTCATTGATCGCGTCGTCGCCGTGAAACTCATCCGCCCTGATTTGAGAGGGGAAACTCACCTGCGCGCCTGGATGCTAAGAGAGGCGCGAGCAGCCAATCGCGTCGATCACGCGCACATTATCGATATTCACGACATCGGCGAAACCGACGATGGGGAACTCTACCTCGTGATGGAGTACCTCATTGGAACCCCCCTTTCCAGCGAGCTAGCCAAGGGTCCGATGCCCATCAATCGCGCAGTCGATATTATCGAGCAAATGGGCGCCGCGCTGTCCCGAGCTCACGATCTGGGAGTTGTTCATCGTGATCTCAAAAGCGACAACATATTGCTCACTTCTCGCGGCGGCCGGCCAGATTTCGTAAAAATCCTGGACTTCGGTCTCGCTGCCCTAGCTCACGATCCGAGACTGGCTCCCAAGGGAGCGGTCTTCGGAACCCCTGAATATATGTCCCCGGAGCAAGCCCGGGGCGAGCAGGCTTCCCCTCCGTCGGATCTCTACGCTCTGGGAATTCTGTTCTTCGAAATGCTTACCGGCCAATTGCCCTTCCGCGCCGGGGATCGCGAAACGTTGTTGGAAATGCAAAGGAGCGCGCAGGCTCCCGATCCAACAACGATTCGCAAAGACTGCAACGATGACGCCCGACGCATCGTCCTCCGACTTCTCGAAAAAGATGCCCGCAAGCGCTACCGGGATGGACATCACTTGCTCGAGGAGCTGAAGCGTCTGCAGCGCTCTCTCCCAAGCGCCGCAGCCTGGGAAGCCAAGAAAGCCGCTCACTCTCCCCCGCAGGGAGACAGCACGGCACAAGCCCCCGCTCCTTCTCCACCGGTGAAGGCTCTCGGCGTCACCGAGTGGGCGGGCCGCGCCGGACTGTTTTCCCGCATGGTGAGCCGGGCCTATCCTGGAGCCAGCATTCCCGAGGAAGTCGCCCGAGCACTCAGTGTGATCTGGGAGGTCTCAGCAAAGGCCAACAGTCTCGAGGGCGAGATCTCGAGCCACACGCGTAAGCTCGAGGCGCTGGAACGCCGAGGTCGCGCCCTCAGGGCAGAGATTGGCCGCAAAGTAGAAGAGCTGGCTCAGGAAGAGTCCAAAGCGCTCCGAGAAGCGCAGACGTACGGAGAAGAGGAGGATCAAGCGCTCCGAGAGCTTGCGCAAGTCAAGAAGTCAGCCAAGGAGCACATTGCTGCCGCGGACCACGCAGAAAAGCTAGGGCAAGGCTCACGCACCCTCTTCGAGCGCGCGGGGGCAGCGCGCGCTCTAGTCGACTCCAAATCGAGTTGGGTGGAAAACCGCAAGCGCCGCCGCGAGGGACGACAATCCGCCGCGGCGGATCTCCGTAAGCAGATCGAGGAACTCCGCACCCAACTCAGTCGCTATGCCGAAGCGGTGGAAGAGGACCTCAATGTCGGTCGAGAGAAGGTTGCGAAAAAGAGCCGCGAGGGGCTCACCTACGAGCGTAAATTCCTCGAGGCCTCTCAGATCCTGCTCGATCACCTGCGAGGACGTCCTGAAGTCCGCGACCTTCTCGCGGAAATCGGCGAAGAACCGCCCGCCCAAGCCGCTGGCACGGAAGACGCTCGAAAAGCGAGCTGACTTTACCGACGTCAAAAATAATACGCCACCTTTCGCCCAACGGGTGAGGGGGCAAATCAGCTCCTCTCTCTCGATTCGACGATCGCTTGCTCCAGCTCCTGCAGGGAAGGAGCCTCCTCGGAATGATGTGCCAGCGTTTCAGCCGGAATGCTGAGCCGATTCGTCTTTTTGCTGGAGCTTGGCCGCCATAAACGAGCGGATCTTCACGAGACTCTTCTCATCTTGAGCGAAAAACGGGGGTTCGTAGCGCGCTGCCCAGCCATTCACTTCGCCAATCATTTCTTCCCGCACGGACACATCCTTCAGGATGGACTCCACCGAACGCTCGCGCACCGTACTCTCGGAAAACTCCTGAACCATGCGATCGAAGGGTACAAAAAGCTCCCCGAGGAAATCACGAACGACCTCCGCGTCTCCCGCCAGGCGCTCCACGACCTCGGGGACAGGTGCACCCTTCCCGGAAGCGTGAGCAGCGCCAACCCGAAAAACAAAAGCATCATCGACAAATCCCAACACTTCAATCCCATCATCGATCAAATCGAGAGATTTGAACAAGTAGTTGAGAGCTCCCACCAGCGGTCGCCGAACCTCGAGGGGCACCTCGTCGTTCCCTACGACATTGGCCACTGCCCGAGCGTCATCAGCCAACATTTTGAGCCAGGAGGCGAGGGATTCGATGAAGCGAGAGTTTTGATCACTCATGGTAGAGCACGTCTAACATCGTCAGAAAAGGATGGCTACACGTCACCTCGAGGGCTGTTCCATGACATGGACCAGCCTTTCGTCTTGGTTTTCCCCAGGACAAAGCAGCCGGCGCGCATTTCCAGAAAAGTACGCCCGCACCTGGGTCTCCGAGAAGTCAGCTTCACGGAGTGCCTCCGCCAAGGTCTGGTAATCCCTGGCTGTCGAAAGTTTAGGCACGGGACGAATGCCTCCTTCAAAGTCGGAGCCGAGAGCGACCACTTCGTCGCCCCCCAGGGTCGCCAGATAGGAAATCGTTTCCACCACTTTCGTGATACTGGCTCTTCGGGTCCGAGGATTCAAAAAAGTCTGATGAAAGTTGACACCAATAACTCCCCCACTTCGTGCAATCCCACGAATGTGCTCATCCTTCAGATTGCGCGGGTGCGGCGCCAGAGAGCGAGCATTGGAATGCGTAGCAACGACGGGTTTTCCCAACTCGGCGGCAAGAGACAACACCTCGCTGGTGGCTCGATCGGAGGCATGGGAGACGTCAATGATTCCGCCTACGCGATAGACATTGCGGACAAATCGGCGCCCTCGGTCAGTGAGTCCCCACGGTTCGACGGGCTGTCCAGAACTCGAAGCAAGATCATTGTGTTGACTGTGGACGAGTCCAAAGATCCGCACCCCTCGAAGCACCCAACTGCGCAGCGTCGGAACATCTTCCGGTAGCGGCCCGGCTCCCTCAAAGGCGAGCCAAGTAGCAACGGAACGGGGCGCCGCCCCCGCGCGCTCAATCGAACACCCAGGCAACGCGTACGGGGCCGTATCGAGAATGCTTCGAAATACCCAAGCGTAGGACTTTTCCAGCTGAGCCACGGTCCTCCCTTGAGGCCGCGCATCCGTAGGCACAAATAGCGGCAGAACGACCCCGGCAAGACCTCCAACTCGATGATCCGAAGCACGGAATTCGCCACTCCCTTCAGCAAATGTGTTTCCTTGGTAGAGGGAGCGGTACGAGATGTCGACATGAAGATCGATCACTGGGATCGAAGCCGCTTGAGCCCGAATCGGACTCGGCAACAGCACCACGAGCCCCAAAGCGCTCAAAACGAGGATCGCTGCGGAGCTTCTGCTCATCGGTGCGTGAGCGAGGCGCGGAATCACTGCCTTTCTAGACGCTTCGGCAGCAACAACGCTTGCTCGGCTTGGTCCCGATAGTAGACGAAAGCGTAGGCGGCACGACTGGCCAGAACACGCTTGGTATAGCGACGTGTCTCCCGAAAAGGGATCAGCTCGACCCAAACGTCGAAATCGACATCTGGACGTTCTCTCATCCACCTGAGGGGACGTCCGGGACCAGCGTTGTAGCCCGGGATAGCCAGCCACGGGTTGTCATCGAAGCGGCGGGACAGACTTTCCAAGACTCGTGTCCCCAAGGCAATATTCACCGATGGGCGCTTGAGAGCGGCCGGAGTCGCCGGTAACCCTGCCTTACGGGCGAACGCGCGCGCCGTAGGAATGATAAGTTGCATGAGACCATAGGCATCAGCGTGACTGACGACCCTGGCGTCGAAAGTCGATTCCTCACGCATCACCCCGTAGATGAACCACTCGGGCACTCCGGTCTTCTGACTCTCGCGAGTCACGATGGACTGATAAGGCCGAGGGAAACCGATCTTCCAGGGGCGAAGCCAGTCACCTTCCGGGTAGTGAGCAAACCAATCGGTCAGTTTCCCACGCGCAATGCGGTGGGAAACATGGGCATCACCGGCACGGTCATAGAGGAGAGCCAACCCCCACAGCAGGGACTCGTCGGTGCCGGGAGCAAGGTTCACTTTCCCGAGCACGCTCCGCCCGCGGGAAAGCTCCCCCACACGCAAAAGTTCCATCCCCCGCCGAAAACGTGGCGTATCGTATTCGGGCCGATAAGGAAAGGAGAACGGCTCCTTCTTCGCTATCTGAAGGCCATGCTGGAGCGCCCGATGAGCGCGCTCGGGGTCCTCTTCTTTGAGCCGCGAATATGCGTGAAGCATGTAATAGGAAAGAGGCAGCTCCTCGACAATGAGCTCATATTCATCCAGGGCACGCTCCTCTTCGCCCAGCTCGGCCAAGCTGCGCGCCCAAAAATAGCGCTCCCTTCCCGATTTCTCATGACCACGAGCACTGTCGTTCTTGCGCGCCACCCTTGCACCGCGCTCGAGAATCACGGCTGCACCAGCCCAGTCCTTGCGTTCCATGCGGTAGAGGGCTAGCTCGAGAACCCCCTCCATCGTCATATCCCCATCGGGATAATCTTCTGGAAGAGCAAGCAGAAGTTCCGTAAAGCGCGCCACGACTCCTACGTCCAAGTAGCTTCGTGCCGCTCTCAGGCGACTGTCGTCCGCCAGGCTGCTATTCGGGTAGAGCTCCTCGATCTTTCGGTAATACTCCACCGCAGCGGTGTGACGTCCATCTGCTGCAGAGAATTTGCCGGCGTTGAACAGGATCTTTGCGTGGAGCTCCGGGTTGTCGGCGCAATGCCTGGTTGCAGCAGCCAGTTTGTCGGCCCCGGCACCCCACTCCCGTTGCCCCGCTAGGACTTTGGCTTTCAGATAGTCCAGCTTACAGCGATCCTCGCTGAACGTATGTCGGTCCGCCAGTTGGACCTCGGAGGCAACCTTCTCCGCCTCGTCGTACAACCGCGCATCAACGAGCTGTTCCATGTGAAGCAAGGCGACATCGCTATCTTCCTCGAGGTTCTGGGCCCCGAGGCGCCGAGCCGCTTTTTCGACTTGCCGTGCCTGGACCGCCTCGGCGCTGGACTCTGAAAAACCGACGGTCGCACGCCAGGCGTGCCGCAGCGCCTTCTCGGCAAGAGCTCGAGCCTCGGTTTCGTGACGGTCCTCTCCCTCCGCCAAAGCAATGAGGCATTCTGCCAGCGCAAGCCGAGCTCTCGGACTCGGTCGACTCTCCACCAGGCGCTTCCAATCAGCTAATGCTCGGTGCAGATGGTCGGCAGCTTGATGCGCCGAAGCGCGAACGAGCAACAGCCGAGGCATATCCACCTCGGAACTCACGTCGCGCACGGCCTTTAAGGCGGCTTGAGGATTGTCGCGCTGGAGTTGCACCTCGGCCAAAAGCAACCGCGCATCGTCTCGAAGAACCCAAGGGGTTTCCGTCGCACCGGATAACGCTTCAACGGCGGCATCCAGATCCCCCGCTAACTTGTGCTGACTCCCGAGGAGATAAGAAAACCGTGCTCGATCGATGCCTTCAGGGGATTCCTGCTTCATCCATTGCTGGATCCGATCGGCAGCGTCTTCGTGGCGCTGCTCGTCGATGGCCAAGCGCACCGCTCGCAGGTTCTCGCGAGAGAGCAACGGACGAAAGTCTCGTAGATCGAAGGCCTCTGGTACCGGTTGAGCATCCCCTTTCTCCGGTGCGAGCTCAACAGGCGCTAAATGACTGGTGCTGCTCTCCGAGGAGCTCGAGACAACCCCGGCAGCAGCAGGAGTTACGGGGGGCACTGCAGCTCCAGCGCTACCGCAAGCCACCGCACAGAAGCCCAGAAAAATAGACGTGTACTTCGGAGCTAGCACGCTTGTGAGCGTAGCGCGCATTGAATGAGTCCCCAAGGAAACTGAGAACGCCTCCGGCTCGACTCCCCACTGTCAGTTGTTCCCGGAGGTCCGCGGTGCCTCCGAGCTTTCCCCGGTGCTGGAGTCGTGCGACACGCAGTGACCAGTGTCGCACGACTCCACACACCGGAAGAGTTCTGCTCCCGACTCGGCGAGAAACTCGATCGATAAGACATGTTTTCCATCTGTGGTACAAATTTCGACAAAACAGGGAATCTCGCGCGAGTTCGGGAAGCAGACCGCCCCGCAGATGCTAAGATTTTATATGGCCTTAGATAACTTAATCGACAAAAACCGAGCGAGGAAGTCGAGCCTCCTGGCTCTCTTCCTCCCGGTTTTGCTGCTCAGTTCCTTCGCCAAAGCCGACTCCCCGCCTAGCCTCGATGTGCCTGTCTCCACCGTCCGTAGCGGTGACGGCGTGGTCTTCGTCGCCCTCTATGACGGACCGAACTGGCTCAAACCGGGGCGGTTCGTCGCAGCGCGCAAAGTCCGAGCGCACCGAGGGACGGTGGTTGCACGATTTGGATCCGTCAAGCCGGGCAGGTACGGCGTCGCCGTGTTCCACGATGAAAATGGAAACGGCCGGGTCGACAAGAACTTCATTGGCCTGCCCGCCGAAGGATTCGGATTCAGCCGGATCACCCCTCGCCGCGTGCCACGCTTCAGCGAAACGTCGTTTCCTTTGGAGCGACCAGCAACCCAGCCGGTCCGCCTCCGCTACTAAAGGCCCTCTCACAACCTCGAGAACTCGCCGACACTCCCGAGCGGGTGAGGCGATCAGCGGCAGAGGCCTTTTCTGTTTTTGAGCGAGCGGCTTTCGCCCTCGCTCATATTGACCAGCGCCAACCCATCTGTGATTGACGCCCCGCAGCCGCTATTGCTCTTGCATCGCCTGATCGATCTCGAACTCGTTGACTTGCGGTTGGTATTCCTTGCGGTCGAGAACCGACATCGACAGGAACAAGAGCACGAATAAAAAGGAGCTGACAAAGACCAGCACGTTGAACTTGCTGTCCCACACCAGGTGCATGAAGTACCCCATTACCAGAGCGGCCTTGATGGTAGCGATGACCATCGCCACGATGAAATTTCCCTGGCTTCCAAGGTCAACCGCCGTCACGGCAACTGTGAGGATCGTCAGGATGATGAGCGCTCCAAGCACTCCAACGAGAACCGACATCGGAGAAGTGTGGGCAAAGTGCTCGTCGTGATCATGAGCGTGTCCTTCCTGGTGCTCGTCAGCAGGAGCTTCATCGGGAGAATCAGCTGCGCTGGAGTCAGCTTCCCCGCCCGCATCCCCGTTTTGTGCAGAGGCATCGGAGCTTGCCTCAGCCAGGGCTTCACGGTGCGCCGGGCGAGTGTCCGTCACCGGAGTATGCTCCGGCACGTCCAGACCGAGCTCAACTTGAGGAGTCTTCTCGCTATCGGTGGTCACCGTACCCGCGGTGGACGAAGCATCATCGCCCTCGCCATCCGATGATCTGCCTGACTCGGTCTCCTCCAAGACGGACTCCGCCATTGCAGCCGCGTCTGCGGCCTGTGCAGCGGCCTTGGCCGCCGATTCCGCGGCTTCGGCAGCGGCTTCCGCAGCCGATTCCGCTGCACGCGTGACGCCCTCTCCAGACGACGCAGTCGAGCCGCCGTCCGTGGATGGGGTGTCCGGACCCTGATTGGATTCGACCTCGGCCCCCTGGTCCGTCTTGCTCTCTTCGCCGTCGGGGCGCTTCTCTTCATCAGACATTGTTCTCGGGTTCCTTCTCCAGGCAGCGCCTCAGTGGATGAGATAGAGCATAGGAAACAGATAAATCCAGATCAGATCGACCAAGTGCCAATACAGGGCCGTAAAATCGATGGGACCAAAGTACTTTTCACCGAACTTGCGACGTGAGGCGAGCGTGAGCATCCAGATCCAAAGACCGATTCCGACAAGCACATGAAATCCGTGGAGTCCGGTCATGAAGAAATAGATACTGAAAAAAATGCCTGCCTTGGCCGGCCGGGCAAACTCCACCGGACCATCGGCAGGTCGACGAATCACCCCGGCCATCCGGAGTGGTTTCTTTTCTTCTGGCGAGAGCTCCCGAATTTGCTTCTCAAGCCACACGTCATCAGGAAGTTCGCTGCGCCTCGCTTTCCGCGCAAAGGCCCTCACCTCTCGGTCGACGCCACTTGGCGCAGCATGCTGCCCAGCGCCAGAAGCGTGACCCGGGGAGGAAACCGGAATGAGCTTCTCGCGGCCAGCAAGGGGCTCGACGGTGTCCCGGGCAGTCTGGCCCATGCCACGCGCTTCGAGACCAGCGACAATGCGGCGCGCGGCCAGGGCCGCTTCAGGGTGCTTCTCGACGAAATTCGGCGCTTCCCATACTTCATGCGCCGGATCGAAATGACGCGCCGGTAAAAGGCCATCGTGGAACTTGTGACTGTACTCCACGTATTTGACGACCATGAATACGCAAGCGCACAGAATCGTGATAACGATATTGATTCGCAGCAACTTACCCTGACCAAGTTGTGCGTTACGGACCGCCCAGGCAGCGGTAAAGCTCGAAAAAATGAGCACAATGGTATTGAGCGCTCCCCACTTGGTATCCAAATAGAAGTGAGCCCAATAAAACACCTCCGGATGCTGTGCCCGATAGATAGTGTAGGCGCAGAACAGACCTGCGAAAAACAGGATCTCCGTCACCAAGAAAAGCCACACACCAAGCTTTCCAGATTCGAAATGCTGCTTGGCGGCGTGAAAATGGTGAGGAGTGTAGGGATAGACCCCCTCGTCTCCATGCCCGTGACCACCGTGCTCGCTAACTGCTTCACTCATGAGTTTGGTTCCTCATCAGACTTGGACTTCGGCAAGGCCGATCACTCAGCCGGCGTCTCCACGGGACGGTAGCCTTGCAATTCTTTGTCAAACCTAAGCTGATCGTAGCCATCATAGGGCCCTCGGTTGACTTCGGGAGTGTCATGGAAGTTGTAGTACGGAGGGGGCGAGGCACATGTCCATTCCAGGGTCGTGGCCCCCCACGGATTGGCCGCAGCTTTTTTCCCCTTCTTCCAGCTCACCAGCAGGTATCCGGCCGTCAACACGAACCCCATCCCCAGCGTAAAGGCACCAACCGTCGAAAGCTGATGAAGCCCCTCGAATTCTGGGAGATAGTTGTAGTAACGCCGTGGCATGCCGCGACTTCCCATGACGAACTGGGGAAAGAAGGTCACAT
This sequence comes from uncultured Polyangiaceae bacterium, assembly GCA_964440025.1. Taxonomy (GTDB): domain Bacteria; phylum Myxococcota_A; class Polyangia; order Polyangiales; family Polyangiaceae; genus NIC37A-2. Next base: position 349 of record CAYTRQ010000190.1, on the reverse strand, counting down.
TCAGGCCGATAAACACGAGAGCAGCTCCGATACGTCCCAAACGCTCATTGTAGAGACGCCCGGAAAATTTCGGCCACCAATAGTGCAAACCGCCCATAAAAGCGGTGATGGCGCCACCCATCATCACGTAGTGAAAATGCGCCACCACGAAGTACGTGTCATGCAAATGGACATCGACGCTCATCGTTGACAGAAAGACGCCAGTCACACCGCCGATCGTGAATACCCAGAGAAACGCAATGGCGTAGAGCATCGGCGTATCGAGATGGATACGGCCTTTGTACATGGTCGCGATCCAGTTGAAGATCTTGATAGCGGTCGGGATCGCAATCAAAAAGGTAATCGCGCT
>CAYTRQ010000189.1:6416-10828 GCA_964440025.1 uncultured Polyangiaceae bacterium | reverse complement strand
ATGGCGATCGTGTGCTCGTTTCCTTGTGAGTCCGTGATGGTTTCTGTGCGCAATTCATCTTGATTGCAGACTTGTGTGCGCACGTCGCACCACACGTGCTTGGTTCTTTCCCCCGGCGGACCAAATTTGATATTGGGATCGTTACAGCTTCCAATGTCGCAAGCGGCGAGCAAAAACGCGCTCCCCGTCAACAAGAGGAAAGTCCTGGATTTGTGAGTCATGCAGTTGTCTCCCTTCCGACTTTTCGCCTGCGAATGCGAACAGTCCCATTTTGTAGCACAATAACTTACCCCCCCCCCTCCCAGTGATTGTCAATCACAATCCGCACTGCACCGGCACAATTGGTCGGCCGTTCGGCCAGTGAGCCTTTTGGGATTCGCTGAAAAGTCGAAGTGGTTACCCATCAACTCAAGAGAGACGATGCACTGGTTCGCGGCGCGAAAGGCCACTCCGTCGCCCGCCGTTTGGGATGAGCCTCACGAAGGATGAGCTCCGGAGAGCCAGCCCTCACTTCGGCAGGTGAGCGTAGACTTGCTTGGCTCGTCGACGTTTGTGGACTCCGTCCAGCTCACTGGACTCCGTCCGCTTCGGAGCCCTTTCCCCCGGCTCATTCGATGCGGCCGGGTGCTTGCCCGAACGTGCCGCACGGGAGCGCCGTCGGGTGGCGCGCCGGAATTCCCATTTTTATCACATTCGGGAAATGGGTTCGCCATGGCGTCGCATGGGTGAATTGCTCAGCGAAGAAAGGCGTTCTAATTCTCACCACATTCGATAGTGGGCCCGCCGCCAGCCATTCGACATTCGCAGGAGCTCGGGAGAACCGAAGTGAGACAGGCACAGCTTGGGTTTTGGGGGCAATCGGAAAGCCAGGCACAAGCGGGACCGCGAGGGGCTCCCTTATCGCAGTAGGCTCCCGTTGGGCAGAAGCCATGCCCGCAGGCAAAGCAGGTTCCATCATCGCAATTGGGCTCGGGGGCCCTTTCGGAAGCCTGGGGGGAGGACGAGCTTGCACCTCCGTCGGCCGGCTCTTCGGTGCCTGGCTCGGCCGCCTGATTTCCCTGGGAGGCTCCGCATCCCCCCGCAGCGAGCAGCGTGAGCAGAAATAGAAGCGTCGCGGCGTTTCGATACGAGCATCTCGGCGATCTCATCCGCCTCGTATAGAACTTAGTCTGCGGTGAAGAAAGGCGCATCGACGTCCGTTCCTCCCAAGCTGCGGAGTGCCGTTTCCACCTGTGTTTGATCAGAGGCCGAGACTTTTCCATGTCCGCTCTTGGCCAGTGCATAGTGAAGAGTTGCCGCCTCGAGAGGGGTCAACACGGCTGAGCGTCGGTAGTCCAGATCGCTGACTCGATATTCGAGCGCGATGACTTCTCCGAGCGGTCGTTCCTCGTAGAAATCTGGCCCTGCGACAGGTGCACGCGCCCCGGGGTGAGGCCATGGTTCGGTGAGATCGCGAATGATGCTGCGTAGGATCTGGGCGCGTCGTCGGGCATGCCAGAGAGCTTCTTCCTGAAACAGCTCGAAATATTTGTTCCTGCTGTAGGTGTCTGGAGCGAGCACGAGCGCAACCAGAAGCGCGTTGGCACTGGGGCGCGTCATAGGGGAACCTCCCCCCGTTCTGCTGCCCGCTGGCTCTCGGCCAGGAGCTCCGCCTGATGGTGCGAAACCACGGCGGCAATCAGTTCCTCGAGCTCTCCTGCGATGATGCGGTCCAACTTGTAGAGTGTGACGTTGATGCGGTGATCGGTGAGGCGATTTTGAGGGAAGTTGTAGGTACGGATCTTCTCCGAACGATCGCCTGCCTTCACTTGGCTGCGTCGTTCGTCGCGGATCTCCTCTTCTTGACGCTGGCGTTCTTGGTCGAGAAGGCGGCTGCGTAGGATTTTAAGAGCCTTTGATTTGTTTTTGAGCTGACTGCGTTCATCCATACAGCGAACAGAAAGGCCCGTGGGCAGGTGAGTGATTTGTACTGAGCTGTTCGTCGTGTTGACGGCCTGTCCGCCCGGGCCGCTGGCTGCCGCGATGTCGAATCGCAAATCTTTTTCGTCGAGCTCGAAATCCACTTCGTCCGCCTCGGGGAGCACGGCCACGGTTGCGGTCGATGTGTGGATACGTCCTTGAGCTTCGGTTGTGGGGACGCGTTGAACCCGATGGACTCCGCTCTCGAATTTGAGTTTCGAGTAGACATTTTGTCCGCTGATCAAGGCGACGACTTCTTTGATCCCTCCGGCGCTGGCCTCGCTTTCGCTCAGAAGTTCTACTCGCCAGCCCTTGGTTTCAGCGTAGCGGCAGTACATGCGGAAGAGATCGAGGGCGAAAAGAGCGGCTTCTTCGCCACCGGTTCCCGCTCGGATTTCGAGGACGGTATTGCGCTCGTCGTTGGGGTCGCGAGGTAGCAGGAGAACAGACATCTCCTCCTCGAGCTCCTTCTGTTTGGCCAGAAGCTCGGGGAGTTCCTCTTCCGCCAGTCCGCCCAATTCTGGGTCACTCAGCGCCTCGCGGTGCTCCTTGATCTGCTCGTCGAGTTGCCGCCACTGGGAAAAGGCGAAGACGAGGGGCTCCAAGCGTCCGCGCTCCTGGCTCAGATCCGCCACTTTCTTGCGGTCGGCCAGCGTCCCAGGATCGCAGAGCAGCTGGTTGACCTCGTCGAGGCGTTTTTCGAATCGAATGAGCTGCTGAGTGGGAATCATAGAAGAATTTACATGGTCCAGGGTTCGGCTTGCAGATCGACCTCGTCGGACCACTTTGCATGAAGCGTGGTGATCTCGCTGACGAGGGTCGGATCGAGGGGGCGGAGGTTTTTGGCATGAGCGGCAAGTTCCGCCAGCCCTTCCGGACGACTCGATGAGCCGACGCTGGCGATCACCCCCGGAATGGAATGGGCGAAGCGGAGGCAAAACTCCGACCAATGCTCGATCCCGGACTTGTCGAAGATGGGGGCGACCGCCGCAGCTCGCTCCTGCAAGTACGGCTTCCAAGCCGCCCCAGGTACATCGCGGAGCTTGTGCACGTTGCCGCCCGCAACGGTGCGCATGGCAATGATGGGCAGCTCTCGGGTCATGATTTCGGAGTAAAGCTCGTTCGAGGCGAAACGTTGGAGTGGATTGAGGTAGAAGATGAAGGCGTCCACTAGCCCGTCGAGGTGACCTCGGCGCAGGGCTTGAAGCACGGTGGTGGACGTCCACGGGAAGACCTCCATGACGTAGCGCTCGACGAGCCCCTCGTCTTGGATCTTCTTGAATTCCGGGACGACGGAGCCGTCGAGAAGGCCTTCGCCAATGCTTTCAGTGGGCGAAATTTGCCCGATCTCCATTTTTTCACGGCTCAGGGGCGTCAGGTTGTCGGAAATGACTTGGCGGACCTCCTCGATGTCTTTGCCCCCTATCTTATAGATGGTGGGGGGGAGCTTCGACCGATCTTGCTGGTAGGCCGCGCCCAAAATCTCGAGCGCGTCGTCGTACATGCGTGAAGTGTGGAACCACAGTCCAGCCTCCATTGCCTGGCGAGCGACGCGAATGGCTCTCTCGTCGGGGACGTCGTCGTGGCCGAGTCTTGTTGTTCCGAAGATGTAAGGAGAAAGCTGCATGCGCCGAACCCTAAAGGAGAGATCGAGAAAGAGCGAATCTGGGGCTCGGGAGCGCCTTTGCTCCAGAACTTGGGGGCGGTCGCTTCCCTCGGCCTCGCTCCCCGTGCGGTTCATGGGGGTCTTCGTTCGTCAGATGCGGGGATCGAGGGGGGAGCACGATGACTCGAAGCGCGAGTTGCGCTTTCGAGGGGAAATGGCGGACCTCTTGCTCTTTGCCCACCGTGCGTCCGATGATGACGTCGTGGCAGAGATCACAGCCTTACGAGAGAAGGCCGGAAAGGTTGCAGCGTGGTTGATCGACAAGGGCCGTCCAGACGAGGCGGTTTCTGTCCTTGCATCTTGGGCTGCCGCTGGTCCTAACGACAGTTCCGGCCAGGCGTTGCTTGCCCAGGCTCTTCGGATCGATCCCAACGCGCAGCTGGCGCAAGCTGCGTTCGAGCGCATGGAGGGCATCGAGGCCGATCATTCCGCCCTCGACGCGGCCCTCGAGCGCTTTGGGGAGTCTTATCTTCAGCGAATTGAAGCGGAAATGCGCAAGCCGAGTTTTCGGCGAGCGCAGATGGGCTTTAACAACAACATCAAGTTCCGCAACACACAATTCCACGTTCAGACCGAGGACAGTGGGCTCGATGCTCCGCACATCATCACGCACCTGTTTGCCGATGGGGGAAGGGTCATTAAAAGCCACAAGCGGAGCTACGAGTCCGAGGTGGGGCGAAGTGACATTGCAGAGTTCGTCCGCGGATTGATGAAATCCCAGCACCTGGAGATGGTGCTCAAGCTCCGAGAAGGAAGCTTCGATCGCATCCTCGCGGGTGAAGAAGTC
>CAYTRQ010000189.1:0-6406 GCA_964440025.1 uncultured Polyangiaceae bacterium | reverse complement strand
TCGGTGGAATGGCAGTGCTCACCGAGCCGCCTAATGTCGATGTCCTCAAGATCAAGAAGAAGGATCGAGAGCCTTCGGCTTCTTCCATTCCCGCGGCGGAATCGGTGCCAGAAACGGAAGCCACCGGGCGCGTCTTTTTTCAGCTGCACGTCTTGCGGAGTCTCAGCGGCGGTCCCGAAAAGTACAGCCCCAAGGGACCTTTCGCGGTCATGGGAGCCAAAGGTGCCATTGCTCTCGAGGGGGAACGCTTTTGCCATCCGGAAGAGGCGGTCATCAGTGTCCGAGATGGTGGCCTCGTTCTCGAGGATCTCGATGGTGGCAATGGAGTTTTCTTGCGGATCAAAGGTTCCGTCGAGCTCGAGCTCGGGGATGAGTTCGTTGTTGGTGATCAGCTGTTGAGAGTGGAGAAGAATCCAGTGGCTGACGACGGTCCGGACCCGGCGCCGACGTATTTCTATTCGTCACCCAAATGGCCTTCTTCGTTTCGGGTGATTCAGCAGTTTGAAGGTGGCGCGTTGGGTGCTTGTGCGGTAGCGCGAGGAAATACCCTTCAAGTCGGCTCGGCCGTGGGGGATTTGGTCTTCCCGGATGACCCTCTGGTTTCCGAGCAGCACTGTCTGGTGGAAGAGCAGGCTGGGCTCGTCGTGCTCACGGATTTAGCTTCCAGAACCGGCGTCTTCGTCCGGGTGCGCGGGGAACAGCAGCTCATCCATGGCGATGAATTGCTTGTTGGCAGAACGCGGCTGGTCGTTGATACCTCGCCGGGTGAAAGCGCTGCTTGAGGGCTGCGCTCCCCCACGCGCCTTCCAAAAAAAACGGCCGGGCCTGAGCCCAGCCGTTTCTGTTGAGAAGCACCGAGGTGCTTACTCCATCGGCTCTTCCTCGGTGGCCTCAGGAGCCTCTTCCTCGAGCGCTCCCTCTTCTTCCATAGCTCCGCTTTCCTCTTCGAGGGGCTCCTCTTCTGCGAGGGGCTCCTCCTCTGCGAGGGGCTCTTCTTCAGCGAGGGGCTCTTCCTCAGCGAGGGGAGCCTCTTCGCTCTCAGCGGCCTCCGCAGACTCGGGGGTGTCGGCCTCGGTCTGTGAACCGCCACAGGCCATGGCAAAAGCAGCGAAAGAAACAGCGAGTGCAGTCTTACGAATCATCATTTTTCTCGTTCTCCCTACGTAGGATCTGAGCTGGCAGACTTCCTTGTCCGCTAGCTCAGTGTTGACGCACCAGTGCGCTCATTCGGCTCACCACCACGGTGTTCTTTTTTCAATTCAAGCGATCGAGTCGGAGTTTTCTTGTTAAATCACTGAAATTACTGCTCTTATTTATGTGAAGAAAAATCGGCATGCCGCGAGGTTCATGAGCCGATTTTTCGAGCCGAAGCGTCCATAATGCGTGGCAGTGCCGGCCAAGAAACCATTTTCCGTTCCTCGTCTGCGGCTCATCCGCGACGGTGGGAACACTCCCTCCTCTGCCGCTCCCGCGGAGGCCAGCTCGTCCGCCGCTCCCGCGGAGGCCAGCGGCTCCCCCAATCGAAAGGGGGATGCCGAGCATCAACAGGCTGCTCCAGCCAGCGGGCCACGAGAGGCGCAGTCGGCTCCTGAAGCACGTTTCGGCCAAGCTCTGCCCAGCCAAGCTCTGCGGAGCATTGCGTCCGATCCCGAAACGCACCATCCGCAAATGACTCGAGGAGCAGGGCCCGATACGACGCTCTCGGAGGGGGCGCTCTCGAGGACTGCGCTCCAGGAGACTGCGCGGTCAGGATCGGTGCGGTCAGGATCGGTGCGATCGGAATCTGCGTGCTCGGACGCTGCCTTGTCCGACGCTGCCTTGTCCGACGCGAGTCTGTCGGACGCTGCCTTGTCCGACGCGAGTCTGTCGGACGCTGCCTTGTCCGACGCTGCCTTGTCCGAGGCTCCGGTATCCAATGCTGAATTGTCCGACGGACAGCTCGTTGCTCTGGCGCGCGTCGGCGATCGGGCTGCCTTCGAGAAGCTCTACCGACGACATGCCCCTTACGTTCTGTCGCTCGCTATCCGGGTGCAGGGGAATGCGACCGACGCGGAAGATATTGTTCATGATGCTTTTATCAAAGTGCATGGGCATTTGGGTCAGCTGCGGAGTGGGGATTCTTTTCGTTGGTGGCTCGCTTCCGTTGCGGCTAACCTGGTCAGGACGCGTCTGCGTCGCCGACGGCTTCTCGGCGTCCTGGGTCTCCAAACCGGAGAGCCGATCGATCTCGATCTTTTGGTTGCCGAGGACGCTGGCCCGGAAGACCGGGTGCAACTGGCTCAGGTTTACGAAACGCTGCGCGAGCTTCCTGTCGATCAGAGGCTCGCCTGGGTGCTCCGCTACGTGGAGGGGCACAAGCTCGAGGATGTGGCGCAGATCTCCGGTTGCTCGCTTGCCACCGCCAAGCGTTGGATCGCAACGGCGCAGGGAAGAATTGCCGGCTCCGTGGTGAAAGGAGCCGTGGTCGAAGGAGCTGCCACTCCTGGCTCTTCTGTTGCTCCCGGGGGCAAGAATGGCTGAGAAGCCCTCGAGGCGGGGCACTGCACCCACGAGCCGTCGGTATTCGACTCCTCCGGTGTCGGGACATCTTTTCTCTCCGGCGGCGCTGCGAACCTATCGCGATCCGGAGCTTCTCGATCGAGTTTGGGTTCGTCTCCGAACGAAATCGCTTTCTCAGCAGCGTTGGGGAAGGCGAGCGCAAATCGCAGCGGCGGCGGCTTTGTTCATAATGGGAATCGGCGTGGGCCGACTGACCATCACCGAGGCCGATGCCGAGTCGGAGGCCACGGTGGTCGCTTCTGAACAAGTCGTTTCCGCACCACTTGCGGCCCGCCGTCAGGCGGTCCCCCCTCAGCGAAGGCAGCAAGAACCGGAAACGGTTCCACAAGGAACACGCGGAGCCGATCGACAGGAGTTGTCCCGCCGCTATCAGGTGGTTCAGGAGGAGTCCGATCGGCCGTTGGACGCCGTTGAAGAGCGGGACTCCGAGACACTCCCAGTAGAACAATCCACTCCTATCCGACCTGAGAGCCCTCAGTGGTTGCTCCTGGCCGAGCGAGGGGACTTTGCCGCTGCGTTTTCGGAGTTGGACCATCGTGCGGGGTTCGACGTCGTTCTCGAGCAAGGCAGCGCGGAGGAGCTGATGACATTGGCGGATGTGGCTCGGTTTGCGGGACGGCAAGGGCGCGCCATCCAGGCTCTCCGCCAGGTCACCCAGCGGTATCGGAGCGATCCGAATGCTCCGTTGGCAGCTATGATGCTCGGAAATTTGTTGAGCCGTGCTGGAGACAGGGGCGGTGCCGCCCGCGCCTATGCGTTGAACCGCACCTTGTCACCGGGTGGGGACTTCGCGGAAGATGCGCTGGTCCGAGAGTTCGATTTGGCTCTTTCGGCTCGGAATTTCGAGCGTGCCACCCAACTGTTTTCACAATACGAGCAAGAATTCCCGAAGGGCAGTCGCCTGGAAGCGATGCGTGCCGAGGTGGAGCAACTTGCAGCCCAAATGGGAGTGCCTTGGGAGCCCGCGACGGCTCCTCGCCCGCCTGATTTCAGCACGGTCGTCAATCCCTACGAAGAGCACGCCGATCCTTCGGCAGGAGATGCCGAGCTGGACGGCGAGCACCAGGGCGCGGCTGCTGGCCGGAAGCAGAGCTCGGAGCGCGGGCGGGCGGCAGAGCCTCCGCAAAATCCTCTGCAAGGCCCGCCTTCCCAGGCCGCGGGGGAGCAGGAGCCCGAGCCGCAGCAGCAGCCGGCGAGTCAGCGACCCGCCGAGTAGGTTTCCCTCTTTCTTGCTGGCGCTCATCGGCTTGTTGGCTCTGCTGTGGCCTCGTTCCGTGATCGCCGCTCCCAATTGGTACCTGGAGCTTCCGGAGGAAATCGTGAGTGAGACGACGGCGCGGCGGACGCTCGCGCTCGAGCTGCGGGAAGTCGACGTTCCCCCCAGCCCACTCAGACCCAACGAGGCATCTGGGGACGTTCATCTCCACGTTAGCGTGTCTGTCGCACCGAAGTCCGAACAGTCGGGAGGGGCGGCGTTTCTCGTGATTGAGGTGTGGGACCGCGGGGAGTTCGCTGGAAGGCGTCGCGTTTCTGCGCGCGGAGATCCCCCGACGGTCGGCCGACGGGCGGCGCTCGCGGCAGTGGAGCTCGTCAGGCAACTTGGGATGGCGCGGACGAGGTTGGCCCGTGTGCAGGCAAAGCGACGGGAAGAGCGGCGGCTTGAGCAGTTGCGTCGAGCACGGCAGCAGCGCGCAAAACGTCTTGCGTTGGGCTCGAGCTTTTCCTCCCTGGTGCTCCCCGAAGGGGGATGGCTCGTTGGACCAGGGTTGGAGGCGGAGTTCAACTCCCATCTTCCGCTTCGGCTGCGGGCTGCTCTCGGCTATCGGTTGGGGCGCCTCTCCGTGCAGGGCATGGGACTGGGCGCGACACACTCAGCTTGGTCGCAAATCGACCTCTCCGTTTCTGCTCTTTGGGTGCGCTCCATGAGCGATGAGATTTCCGTAGAAGGCGGCCTTATGGCGGGCGTTTCCGCTCTCCACCTAGGGGGGGAGCTGGTCAGCGAGCAGCTTACGGGCTTGAAGGATACCTGGTCCTCCAGGTTGGGAGGGGCCCTGGGAGCAGTGGCTCCGCTAGGAACCTGGTCGCGTTTGCAAGCGGGTGTGAGTGCCGGCATCACCTTGCGTCGCGTTCCCTACGGTCGCGCCGGGACGGAAAGCAGCTTGGGCGGCGGTTTCATCGGAGTGCGCCTGGCCCTCTTGGTCCGTCCATAAATGACCGAGCCCGATTCTCGAGGAGTCCTTGCGGCCCCACTTATCGGGTGTGGGCCCGCAAGGACACTCGAAGCTCGCTCCCGCTTACTCCCCAACGCGAGACAAGTGGGCTCTCATCTCCCTCGTGGCATTTTGAAGCCTGCCTTCGATGCGAAACGTCTCGCCATCCCTGTAAGCAGGTGCATTGTGAGCGGATGTTTCACCGTCGCTGGGAGCGGGTGCGCTGCGAGCAGATGTCTCTGCGCTATGCAAGACTTTCAGACAGTTGCGAACTTTGAGCTCCAGCGTTCCGGAAATGCCCTCGATGTGTCCACGTAGCGTCGAACCAGGGGGTGAGGGGTGAGGGGAGAGGATCGTGATCCGGGGAGCGGCGCATTTCGTCACCGTTGCTGTTCCGCCGTGAGCGAGTTCGATCCGGACGGTGCTGTTCGAGGGTTCGTTGCGGTTCGTCGTCGATTCGTTGCTCATCGGTTGACTCGTCGGTGGGCAAGGACACGCCTCGGCTCTCCCTGGGGGACAATCTTGCAGGGGTTCATTGAAAATACCTCTCAGTAGTCCTTGCGCCCCCGCGCGATCGCTGCGCGTGCCTCTGCTTTTTCTGTCCGCTCCCGGATGGCCTGGCGCTTGTCATGCTTTTTTCTCCCGCGGGCGACACGGAACTCGAGCTTGGCTCGTCCCTGCTTGTAGTACACACGCGTGGGAACCAGAGTCATTCCTTCTTTTTCGGTTTTGCCCCGCAGGCGATCGATTTCGTTGCGATGAAGCAGCAACTTGCGTGGGCGGACTTCCTCATGCCCGAAAGCCGCATGACTCAGTGGGGGAATGCGCATCTGTTTGACCCAGGCCTCACCACTGCGGTCGATATCGACGAAGGCGTCGACGATCGTTGGCGCATGATTGCGAATCGAGCGAGCCTCGCTGCCCAGCAGCTGCAGGCCCGCCTCGTACTTGTCGCCGAGCTCGTAGTCGAAGGAGGCGCGGCGGTTTTGTGCCAGAACTCGCTCGCCCGTGGGGCTCGTCGCGCCTTTTTTGACTTTCCTAGCCATGGGAGCACGAACTATGCCGCTGAGCGAAACAAAGGCAAAGGGCATCCATTGAAAACCCCGGGTGCGCTGCCATGCTCCGCCGCATGCTTCCGACGCGCCTCGTAGGTGCTCGCAATCACAATCTCAAGGGTGTTTCCTTGGAAATCCGACCTGGGCAGGTCACGGTGCTAACCGGTGTTTCGGGCTCGGGCAAAAGCAGCCTGGCCAAGGATACCCTCTACGCCGAAGGGCAACGTCGTTTCGTCGAGAGCTTTTCTCCTTATGCTCGTCAATTTTTGGAGCGGCTCGAGCGCCCTCCCATGGATGGGCTCGAGCCGGTGGCAGCAGGGGTTTCGGTCGATCGCAGCGCCCCCGTCAAAAGCAGCCGTTCCACCGTAGCAACGATGGCGGATCTCGAGCCCTATCTCGCGGGTCTCTTCGCGACGGAGTCGACGCCCCATTGCCCCGAGCATCACGAGCCGGCTCGGCTCATGACCCTGGAGAGAGCGACCGAGGTCACGCTTTCGCGTCTTGCCGGCCGGAGCATTCTCCTGACGGCTCCGCTTTTGGTGGGCGATCGTGAGGAATACTTGGGACTGCGCGATGACTTGC
>CAYTRQ010000188.1:0-10841 GCA_964440025.1 uncultured Polyangiaceae bacterium | reverse complement strand
GAGCGGGACGAATTGTCCGCGATCCGTGTGAACGGCGTCCACGTGAAGGGGGCGCACGATATTGGGAAGCGAAGCGGAGAGTCTGAACATGATCTCCGCTTCCGAGCGGAATTGCTCGAGAAACTCTTGTCGCTCGTCTCGAGTCAGTTCGTCGGGGATTTTGAGGCACTTCAGGGCCACGGAAGAACGGAAGTGGAGATGGAAGGCACGATAGACGACTCCGAATCCCCCTTCGGCGACGACCTCATCGACCCGAAAAGTTCCGGCAATCGTATTCCCAACGAGTTCAAATCGATCGTGCTGACTCACTGACGCTTCCAGCTGACTGCCCGAGACCGTTCGTCCGGGGCTCTGATGCCATTCCCTCCGCTCGAAACCGCGTCGGTTCTGGAAAAGCGCGCAGCTCGAGACGTGCCTGCAGGAAACTCAGCATTGCACGGCTCTGGGCGAGAGACAAAATAGGAGGTTTTGGAGCTCTGGAGGTGAGTTCCCGGCTCAAAAAAACGTATTTGTGCTCGCGTTCGAATGAAAGAGGCCCTCGTGCGCTCTGAAGGAGCGTGGTCGTCTCTCTTTCTGCCCGGGCTCGTTCAGGCGCCGATTTCGACCGCGTCTCCGAGGCGCTCGCTCAAAAAGGTGCGCAAGCGGCCGGTGATGCGTGCCTCGAGTTGGCGGACCCGCTCCCGCGACACGCCGAATTGATCCCCCAGATCTTGCAGTGTGCGCGGCTCGTCCGCCACGAGACGTTCGTCAAAAATGATCAGATCCTTGTCCTTCAAGGTTTCGCGGAATTCTCCGAGATGCTCTCGCATGAGAAGGCCGAGTTCGGCCCCCTCCGCGGCCAGTTCGGGAGTCGTTCCTAGCGCCGGCAGCATTTCCACCCGCGCAATCTGACGACCGTCCGATTCGTTGACGGGAAGGTCGAGGGAGGCGTCACCGCGGGACATCCTCCTGTCCATCTCGTCCACTTCCGTTTCCGAGACATCGAGTCGTTTGGCGATTTCGACGTTGGAGGCTTCGATGCCCATTGCCGAGAGACGAGCCTTCTCCTTACTCAGATTGAAAAACAGCTTTCGTTGGGCTTGGGTCGTGCCGAGCTTGACCATGCGCCAGTTCGCCAAAATGTAGCGAAGCATGTAGGCGCGAATCCACCAGGCCGCGTAGCTCGAAAGCTTCACCCCACGATAGGGATCATATTTCTTGACCGCTTGCATGAGCCCCATATTTCCCTCTTGAATGAGGTCCATCATGTTTCTGTAGGCGCGGCGATATTCGTAGGCGATCTTGACGACGAGCCGGAGATTCGAGGTCACCAGTTGAGCGGCTGCTGCCACGTCGCCGCTTTCGGCGTAGCGGGTGGCCAGATCCTTTTCTTCTTCGGGCGTGAGAAGCGGATGTTGTTGGACTTCCCGCATGTACGCCTGCATGGGATCCATGCGGGCGAGGCTGGTTTGCTGCATGCCCACTGGCTCGGCTCCAGCGAGGTCGCCTTCGTCATCTTCACCACCCAGCAGAGCATCGTCTTCATCGGGATCCTCGAGAGTGTCCGTTACGGGTCCCGCGGACACACCGCCTTCTGCAAGGGAAACGTCGAACTCCGTTTCCGGACGTTCCGGGTTGGTCGTCGATTCCTCGGCGGTGGGATCGGTTTTTCTCTCATCCGACTCACCAGTGGTGGGCGGATCTCCGGCTACCTGGTTCGAGGCTTGAGTTCGCTGAGCGGCGCCGCTCGGACTCGTTGCTTTCTTGCGCGTGCGGCGCTGGGACTTCTTGGCAGCCAAAGGGGTATTTCGAAAATCAAAAAAGTCAGATGGGAACCGGACGCCTTGCGGCAGCGGCGTCCTGGGACACTGTGACCAGGGGTGGCTGTCGTCAAGGGGGAGTGCAGGGAGGAAGGGGGGCGATGTGTTTTCGGCCGCGGGTGGTCGAGGAGATGCGGAAAAATGCCATTTCACTCTCCTGGCACTTGAATGAAGCCTCCGCTCCTGCAAAAAATAAAGGGGGAGGGAGATGAGTGGAGAGGACCTCAGAAGAGCCTCGCATCGAGGACGCGGTTTCCCGCGCAGTCATGACTGAGACGAAGATTCAGCCGCGCGTGCTCGTGATCGACGACGAGCCGTTGCTGGGCCAGACAATCCGACTTGGACTCGGAGGAACGCTCGACGTGACCTGCGAACTTTCCGGTGAACAGGGGTTGAACCGCGCGCTCGGTTCCGAGGACTATGCGGTTGTGCTTTGCGATCTGAGCCTTCCCGATCGGCCCGGCGCAGAGATTTATGACGAGCTGCGGGCGAAAAAGCCGGAGCTCTCCGAGCGTTTCGTCGTGATGACAGGTGGGGCCGTCAGCGATGAGGCGCGGGCCTTTCTCGAACGCTACGAGGGGCCGCTTTTGACTAAGCCCTTTACATTGAGCGACGTCGAGAAGTTGGTGACGAGTCTGCTGCCCGATGCAGAGCTGTCCGGATCGGACGAGTGACTTGACGGGCGGCAGGTCGGCGAAAGAATCGGGCTTTCGCTTATTCCCCTATCTCGACGGGATGTCCGGGAGTGGGTCGTTTGGTGGGGACGAAGGCCATGCCGAGCCCAGCGTCCTCGAGGTTCATGGCTGAAGCGGTCAGATCGTAGATCAAGCCCCACTCGACACCCTCGGCAGCGGTCACGACGAAAAGCTCCGACTCGCAGCTCTTTGCCATCCGGGTGATGGTTTCTCCGGTCATCGTCAAATCGGGGCCACCCATCCCCCGCCCTCGCTTTCTGGCGGTGCCTCCTTGGAGGCGCCAGATAGCCGTTCCTCGATCTTCGGTGATGGTCCCGACCAGAGTGCAAGGAGGTGCATCTTCGGCCACCTTCTCGGAAACGAAGTGAACCTGCTTGGGATATTCCTCGCGAGTCTCGGTGGCGACATCGATGCGCTTTGGATCGAGCGCGGCCAGCTCCTGAAGATAGACGGACACCCACTCGAGTTTTGCCTTCCGATCGACGGTGACGACGAGCTCCTTGCCGGCAATGAACTCCTGCTCGTCCTTGAGGTCGCTTCGCAGTTGTTCCAGGCCTTGGGCTCGAATGATTCCCTTGTCGTCCGTGAGCAAGGTTCGGGAAAAGCGGACTTTGGGGCCCAAGTCGTCAATGGTCAAAGTGGGCGGGTTGGGCGGAGAAGGGGGCGGTTCAGGTTCCTCTTCCTGTTGCTGCGCTTCGGTTTTCTGTTGCGGAGCCTGCTGCTTTTGCTCCTCGCATCCCAAGAGGAGTAGGGCGGCGAAAACGTATCCCATGACCGCCCAGGGGCTTGGAGGACCGCCGCAAAGAGAGCCTGAGCGCATCGAACGAGGCGGTTCCAAAGGTTTTTGAGCAAGCGATTTTCGCACTCGCTCATTGAGGCCACTGGGAACGAGCCTGGCAGCTCGGGGCTCGGGACTCTCGATGCTCGCCCTCATGGTCCGGAGTTTCGCGGATTTCGGTGGCCGAGCGCAATGCGGAACTTATTGGCAGCGAGCCGTACCGATATAAACGTGCACTCCGGTATTGCTCGGGACGACGGAATTGAAGTGTGCGGTGACTTTGGCGTTCCCGGTGAAGATGTCGACGTGCTTGCCTTGAACGTTCATGCCGCGATCGTCGGCGACGAAACAGCCATCGTGGGCAACACCACCAGGCTTTCGGGGAATACCATCTAGCTCAAGGATGTAGATCGGGGTTCCCAAGGGGATGACGTCGCTGTCGACGGCGACCGATCGCAAAGGGACGATTGGTTTTCCCTGGGCGCCTCTTCCCCAGGGGAAGCGCCGGCGATCGAGCGCATCGAAGCAAATGCGTTGTCCCGTTTTCGTGCAGGTGCGGGCGCAGCGGCAGTTGCGTTTGGCGAAGCTCACGGTCGTTCCCGTGGCCAAGATGCCGCTGCCTTGTACGCAGACTGCTTCATGAAAGCCCCGAGGCACGCGACGGATCACTTTGCACTCTTGGTTCATGAGAGGGGTCGCAGGGCCGCTAAAGTCGACCTCGTTAGGGAAATCATAGTAGGTGTTGCGAAACACCCCGGCCAGACGACCATCCACAGGGCCGTCTTTCACTTGTTTGACTCCTGTCAGCTTGAGAACGGGTCGCTCCCCGGGGGCATCGGCGTACTCGTGTTCTTCCACCTGCTGGTCTGTTCGGGGCCCGATCCGCACCGTAGAAACGTCCTTTTTTGGGGGGGAATCGTTTTCTGATTCTTCCATCAAACGGGGGCGCCCCGCTTTTTCGGACGATTGTGCTGGGCTCATCACCCAACGCTTCCCCGAAGCGCAAGCGGTGACGAGCGCGAGCGGCAGCAAGACAGCGGAGGTCAGCAGGTGGGCTTTCAGTCGTTGCATTCGGTTTTGCTGTCGGAGGTAATGTGCGAGCGGAGCCGTTCGTTGTGGTCCAGCCAGGCGCTTTGGATGTCATCGGGGACTTCGTGGTCGTCGAGGGTCTGCTGGAGGATACGGAGGCGCCGATTGAACTGACCGCCCATAATGCGGTGTCGCGCGTGGGCCGCTCGCAACGGCCGACCCGAATACTCTTGGGGGCCACCAAGATGCGCGCGAGCAAATTCGAATTCGAGCCGGATGAGCTTGTCCCGGTCGACTTCTCTGAAATGGAAGCCAATCATCAGGTCGTTGGTCACGCGCCCAATGAAGTCAGCTACGATGCGCCGGAGACCTTCTTCTCCGCCGAGCCTGTCGAGGTCATTGCTTTCGGCCATCATTGCCTCGCTGTTGCTCAGGATGCTGCAAAATGCACGTTCTGGCCAACAATCGGGGTCAGAGGCAGCGATCCTGTGAGACGAAACCGGCGCTCTTTGCGGGTCAGCCGTGCGGGTGAGCCGTCGGCCGGGCTGGATCGTTCGGATCGCGCCCCTCCGCGCGGCTCAGGCTGCCTTCCCGTGGCACTTCTTGTACTTTTTGCCGGAGCCACAAGGGCAGGGATCGTTGCGCCCGACCTTGGGCTCCTCCCGTCGTACGGGCGGCCCGGCAATTTGATTGCCGTCCACGAAGAACCAGCGGTCGCCCCTCTTGCGAAACGTGGCAGATTCGCGGTGATCGACCTTGGAGCCGCGCAGCTCATAGTGTGCCACGAAGTCGACACGCCCTTCTGTATCGTCTTCTCCGCCGCCTTCGGTCTCGAGAATTTCCAGTCCCTTCCACTCCGATTGCTTGGCCCAGGTTTCGGTGCTCTTGCGGTCGACCTGGCTCCGGGTATCCGGATCATGAGTGTTCATGATGTAGTCGATCTCGCCCGTGGCGAAGGCCGAGTAGCGCGACCGCATGAGCTCTTCGGCGGTTTTCGCTCGGCGCTGATCCTTGATCAGCGGCTGGCAGCATGTCTCGAAGGATTCACCCAATCCGCAGTGGCACGTCACGTGCCGTGAATGCCACCGAATGTCGTTTCAGACAAGCTGGTGCGCTTCGCCCAAGCCGCCAAGTAGCTTTTGGTGCAGGCCCTGGAAGTTGCCGTTGGAGAGCAGGACGATGGCGTCGCCGGGCTCGGCGAGCTGTAAGACCTTTTGGTAGATCTCCTCGCTATCCCGCGCGGCCTCTGCTGGCGTTCCTGCGGAGGAAAGTTCCCGGGCGAGGCGAGAAGTGTCCAGGCGCTGTTCGGGGGGAAGCTCTTGTCGGCCGACCGGGGCGAGCAAGACGCGATCGGCCAGGCCCAGGCTCTCGACATATGTCTGTTGATGGAGCCGGCGGCAGGCAGTTGCACTCTTGGGCTCGAAGAGGGCGATGAGTCTGCCACTCGGATGCCGCGCCCGTAAGCCCACGAGTGTTTCTCGCACCGCGGTGGGATGATGGGCGAAATCGTCGTAAACGAAGATCCCTCTGGGCTGGCCGAGCAATTCCTGGCGTCGTTTGACCCCCGCGAAGTGGGCCAAGGGCTCTGCCAATGAACGCAAGTCGGCTCCATAGCCATGGGCTGCCGCGGCCAGCGCGGCGGTGACGTTGCGGAGGTTGTGTCGCCCGCTCATTGGCATCATGAAGCGACCGGCCAGCACTCCACCAGCGTAGAGATCGAAGGTGGTGGCTTCGGGGGTGATCCTGGCGGGGGCGGCGAGCCAATGCACCGGCACGGAGCCTGTGGGATCGCCTTCGACAGCGTAGTAGGCAACTTCACAAGGGGCGAACTCGGCTGCTTGGCGCACCGCGGCATCTCCGGCGTAAGCAATGAGGAGTCCCGAGGCGGGCAGTTTTCGTACGAACTGCTCGAAGGGCGCAAAATAGGCCTCGGCGGTCGGGTAGATGTCGATATGATCGTGTTCGATGGAGGTGAGGATGGCGACTTCGGCACCGTAGTGGAGGAATTTGGCCGTTTTCTCCCAGAAGGCAGTATCATATTCATCACCTTCCAGGACGAAAGGGGTGGCCCTGTTGCCTGCGCGGCTCACCGCGGTCTTGAGATGACGTTTTCCGGCCGGTCGAAAGCTCTGTGAAGCCCCTTGGGGGACTCCACCGATGAGAAAGCCCGGATCAAAACCAGTGGTGCGGAGCAAATGACTGCAGAGCGCGCTCGTTGTCGTTTTGCCATGGGTGCCGCAGACCACAAGCTTCGAGGTGCCCCGGAGAGCGAATTGCTGAAGCGCATCGGCCAGGTGGAGCCGCGGGATCCCGAGCTCCGCGGCTCTTTGTGCTTCTGGATTGTCTTTGCGACAGACGTTGCCAATGACGACGGCATCCGGTCCCACCCGATCGATGTGGTCTGCCAAAAAACCTTCCAGGAGCCGAATTCCCCACTGTCGCAGTGCGGGACCCATCGGCGGGGAAAAGACGGTATCGCTGCCTGAAACTTCGTGTCCGAGCTCCTTGAGGAGACCAGCCAGAGCCCCCATTCCGGTGCCGCAGACCGCGGTGACGTGAATTCGCATGCTTCAGCCATACACCAAGAAGCGGGTTGAGTCTGAAGACCCTCGCTTGACTGTGGCGCGCTTCCGGTCCCGTGGGGCCCCTGGTTTCGAGGGGTTTCGTTGCTGAGGGCGGTTTGCCTACTTGCGGATGTTGACGATGACCGTTTCCGCGGCGGGTTCGACCACGATGCCGTGCCATCCCTCGGGGATCGGCGGGGTGCTCCAGCGGAAGAGGAAAGCGCCGTCCTGAGGGGCGAGATCGATGTCTCCGTCTGTGTGCTCGATGCCAAAGCGGTTGTGTCGTGGGTTGGCGGCGAGCCACTGTCCGCTTTCTAGCTTCATGGCCCAAGGGGCGTCGTGGAGCGCTTCGTCGGAGCTTTGAGCGACTCGCCGTGTGATGTGTTTTTCCACGACGCGAAACGTGCCGCGCGCCGTGGAAGCCGTCGTCTCGGGATCGCCGAGTCGGTCGCGGCCGACGCTGACCAATGTCGTATAGACAGGGTTCTTTCCTTGGTAAGCGACGAGAGTGCCCGTGATCACGCTGATATCGAGCCATTTCTGGCCTTCCGTCGCGAAGTCCGGAAGCTTGTGACGTCGGCGCACCACGGTGACGTCTTTGTGACGTACCCAGAAGCCTTTGCCGGTGGCCCAGAACCGCAGACCTCGAATGGTCCGGAAACGACCGGTGAGAGGGATCTTTTCGTGATATTCGAGCTGCCGGTCTTTGGAAGGAGCCAGGCCGTCGACTTTCCAGGCACGCACTCCACGACGAACGACGAACGCCACCGGGAGTTGTTGGGCGGCCTCGAGGGTCATGCCTGAAAAAGAACTCCCCTCCGCTGCTTCCAAATCGTCGGCACGGACGAATTTTCCATCCATCCTCAGGCCCAGGCGCTGAGGTTCGAGGGATTCGTCGGGAGCCGTCCAGGAACCCACGATAGCCATGACCGTGCTTTTGTTGAGTCGCCCGCTGAGCTCGACTCCCTTTTGCTCCTTGTCGTTGGCTCGCGAAAACAGCGCCGTGACCTTAGTTGTACGCGCGTAAACGTACGGAAGTTCGGCCTGGAGGGTGGGCTGCAGGGCCATGGCGGCGAGGGTGGGGTGGTCGGGATCCGTGGTTGCCGCTTTCTCGGTGCAGACGTAGCCGCGCGGGGCGATCCGGTACCACCCCTGGGTGCAGTGCTCGTTGGGGTAGGCTTTTTGGGTCCGGGGAACCTGTGCGCCAGCATGAAGATAGCCCAAGATGGGCGCGTCTTGGCTCGCTGCTGCATAGACGGGGGCTTGGTCCACGAGGGCTCCCAAAACGTGCTCCTCCGAAACGGGGCCGAGATCGGGGACCTCGAATTCACGGGGGGATTCGGCGGGCGCGGCTTTGGTGAGGCGAGGAGGATCCTCGCACCCGACGAGGCAAAGGAGGAGACCGTGCCAGAGCACTTTGCGGAAGGCGTCCGAGCCGCGCGCCGGTCGCCGGGATTTCATTGACGGCGAGAGCCCCATGGTGTGTGGGCGTGCCATGAAGAGCCTCGGATGGCCTAATTTTCGTCTCTCCTCCGGCTCCGCAGCCTCCGCATCAGGTTGACGCGGAGGTGCGTCCTCTCTTGGCGCTGACCACTCGCTCGTGTCCGGCATAATCGGGCGTCCGGCGCAAATCTTCGAAGCCCTGGCTCGCCAATAGTTTGGAGACGAGTGGTGCCTGGTCGGCGCCCACTTCGACCGCGAGGACCCCTCCGGGAACCAAGTAACTCGGAGCCTCCGTCGCCAAGCGCCGATAGAAGTCCAAGCCGTCCTGGCCTCCGTCGAGGGCCAAACGGGGCTCGAAGTCCCGCACGTCGATCTGCAGTGATTCGATCTCGGTGGCGGGAATGTAAGGAGGGTTGGCGACAACGAGCTCATAGCGCGACGACGAAGGCACCGCGGAAAAGAGATCGCCTTGGGCGAAAGCCATGCCCCAGACGGCGCCGTGCAAAAGAGCGTTCTTCCGGGCCACATCGAGAGCGGCGGAGCTGATATCCGTCGCAGTGATCTGCCAGGTGGGACGTTGGAGTGCGAAACTCACCGCGATGCAACCTGAGCCAGTTCCGAGCTCCAAAGCCCGTCCCGAGAGATGGCGGTGTGCAGTACGCGAGAGAGCTTCTTCAACGAGAATTTCCGTTTCTGGCCTGGGGACGAGGACGCGTTGGTCGACGATGTAGCGCTTCCCGTAGAACTCACGAAATCCTAATATGTATGCTACGGGTTCGCCTTCTCGCCGTCGCTTGATGTGTGCTCGGTATTCCTCCAGTTCGTCGGGATTCAGCGGTCTCGATGATTGAACGACGAGTCCGACTCGATCCGTTCCGAGCACATCGGCCAAGAGGAGCTCGGCTTCAAGTCGTGGACTGGGCAGATTTCTCTTGCGAAAGTCCTCGCTCGCCCATTGCAGAACCTGCTTGAGAGTCCATGGAGAGTTGCTGTCATCCCTGGTGGCCGTCACGTGGGAGGGCCTTATCATAGCGCTTGTCGGGTTGCAGTCTTTCCTCACAGGGACTTGCTTCCACGCATGTGTCGCCACTTTCCTCGGGAAACCACGCTCCCGGCCGATGGATGAGCATCGTCCCTCTCTCTGTCTTTTCGTAGCGGGTCGTGGGGGGAGCGTAGTAGCAGCCACCAGGAGGACGCACCCATCTCCCCTTTTGCCATCTCCACGCTTGGCCGGCCCAGATGTAGTGTCCGTCGAGCCAGCGGCAGTTTCTGCGGCGGGCCAGGGGAATGACTTCCACCTTGGTAGGAGGAGGCTTTTCGGTGACTGGAATGGAAGAAGCGTCTTCCGGATGTGGCCCGTGAGGAACTTGGCGTATTGTTTGGCTGCAGTGACATATGACCGAACATGCGCTGACCCCAGTGAGGAGTAGCGCTGCGGCCCGGAAGTTCGTTCCAAGACCCTTGGGGGGCTCTTTCGGAACTTGCCGTCTCAAAGCAGAAGCCATCTCTGTGCTAACCGCGTGATGGGCTCATAAAAAACAGTCAGTTCTATCGTGGCAAGAGCCAGAAATGGCCCAAAGGGGATCCGGGATCCCATGAAGGTTCCGTCGGCTTCGCGCATGACCGGATCTTCCTCCATCATCTGCAAGAGTTGTTCGCGCTCTTCACCTTCTGCCGTCTCCAGTTGTTCTTGGAGAGCCTTGCGTTCCTCGATGACCGCCTGGGGATCTTCAATGCGTTGACCAAGAAGGGCGAGGCTCAGCGTGGCGAAGGTCCCCTGGATTGCCGCTGCGAAAAGAACGAAAAGTGCCCCCCACCCGCCGAACCATGCTCCCGCGAGGGCAACGAGCTTGGCGTCACCTAGCCCCATCCCAGGGAACCCACGAAGTTTCTCGTGAGCCCAGATAAAAGGGAACCAAATGAGGACCAATCCACCGACCGCACCGATCAAACTGGTGAGTAAATCCACCTCATGGCGTATCCATGCGCTGCCGAAACCGACAACCGCGCCGCCGATTGTGATGGAATCGGGAAGAATCATCTGCTCCAAATCGATCGCCGAGGCGGCAATCAACCCCAAACACAAGGTCAGATAGAGAACGAACAAGACGATCCCTTCCGAAATGGTCAGCGAACCGAGCGGAAGAATACGAGTCTTGACCAATGCCGCCCCGACCAGGCCGCCGAGTAGTTCGATGAGGGGATACCGAGGATTGATCTTCGTTCCGCAGCAGCGCGCCCTACCCCGAAGTAAAGCGTAGCTGAAAACGGGAATGTTGTCGGAGATGCGGATCCTCTCGCCGCATTGAGGACAGGTCGAAGCTGGTTGCGACAGGCTCATGCCGCGCGGGAGTCGGTAGATCACGACGTTGAGAAAACTGCCGAGCGCCAATCCAAAGGCGGCCGCGGAGCAGAGCCAGAACCAGGGTGGCAGCTGTGCGATGAGCACTCTTTCTGTGTACTCGAGGAGCTGGTCGAGCACTAGTTCGCATCCACAAATGGATGCGAACCAACAAGCAACAAAGCGTTCGAC
>CAYTRQ010000187.1:1051-10882 GCA_964440025.1 uncultured Polyangiaceae bacterium | reverse complement strand
CTACAAAAGGCGCTTCGTCGCCCGCCCCTTCGGGGCAAGGGCGGGCGACTCCGCTTTTTCGCCTGTATTATGACGCTGAACCCCTCATTGCTTGTTGGTTCGCATCCTTTTCGGATGCGAACTAGAACACCGGCGTATCGCCCCAAAGGGGCTTCCCGAGATGGGTTGCCCGCAAACGGGGCGCATCGAATCAACCCCCTGGAAGGGGGCTCCGCCAACGCGCGCCTCATCCGCCCCCGGTGAGCACCAGGTCAGGCGCGCCGGAGCGCCAAGACCTCCTGGAGCATCCGGCCTTTGAGCATCCCGTCGGCTCAGAGCATACTGTCAGGCCCGTCATGACTCTCTCAGGCGCTCCCTCCCCACCGCGACCCTCCCTTCCGGTCCGCCTCGCCATTGCAGCGTCCGTGCTCTTGGCCGAGTACCTCGGACTGTCGTACTCCTTCGATGCCCAAGTGGTCCAGGAACGAGGAGGAGTTTGGACCCTCGTCGGTCGCGTGGGCTCTCTCGGTCCGCTCCTGGTCGTGGCAGCCGCGGCGCTCCTGCTTCTGGCACCTCGCACTCGTCTCCCGCGGGAGCCGAATCGAACGGGTTCATCGAAAGATCAAGCCAACCAAGCCGAGCCACATCGCGCTGCGCTTGGTCCTGCCGGAGTCTTTCCCATCAGGCCCGGACAGCTCCTCCTGCACGGGATCCTCGCTGCCGTATTTTTCGGGGTGACTTCGAAGCTGTTTGGCCAAGCCGCTGCGCCCGCGGGCCCCTTGGTCCTCTGGCTCATCGGTTGGGTCATGGCAGGCGTCGGCAGCGCCGGCACTCTCTTCGTTGGAATGGTGGGGGACTCGAGATGGGTGATGCGCGCTTTTCTTCGCGCACTTGCCGTCGGCGGAATTCTCGGTGTCTTGGCCTTCGCCGGCGGGCTTTTCTCTTCGGCACTCTGGGAAAGCCTCTCGAGCGCTACCTTTCACACCGTTTCAATGATGCTCGACGCCCTTGGCTTCGATCTGCAAACGGATTTCGACCACCGAGTGCTTGGTCTTCAGGGCTTTCATATCGCTGTCGCTCCCGTTTGTAGCGGCGTGGAAGGATTGGGCCTCTTTACCGTGCTGATGTCGGGATTTCTCATCCAATTTCGAAACACCCTCCGCTTCCCCCGGGCGCTCCTTCTCTTGCCTCTCGGGATGGGAATGATTTGGTTGGGGAATGCCGCCCGCATCGCGACCCTCATGATCATCGGAGCGCGTGTGGATCAACAAATCGCCATTGGTAGCTTTCACTCCAAAGCTGGCTGGGTCGTCTTCTGCGCCCTCACGATCGCAGTGGCAAAGGTCGCGCATTCATCGCGCTTCTTCTCCAAAGTCGAACCGCAGAAGCATCAAGAGAGCAGCCCGGCAGCACCGTGGATCGTGCCGGTTCTTTGTTGGATCGCCATCGGGCTGGCCACATCTTCCTTCACAACTGGCCACGACCCACTCTATGGGCTTCGCGTTGTCGTTTGCGCCGCGGTTCTCTGGCATTACCGAAGCACATATCGCCTCCTCCTCGAACGGCCCTCACCCGTTTCTCTTCTCCTCGGAGCCCTGGTGGGCGGAATATGGCTGCTCATCCCTACCTCCGCGGCGGCCACCGTGCCGGGAGAAGGATGGTCGGACTTGACCTATTTCAGTTGGCTCTGGCTCAGGCCACTCGGCGCCATCGTCATCGTCCCGATTGTCGAGGAACTCGCCTTTCGCGGCTACCTCGCGCGCTGGCTCACCAAGCGCCCGTTTTGGGCCGTTCGCTTTGGAGACATTTCCTGGCTCGCTCTCATCCTCTCGTCGGTTGCCTTCGGGCTGCTTCACGATCGTTGGCTCTTGGCAAGCGGCACCGGCATCGTTTACGCCACGATTCTCAAGTCCAGCCGGCGCATGAGCGATGCCGTGGCCGCCCACGCCGCCAGCAACACCGTGATCGCTGCCTACGTGCTCGCCACACAGAGCTGGCAGCACTGGTAGGAGACAGCCACGGCTTCATCTCGTCGGTTCCTCTTCACAATCGCCTCTGCAATCGATCCATCACATCGCGGCCGAAATCATCAAGCAGGCTCTGAACAAACTCACTCACTGAAATGGAATCATCCTTCACCAGAGGAGTCAGATCCATTCCGTAAACAACACCCGTGTGACGATCGAGCGCATCACTTCGGCCAAATGTCGCATGCGCCCTGCGGCGTCCGAGCGCCGCCCGATCGTAACGTTTGCCGTCGGCGAGCTGGGAATCGAACGTCCCGAGAAGCGCAGCTTGAAGGTGCGGGCGCGAACTGACGTCCATTTCGATGCGGCGGTGAGGAGGAAGCCAATCGAGATCACCCCAGACCTCACAACCAATCACCCGACTTGGCCTTTCCTCCACTGCGAGTTCTCGAATCGCAAAAAGGAGCTGGAGAGCGACCGCAACATGCGTCTCATGAAGATCGGTCAAACAGTGAGTATAGAGAACCTCGGGCCGGGTCGCGCGCACGAGAGCGCGCAAATCGTCCCGCACTGCCCGGACACCAGAGCGCACCGCTTGGCTGGAATGATCGAGGAACACTAAGCTTGAGTATTCCCCGAGAAGCGCCGCCTTTTTCTGTTCCTTTTTTCGGCAAATCCGCATCTCCGCATCGGACAGGTGGGCATAGTCCGGCGGACGAACACTTCCCACGCCATCGGTGACAACGGCCCCCGCAAATGCCCCATCTTCCTGGCGAAAACACTCCAAGATCCCGTGCACGGCCAGAAGTTCCAGGTCGTCAGCATGGGCCCCCACCCCAAGGTGAGTCACCTGCTGCGTCGCCCTCTTCGAGACGACGTCGTTGCTCCCCGATGCCGCAAAATCGCCTTCCGTTGACGCCGGCCAAGATCCGGCGCCCGGCGAGCTCGACGAAAAGGCACTCGCTGGAATCCAGACCTCGGAGCCGGGCTGGGAAAATTTCATCAGTCGGGACGATACACCAGCAACGCCAGCGGTGGCAGATCAATGAGATTGGAGTGGGTCTGCCCCTGCCACTCGCCGGCCTCGGGGAAGAGCCGAGCAGCGGCTCCGTGCCCGCTTCCGCCGAACTCCATTGCGTCCGAGTTGAAGATCAACTCATAGGTGCGACCGCTGGGGAATCCAACTCGATAGCCGTCCCTTGGCACAGGCGTCATGTTCATTGCAACGACGAGATGGCGATCCGTACCGGGGATATTGCGCTTGTAGGTGAGCACCGAACTTTCGGCATCGCTACAATCGATCCAAGCGAATCCTTCCGGATCCGGATCGCATCGCCAAAGCTCCTCCTGCTCATGGTAGAGCCTGCCCAAACTGCGCACGTATTCGAGAAGCTGCTGACGCACTGGGTGCTCGAGCAGATACCAATCGAGCACTCCGTCGACACTCCACTCATGATGCTGCCCAAACTCCGAGCCCATGAACGTGAGCTGCTTTCCTGGCCGAGTCACTTGATAACCAAAAAGCAAACGCAAGTTGGCGAGCTTCTGCCAGAAGTCACCGGGCATCTTTTCGATCAGCGCGCCCTTACCATGAACCACTTCATCGTGGCTGATCGAGTTGATGAACCTCTCGGTATTCTCGTAGACCATGGCAAAAGTGAGCTGGTCTTGATGATACTGTCTGTGGATGGGCTCTTTCTGAAAGTACCCCAGCGTGTCGTGCATCCAACCCATGTTCCACTTGAAGGTAAAGCCAAGCCCGCCTTCCTGAGGAGGTTTGGTGATGCCTCCCCATGCCGTCGATTCCTCGGCGATGGTAAGAGAAAACGGAGCTTCCTCCTGGGCCGCGACATTGAACTGCCTTAAGAAGTCGATCGCCTCGAGGTTCTCGTGTCCGCCATAGCGATTCGGCAGCCAATCCCCTTCCTCACGGCTGTAATTCAAGTAAAGCATGGACGCGACCGCATCGACGCGGAGTCCATCAACGTGAAACTCCCGGAGCCAATAGACGGCGTTGGACACCAAAAAGCTTTTGACCTCCGCCCGACCATAGTTAAAGATGAGGGTGCCCCAGTCGGGATGCTCTCCCCGCCTCGGGTCCTCGTGTTCATAAAGCGCAGTACCATCGAACCGACGCAACGAGTAATCGTCCTTGGGGAAGTGCGCCGGAACCCAATCCACAATGACGCCTATGTTGTGTTGATGCAGATAGTTGACGAGGTACTTGAAGTCGTCCGGGGTGCCGAACCGAGCCGTTGGTGCATAGTAACCAGTGACCTGGTAACCCCAAGACGGATAGTAGGCGTGCTCGGCCAAAGGCATGAACTCCACGTGGGTGAAACCGAGATCACTGACATATTCGGCTAGCCGAGGAGCTATCTCACGATAGGAGAGACTACGATTTTCTCCCTTCGCGCGGGTCCACGACCCTAAGTGGACTTCGTAGATGTGCACGGGGCGACGCGTATGATCGACTCCTCGATGATGCTCGATCCAAGCGCCATCTCCCCAGTCGAACTGACTGTCATAAACAATCGAAGCGTTGTCCGGCGGCATCTCCATTTGCCTGGCCAGAGGATCGGTCTTGAGTCGGAGATCTCCCGACTCGGTCTTGATCTCGAACTTGTAAAGCGCTCCCACCCCGACCCCGGGGAGGAAAATTTCCCATACGCCTGAGCTTCCGAGACTGCGCATCGGAAAAAGACGACCGTCCCAGCGACAAAAATCCCCCACCACGCTGACGCGGCGTGCGTTGGGAGCCCACACGGAGAAGGCCGTTCCACGCACCCCTTGGTGAGTGATGACCCGTGCCCCCAGTGCTTCATACAGGCGGCGGTTCGTTCCTTCTCCCATGAGATAAAGGTCGAATTCACCGACCGTAGGGAGATGACAGTAGGGTTCGCCTCGTTCCCAGGTCTCGCCACTGGAGAACTGAAACCTCGTTCGGTAATTTTCCGGCGGTTCGGTCACGCTCAAGTGGGCGCTGAAGACTCCGTTGGAAACGGGAACCATAGGCAAGGTCTGACCGTCCGGAAGGAGGAGCTCGCACGCTTCGGCATCGGGATGGAAGGCGCGAACGAAAACCCCGCCCTCCCCATCAGGGTGTGCCCCGAGAATCGAATGGGGCTCATGATGTTCCCCGAGGGCGAGACGTTCGGTAGCACTAGGATCAACGGTGGATGCACGAGTCAAAGCGGTCATTCTGTTCCTTCGTAGCAGAGCAATATCAGAGAATGCGGAGCAACGTTGAGGGTCGAACCCTTGGGAATGCGGTGGGTTGCCTGAGCAGTGTTCACGAGCTCGTGCCAGTAACCTGGTTCCTTCAAATCCGGAAGTTTGCAGGCCCTGGCACGATTGCTCCCGTTCATGAAAAGAAGCAACGTTTTTCCCGTGATTCGTCTCCCTCGTTCATCGACGTCATCGGATGCATTGCCATGAATCAGCATGCCTAACACGCGATTTTTGGGATCTTTCCAATCATCGATTTCCATGTCGCCCCCGCCGGGGCGAATCCAATGAATATCCTTGTCACCCCGGTCGCTGACCGGGTCACCTGCGAAAAAGCGTCGACGGCGAAATACGGGATTGCTGCGCGAAATCGCAAAAACTCGCCGAACGAACTCCAGCAGATCTCGTTGGCGGGGAGTCAGATCCCAATCTATCCAGGTGGTCTTGTTATCCTGACAGTACGCATTGTTATTTCCACGCTGCGTTCGCCCGAGCTCGTCCCCATGACTCATCATGGGAACCCCCTGAGAAAAAGCCAGAGAGGCAAAGAGGTTTCTTACCGTGCGATCGCGCATTCGGTTGACCCAAGCAGCGCGGGTCTCGCCCTCGTGGCCCCAGTTGCGGCTGTGGTTATCGTCGTGCCCATCCCGATTGCCTTCCCCATTGGCTTCATTGTGTTTGCGCTCGTAGCTCACCAAATCACGCAAGGTGAAGCCGTCATGGCAAGTGACGAAGTTGATGCTCGCGTAAGGCCCCCGGTCACTTGCCTGGAAAATGTCACTCGATCCACTGAGCCGAGAAGCCAGCTCCGGCACCTGCCCCTCTTCGCCGATCCAGAATCGCCGCAAGCAATCGCGGTAACGTCCATTCCATTCAGCCCATCCCGGTGGAAAACCGCCTAGCCTGTAGCCCCCAGGCCCAATATCCCAGGGCTCTGCGATCAGCTTGAGCTGACTGAGAATTGGATCTTGCTGCACCGTTGCGAAGAAGCGGGCGAAACTATCGAATTCGAACGGATCGCGAGCCAGGGTCGGTGCCAGATCGAAGCGAAAACCATCCACATGCATTTCCGTGACCCAATAACGCAAGCTGTCCAGGACGAGTTGAAGGGAGCGAGGATGCAAACTATTCCAAGAATTCCCACAGCCCGTGAAGTCCTGATAGTAGCGCTCATTCTGGGGGACGAGCCGATAGTATGAGGAGTTATCGACTCCCCGAAACGAGAGCGTCGGCCCGAGGTGATTCCCCTCTCCCGTGTGGTTGTACACGACATCGAGGAGAACCTCGATGCCCGCCCGGTGAAACGCCTTGACCATCGTTTTGAATTCATCGACCTGCTGGCCAAGACAGCCGGTCGAGTAGTGGGGATCCGGTGCGAAAAACCCCAAAGTCTGGTAGCCCCAGTAGTTGGTGAGCCCCAGATCCCGAAGCCGGCGATCCACGGCAAAATGGTGCACCGGCATGAGCTCGATCGCCGTCACGCCCAAAGATCTCAAGTGATCCAAAATGGCGTCCGAAGCCAGTCCCAAGTACGTGCCGCGCAAATTCTCTGGCACCTCTGGGTGCTTCATGGTCATTCCCTTGACGTGCGCCTCGTAGATGAGGGTGTCCCGCCAAGGGATCTTCGGTGGCCGATCGTCTCCCCAAGTAAACGCCTGGTCGACCACAACACATTTGGGCACGTAGGGTGCGCTGTCCGAAGTGCTGAAACTCAGATCCTGATCCGGGTGACCCACTTCGTAACCGAAAACGGAATCGTCCCACTGAATCCGTCCTGCAATTGCGTACGCGTAGGGATCGAGAAGAACCTTGTGATGGTTGAATCGCATGCCCTGGGCAGGTGCATAAGGGCCATGGACCCGATAGGCATAAAGCTGCCCCGGGCGAATGTCCGGCGAATAGCAATGCCAAACACCGTGAGTTCTCTCCGTCAGGGGAATCCGATGGGTCTCCCGAGAAGGATCGGACTCATCATAGAGGCAAAGCTCCACACCTGAGGCATTTTGGGAAAAAATCGCGAAATTGACGCCTTCTCCATCCCAAATGGCACCAAATCGTGCGGCATTTCCAGGCCAGATTCTCATTCGCAGTGAATACTAGTTTGCATCTCACAACCTCGAAAGCCCCCGTCGACACTCACCGGGGGCGGCGAGCATCGACGGAGTCCTTCTAGCGCTTTGTTTGATGTACCATGCTCTCATTGGAACGTCGCTCGGGAGCTTTTCGGGCGTGATGAAAGACGTTCTAGTGACGTTCAATCCGGAAAAGATGGGCCACTTCTTGGGCCGGATCCAACCGCACATAGTTGTCCCGGCCCCGCCAGGTGTAGACGTTGCCCGTCAGCAAATCATGCACGAGATATTCCTCGTCCTCGGAGATACCGAGCTTCTCGATCGGAACGCTCACGATCGCATCGTGGGCAGTGTGGGGGTCCAGATTCACCACGCCAAGAAGATGCCGAGGAACCGAGCTCGTCTCGTCGAGCTTGAGGTAGGAAAGCATGACGGGACAATTGTTGTCACAGAAAACGAGATTGGTCAGGCGACTGAGCGCCGGCTCACCCCGCCTCAAGCGATTGATTTTCGCCACATCGCGGCGAATGTTCCCGGGAGCATTCCAATCTCGCACGCGGATCTCGTACTTTTCCGAATCGAGATACTCCTCGCTCCCCGGTTTGACCGCTTGGTTCTCACACAACTCGAACCCAGAGTAGATCCCGTAGACCGGCGCCAAAGTACCAGCGAGAATCAAGCGAATGCGGAACGCAGGACGTCCCCCGGTTTGCAGGTACTCGTGCAGAATGTCCGGCGTGTTGGCGAAGAAGTTCGGACGATAAAAATCGCTGATGGGCGGTTTCGTGAGTTCGGTCAGGTAATCGGTGAGTTCCTCTTTGGTGTTCTTCCAAGTGAAGTACGTGTAGCTCTGGGTGAAACCGAGTTTGGCAAGCCCCTTCATCCGATTCGGACGGGTAAACGATTCCGAAAGGAAAATGACTTGCGGATGGATTCTCTGCACCTCTTCGATACACCACTGCCAAAACGAGAGCGGTTTGGTATGGGGGTTGTCCACGCGAAACGTCGTGATGCCCTGATCAATCCAAAACAAAAGAACATCTCGACAGGTCTCCCACAGCGTCCAATGGTTGTTCCCCCAAAAGTTCAGGGGATAGATGTCCTGGTACTTTTTCGGAGGATTTTCCGCGTACCGAATTGTGCCATCGGGCCGAATGAAAAACCATTCGGGATGTTCCCTGACCCAAGGATGGTCGGGAGAACACTGCAGCGCGAAATCGAGAGCAACTTCGATCCCGAAGTCGGCCGCAGTTTGCACTAAATCGTGGAAGTCCTCCATCGTTCCAAGCTGCGGATGGATCGCCGTATGACCACCATCCTTCGAACCAATCGCCCACGGACTCCCCACGTCTCCCGGTTGGGCCTCCACCCGATTGTTTCTTCCTTTCCTATGGGTCTCACCGATCGGATGGATCGGTGGGAGATAAAGCACATCGAATCCCATGGCAGCGATCTCTGGAATTCTTCTTTCCGTATCTTTGAACGTACCGTGGACCCCTGGCGTCGTGCCTTGCGATCGCGGAAAGAGCTCGTACCAGGCAGCAAAACCTGCTTCCCGTCGATCGATACGAATCGGATATGATGCGGTACGACAAACGTCGTCGGGATCGAGAAATCCTGACATGAGCTCGAGAAGTGTCTGGGAAAAAGCAACTCTCCGACGTGTCTCCTCATCAGACGACTCGTCGGCAAGAACACGAGCTGCGTTTTCGAGTGGTTCCCTGAGCTCCTGCGAGGCGTGAAGCCTCCTGCTCCGAACCAGCGACGCACCCTCCTGAAATTCCTGTAGAATATCCTGTCCCGCTTCGATTCTTTTTTCGAGGTCCCTGCGCCAAGTCGCGAAATGGTCCGGAAAAGCCTCGATCATCATCTCCCACTTGCCAGGCTCGTCGATGCGAATCTGCCCAAACCAACGGTCCGGATTGTATTCATAGGAAAGCGGCGCCGACTCGAACTCATCGCTTCCTTCTTTCCGATACAATATACGAGCGCTGATGAGATCGTGCCCGTCCTTGTAGATGGCTGCACCGACGTCGATCGGATCGCCAACCAACCGCTTGATGGGATGCGCACCGCCATCGCAGATGGGAGATACCTGTTCAATGACGAGCCGCGGGAAGGACTGTTGCTCCATGACTGAGGTGTTGTCGACTCCCTGCCGCGACGTCAAGAACCAGGATCAGTGAGCGCCCTCGAGTCGGTTTCGTCCTCCCTTCGCTGAACAGACGCCCCGTGGACAGGACGGAAGCAACGATTTCGTCGCTTCAGGGCCGCGCGAGATGACTCGTGGTGCTTCCCCGAGACGAAATCGATACGCTTTCAGTTGGGAAATTGCGCTACTGCACACACGTCAACATGTCAGAGGTGGCCAGGATTTTGCCCCTTCCACCTTGTCGAAGGCCCCTTTTTTCGAGGCCGATCGTTCGCGGGAATCGAGTTCAATGACTGAGTTTCTACTCAAAGTCTTTCGAGCCATGTCGGCTCCACCATTGGAAGTGAGTGCCCGAAGTAGCCTTTCGGAAGCCTGTGTCCAAATGCGACAGTCCTCCGCAGCTGAGGCACTTATCATCGATGATGATGGTGAA
>CAYTRQ010000187.1:0-1041 GCA_964440025.1 uncultured Polyangiaceae bacterium | reverse complement strand
ATCCCGCGACCTTCGCCACATTCGAGGCATCTTGACACAAAGCGACATCGTCCAGCTGGTCGCAGAGGAAAGGGATCCAGGTATTCTTCCCGTCACCTGCGCAATGACGAGTCCCGTTCAAACCATCGAAAGCAACGCGACCGTGCAGAGTGCTCTCGATACCCTCCAACGCCTGAGAATTCATCGACTTCCGGTCGTCTCGGAGGGCCAGGTCGTCGGCCTGCTCACGATGGATGGTCTTTTGGAAACTCAGAACCGCAAGCTCGCATCGTTGCGTCTAGAAACCGAACGACTTGCCAGCGAAGCAACCCATGATCCGCTGACCCACCTCAGCAATCGCCGGATTTTCGACGCCGGACTGCCACGGGAAGTGGCCCGGGCCAAACGCAGCGGTCGACAGCTTGGCCTCCTCATGGTGGATATCGACCATTTCAAGAAGATCAACGATGACTACGGTCACCAAACGGGTGACACCGTCCTTCGCGAACTTGCCGGACGCTTGGTTGCCAATGTTCGACGCGCCGACTTGCTCGCCCGATACGGCGGAGAAGAATTTGTCGTCTTGGCATCAGTTCCTGGTGAACGCGACTTGGCAAAGCTCGCGGAAAAGCTACGACGAGTCGTCGAAAGGACTCCATTCATTCAAAACGGTGGTCATTCTCTTTCTCCCCCAAGCGGTCGATTGAGATCGCTCGAACCCGGAGCATCGCTCCATTTGACCATCTCGATAGGGGCGGCACTGCTCGGCCCTGGAATCGACTCCGGGGATGTCCTCGTGCGTGCGGCCGATGAAGCACTGTACGCAGCGAAAGAAGCGGGACGAAACTGCGTTCGAATCGGCCGAGCACCACCGTCGGTCGCGCCGTCGCCCATCTCTGAATCATCACCTCTTTCGGAACCGCCGAGCTCTCCCCATGAATCCCGCCCTTCCCAGTCACCACCGTCACATGCCTCGACGTTACCTCCCAGCTACAAACAACAACCAGGAACCAGCTAGTGCTGCGACCACATAAAAGTGGTCGGTAGGGAGACCACTTTTCT
>CAYTRQ010000186.1:0-10884 GCA_964440025.1 uncultured Polyangiaceae bacterium | reverse complement strand
TTCTGGGAGGGCTTCGAAACCGCTCGAAACGTGAGTTGCCGAGGCACTAGAGCACTCCAGATCATCGAGCAGCCGAATTTCCTCGGAGAGAGAAATGACCGGTCAAGCGACCGAAAGCTCGAGCCACCGAAAAAACCTTGGGCTCACTGGCAAAATGGACTGCAAAACGACCATTTCCACCCGGTGCCTACGGGCATGAGCCGTGGCAAAGTCGTCCTGATGACAGTCGCCCTCCTCAGCATCGGTACTGAACTGACACGTGGTCAGCTCACCAATGAAAACGCCGCCTGGTTGGCGCGGCAGTTCGCGGAGCTGGGATTCGAAGTTACCGAAATCCTCACAGTAGATGATAGCGATCAGAACATCGTCGGCAGCCTCCATCGACTGGCGAACCATCATGACATTATCGTTTCTACCGGTGGCTTGGGACCCACCTCGGATGATCGGACTTCTTCTTGCGTAGCTCGGTTGCTCGACGTTCCCTTGCAGCTCGATCCGACCTCCCTCGAGCAGATTCGCCGCCTCTTTGAAGCGCGCGGCATGCCGTTTTCTCCCACCAATGAAAAACAGGCGCGCTTTCCTCGAGGAGCCCTCGTTCTAAGCAATTCTCGAGGCACCGCCCCAGGATTCCTCGTGCGCATTCAGCGCTGCTCGGCCTTCTTTCTTCCCGGAGTCCCCATGGAAATGCGCGCCATGTTCCAGGAGCAGGTCGCCCACCAGCTGCCGTCACCGCCTTCGCCGCCGGCGGTTCGCGTTCTTCGGAGCTACGGAGTGCCCGAGTCCAAACTTGCCGAACTCCTCGCTGATCTCGAGCCTAAGTACGAGGTGACGTTGGGCTATCGCGCTTCTCGTGGCGAAGTAGAAATCAAGATTTTTGCCAAATCCCAAAACGAAAGCGACAAGGAAAAGGCCGAATCCCGAGCGCAACAGGTCGCTGACATCGTCGAAGCTCGAGTCGGCACCGCCATCTATAGTCGCACCGAGGAAACGCTGGCTGCCCACGTCGGAGGCCTTCTCCAAGATCGAGGTCTGACGATTGGCCTCGCCGAGTCCTGTACCGGCGGTCTGGTCAGTCAGCTGCTCACTCAGAATTCCGGTGCGAGCAACTACTATCTAGGAGGGGTTTGCTCTTACGCCAACAGCGTCAAAGAAGGTCTCCTTGGCGTCCTCCCAAAAAGCTTGAGCGAACACGGAGCCGTGAGTGAGCAGGTCGCCCGCGAAATGGCTATCGGGGCACAACGCATCTTGGGGACCGACGTCGCCCTGTCATTGACCGGGATTGCCGGACCCGGCGGAGGGACGGTCGAAAAACCGGTTGGTCTCGTCCACTGGGCGGTGATTGGGGGTGACGAGGTGATCGCGGAGCACCAGGTGTTTCCGGGATCGCGGGCACAAGTCCAAATGCGTTCCGCCTTGGCTGGGCTTTGGTCGGTCCGGCAAATGCTTCACCGCTGACCATTTGCGCTGTGGCGAAAGACGTAAAAGCGCTTTTATCATATTGCTAACCACCTGAATCCGGTTCCCGCACTAGCTGAAACAATTGGAAAGTTGCCACCGCTACGGCCTCTGTACTCGACGATTCATTGACGATAGAACGTAGCTCGCTGAAGTAGCGCCTTTGCAAATTCTCGAGTCGTCGCAAATCAGCCCGACTGATGCCAAACGTATTGAAGGCGTAGCGACCCGTTCCTGGCGAAAGCACCCGTTTGGCACCCTCTTGCATCCAAAACGAAGCCAATTGTCGTGTCGCATCCGGATCGGGCCGCGTGTCGACCGCCAGAGTTTCCGTGCTCGCGTACCGGCAACCGTCGAAGCTCAGGCGCCCCAACGCCACTAAAAGTTCAAGGCACTCCGCTTCCTCCCGCTCGGAAATACCGAGCCGTGATGCAAACCATCCAGGCTCGTGTCGGGGCAAAGCTCGATAGCTCGCAAGTTGCACCATGTGCACGATGGCGTGGGACCACGGTTGCTCGATCGCCGACCGCCGCGCAGCCTCGAGCCTCTCGAAGGCTGCCGAAGCCGAGGGCAGGCGACGAGGGTCAACCAACAGAGCCACGAGATCGAGTGCAGAAAGGGTCGTTTCTTCGACGTAGGAAAAAAAACGAGACAATGGGATGTCCGTCTTCCCTGTCAGCCAACGTCCAAGCACATATCGGCTTTCTCCCAAAGAACTAGAAATGTCTTGGATTGTGCGTCCCCCCTTGAGACTCTGCAGGTAAGCGGCAAGCTCCTGCCGATCCTCGACCTTGGTGGGAGGCTGTCCACGACCGAAATCCCGAAGCCAATCCTCTGGCGAGCGCCCTACACGTGAAAGCAATGCTACGAAACGCAGCAACGTGGGCGCGTCGCGGCCATGCTCCCAAGAAAAGAGGACGTTGCTCCGAAATCCCAGAACCCGGCTGAGAGCCTTCTGCGTTCTCGCACCTCGCACCTCACGGATGAGATCCGCCGTGACTTCATCCCAATTCACGGTCCAATAGTGGCCAAATGCACATTCAAGAGCAAATCCGAATCACTTTCGTGCATTTCAGTCATGGTTTTGGCTCCGGCCCGGTGCCAGATTGTGAACAAGGAGATGACAGCCATGCATATCAAGAGCTCGACGAGGAACCGTCTCACCCTGACTCAGCCACAGGCTTTTCGACCTGGCCTCTCTGCCGCCGCGACGATTCCTGGTCATTTGCGCTTCGCTACGCTGACCAGCCTCCTGATCGGGGCAATGTCAATCGGAGTCATGTCAGCCGGCTGCACCACGGGCCAGATCGGAGGCGAAGTCGGCGCCGACGAAAACGATGGGACAGACAGTTGTGAGGTCGTCGGAACAAACAGTGTGGTTGGTTCGGAAACGACCAACCTTGGATTTTCTGCCAATGAGATCATCGATCAAGTGGTTGGCACTCATCAGACCGGCTTAGCTTGGGCGCAAAGTGAATCCCTCGACGAGCTCATGGTCACTCCTGAAGCTGGCGAGAGCGCCGTCACGCTCGACATCGTTGTCGACGATTCATCGGCTCGCCTGCTCGATCGTGAACCTCGAAGCATCGTCGGCGATGGAGAGGGCCTGACAACTGCCTCGGCATATTGTCCGGACACCCTTGCTTTCGATGCCGCGGTGACCATCACCAGCGAAAATGGTGCATTTGATGATACCTTTGAGGTGACCTTCTTCGCTCGGAGCTCCTTGCTCGCTACGGCCACGATTGAACTGCACCCCGAACAAACCGCAGGTCGCTTCGACGTTGTCCCCAAAGACGACGACGGTGATACGACCGTGTCCTCTCAGCTGCAACTCGCCATTGCAGCCGGAGCGCCGAGCGGCAAGATCGTTGCAAACGTCGAAACCGAAACCGAGGACGCCATCGCTCAGGCTCAGCTTATCGTCGGTACGTTTCCCGACCAAGAAGAGGACGGCTGCGACCAGGGCTATCTTCTCGACTCCGACTCTCCCACGGTACAGGCAGCTCGAAGCGCGGTCGCCTCGCTTTCCGATTTCACCATGACCTACTCGGATGACTCGTCGACCGCCCTCACATTGAGCCACGATCTCGGTGTTGCATGTTTGCGGACGAACGATGCCGAATCCAGAATCGCATTCAAAACAGTGACCGCGGCACAGGCCGAGGATGGTAGCATTGATGGTACTTGGCAGTTGGACGCCTCCGTGACCTTTGCCGGTCTCGAAGAACCCCATCAGGTCGAAGTGTTTCGCCACGACTATCTGTTGAACACCTATGCCCCGGGCACCTTCGCCGAGCAAAGTGGAATTACGGCCATCGGCATCGACGAAGATCTCGAAGGCTCCTTCAGCTTCTCGGTGAGCGATGAGCTCGACGACGACATTTCAGCAACGGGCGAGCTGACCGTGATGGAGATCACTCCCGTCAATTGCAATGAAACCCAGGACGGAGAGCAGGGAAGCGGTTCATCCGGCGCAGCGAGCGGAGCGGACGGAGGCGCCGACCCACTCGCTCCACCGGAAGAAGGTGGCGGAGGTGGCGGCTGCCACGGCGACAGCATCGTGCGGGAGGTGGGCGGAGCCACGCTTGCGGCGCCCTAAGCTCGAAAAAGCCGCAGACGCGAGCCAGCCGCCCCACCTCTTACAACAGACTCGACCGCCCCCGCACCGTGGCAGCGGTCAAGCCTGGGCTGGCTTTCCGTAACTCGTCGTGGGGACATCTTCGTCCCGCTCCACACTGCTGAAGCCAATCTCTCCGGAGGGCGACACGTCAACCACGACCTTTTGCCCCGGTAGGTGCTCACCTCGCAGGACACGTTCCGCCAACGGATTTTCCACCAACTTGACGAGAGCTCTCTTCAGGGGCCGAGCGCCGAATTGCGGATCGAAGCCTTGCGAAGCAATGACGTCCTTTGCCGCATCGGTGACCGAGAGCTCCATATCGCGACGTGCCAGACGCGCTCTGAGAAGACCCAGTTGAACATCGACGATATTGCGGATCTGCTCTCGACCCAAGCGACGATAGACAATCACCTCATCGAGCCGATTGAGGAATTCAGGCCGAAAATGGTCACGTAGCGCGGCGTGAGCTGCCTCTTCGAGGCGCCGCTGCTTTTCTTCATCGGAGACGTCCCGACGTTCCTCGATCTGAGCGATCTCGGCCGATCCGAGGTTGCTCGTCAGAATGATCACCGCATTCTTGAAATCGACGGTCCGTCCCTGACCATCCGTGAGCCTGCCATCATCCAACAATTGAAGCAGGGTATTGAAGACTTCTGGATGGGCTTTTTCGACCTCGTCGAAGAGGACCACCGAGAAGGGGCGGCGACGAACGGGCTCGGTCAGTTGCCCCCCTTCATCGTAGCCAACATATCCTGGAGGAGCGCCAATCAGCCTCGAGACGGCATGCTTCTCCATATACTCGCTCATATCGATACGAGTCATGGCTCGCTCATCGTCGAACAAGAATTCCGCAAGAGCTCGCGCCGTCTCCGTCTTTCCAACGCCTGTTGGACCCAAGAAGAGGAACGAACCAATAGGCCGATTCTCATCCCCGAGTCCCGCCCGCGAACGGCGCACCGCATTGGCCACGGCAACCAGCGCGTCGTCTTGTCCAATCACGCGCTTCTTGAGATTCGCCTCCATGGCCAGGAGCTTGTCCATCTCACTTTGGAGCATTCGAGAGACAGGGACTCCTGTCCACTTGCTCACGATCGCGGCCACGTCTTCGTCGGTCACTTCCTCCTTGAGGAAAGAACCCTTCTCCTGCAAGCGGTCGAGCTCACTGCGAGCCTCCTGCAAGGCTTGCTCATGCTTGGGGACCTCCCCGTATTGAATTTCAGCGGCTCTTCCCAAGTCGCCTTGACGCTGAGCTTGTGCCTGCTGGTTCTTCAGCTCTTCGATGCTTCGCTTCTCGTCGCGGATCTGAGAAATGACTTCCTTTTCCTTCAGCCACTGAGCTTTTTTGGCGTCTCGTTCCGAGGTCAGCTTGGCGATTTCTTCCTTGAGCTCACTCAACCGCGCCTTACTGGCCTTGGTTTTTTCCCGAGACAGGGCCTGTTCTTCCACCTGCAGCTTGATCAACTGCCTTTCGAGCTCGTCGATCTCGAAAGGCATCGAATCGACTTCCATCTTGATCTTGCTCGCCGCCTCATCGATGAGATCGATCGCCTTGTCCGGCAAGAACCTCTCGGTGATGTAACGCGTGCTCAACATGACCGACGCGACGATGGCCGAATCTTGGACGCGGATCCCGTGGTGGACCTCGTAGCGCTCCTTGAGGCCGCGTAGAATGGCGATGGCATCTTCGGGAGTCGGTTGGTCCACGAGGACCGGTTGAAAACGACGTTCGAGAGCGGCGTCCTTTTCGATATGCTTGCGATATTCCGATAGTGTGGTGGCACCAATGGCACGCACCTCGCCTCGAGCCAGCGCTGGCTTGAGCATGTTCGCCGCGTCCATGGCGCCCTCTGCCGCCCCCGCGCCAACCAAGGTGTGAAGCTCATCAATGAAGAGCACAATTTGACCGCTGGCTCCTTCTACTTCCTTGAGCACAGCCTTGAGCCGATCCTCGAACTCGCCGCGGAACTTGGAGCCCGCCACCATACTCGCCAGATCGAGAGCGAGAAGACGCTTGTTCTTCAATCCCTCAGGAACATCTCCGGACGCGATCCGATGGGCCAATCCCTCGGCGATGGCAGTTTTCCCGACGCCGGGTTCGCCGATCAACACCGGATTATTCTTGGTTCGGCGACTGAGCACCTGCATGACCCGGCGGATCTCCTCGTCGCGCCCAATAACGGGATCGATTTTGCCTCGACGTGCTTGTTCGGTGAGATCCCGCGTGTACTTGTCGAGCGCTTGGAATTTCCCTTCCGGATCCTTGTCTGTCACCCGCTGGCTACCCCGAGCTTTCTGCAAGGCCTCCAGCAATTTGTCTCGGCTGAGGCCATGGTCGGCCAAAAGCCGCGCAAGCTTTTCTTTGTCTCGGCTTGCCCCTAGGAGAAAGTGTTCAGCGGAAAGGTATTCGTCCTTGAGCTTCTTGGCTTCATCCTCCGCCGCCTCGAAGAAGGGGTGCATCCGCCTGCCAAACCGAGGTTCAGCCCCGCCTTCGACTTTCGGAAGCTTTGCCACTTCCGCTTCGAGCGCGCTGCTGACACGATCTGCGTGAGCTCCCGCGAGTTCGAGCAATGGTGCCGCAATTCCTTCGTCTTGGGTGAGCAGACGAATGAGAAAATGCTCCGGAACCACCTCCGGATTCCCAGTGCGCATGGCATCCTGCGCCGCCTGTTGAAGAGCTTGTCCGCTCTTCGTCGTGAGTCTTTCGAAGTTCATTGTTGGCTACTCCTCTCCTACGCTTCAGTCTCCCAATCTGCGCTCCGAACGCCTGCGTATTATCCTCGAGGGAACCATGCTGCTCGCCCGGCGCTGTCGAACCGTTCATTGAAAGCTAGACAAACCACTCCACTCTGAAGACGGACTCCGCTTGCCGTCTCCACCAGAAGATGAAAAGAACGACCGGAGGCGTGGTGGGGAAGGAACACCCATACTTGGGGGAGGAAGTGGGTGGAACGCGCCCCCGGTCACGAACTAAAGTAAGTCGCCTCCGAACGCGCGCAAGGGGGTGCGCGTTCGTGGCTCCTCGCTGGTTCGTTTAGATGTCGAGGTTCTGTACGTTGAGGGCGTTGTCCTCGATGAACCGACGACGCGGTTCCACCTGATCCCCCATCAACACACTGAAAATTTCTTCAGCACGGACCGGGTCCTTGACCTCGACGTTGAGCAAGGTTCGAGCATCGGGATTCATGGTCGTTTCCCAAAGTTGATCGGCATTCATCTCGCCAAGACCCTTGTACCTCTGAACATGGAGGCCGCGCCGCCCTCGTTCCGAAAGAAATGCATCCAATTCCTCCGGCGTCGCCAATTCCAGCGGCTCACCCTTTTCAAAGGTCACCGAATAAGGTGCGGGACCAATCGAAGCGATATCCTCTTCGATGTTCACGAGCTCATGATACTCGCCAGTATCCGCAATTTCCGCCGTCAAACGGCCTGGCTTCGACGAGGCTCCTGGTCGAAACTTCACAGCAAGGTGATTTCCATCATCTGCATCGGACTCGAGTGAAACCGACAGAGGCGCCAACTCAGGATGCCGACTCTCGAGCGCCCTCTCGAGAGCGCCGCGGCTCTTCTCGAGCGCTTCGGTTGAATCGAAAGTTCCAACACGCACGCCACCTTCTCGGATCGCGGCGGCAATGATCCGACTATCGCAGCGGCGATCCAGCCGCTGCAGATGTTCCCCGACCGAGCGAAGTCGGGAAGCCAAATTGAAAAGCGGCTGCCCGGTGAGCTCCGGTCCACGTTGGCTCTGCACGGTCACTCCAGCAATCCCATTTTCGATGAGATATCGATTGAGAGTCGGCTGATCCTTCATATAGCGGATCTTCTTACCCTTTTTGACGCCAAATAGCGGCGGTTGAGCGATGTAGAGATATCCGCGCTCGATGAGTTCGGGCATTTGCCGATAGAAGAAAGTGAGAAGGAGCGTACGGATGTGACTCCCGTCTACGTCCGCGTCAGTCATTAGTATGACTTTATGATAGCGCAACTTCGAAAGCTCGAACGTACCCTTTTCGCTGATCCCACAGCCCAGCGCCGAGATGAGTGTCGCCACCGCTTCGGAGGAAAGCATTCGGTCGAGGCGAGCCCGTTCGACATTGAGAATTTTACCGCGCAACGGCAAAATTGCCTGAAAATGTCGGTCCCTCCCTTGTTTGGCACTTCCACCGGCCGAATCGCCCTCGACGATGTAAAGCTCGCTGATGCTCGGATCCTTGCTCTGACAATCCGCAAGTTTGCCACTGAGGGACGTCGTATCCATCACACCTTTGCGCACGACTTCGCGCGCCTTGCGGGCCGCTTCCCTGGCCTTGGCTGCGACGATAGCTTTGTCGATGATTTTCTTTGCCGTTTGAGGATGCTCCTCGAAGTATCTCCCCATCTGTTCGGAAACGGCCGTTTCGACGATGCTCTTTACCTCACTCGAAACAAGTTTGCTCTTTGTTTGTGAATCGAAGCTGGCATCGGGATGTTTGACATGAATGACGCAAATCACACCTTCGCGGCAATCGTCACCGCTCAAGCCGCTTTTGACGTCCTTGAACAGATTTTGAGCCTGACCGTAGTTGTTGAGCGTCCGAGTGAGCGCAGATCGTAGCCCAGTGAGATGGGTTCCCCCGTCTTTGTTATGGACGTTGTTCGTGTAGCAAAAGATTTGCTCGGCGAAGGCATTGCTCCACTGGATCGCCAAATCCACGACGATGTCCGCTCGCCCTTCTCCAGCCGGCGCGGCGACCTCGAACGAAATGACGTCGTCGTGGATGGGCTCTTTCTTGGCCGCGATGTGAGCGACGAACTCCTTGATACCGCCTTGATAGACATAAGTTTCATGGCGTCCTTCGGCGCGCTCGTCATGGAGGCGGATTTCGAGTCCGGAATTGAGGAAGGCGAGCTCCCGCAGCCGGGTCGAGAGAATATCGAAGCTGTATTCGGTACTGGTGAAGATCTCAGGATCGGGCTTGAAAATGATCCGTGTTCCGGTCCGGTCCGTAGCCTCTGCTTTCTGGAGAGGCTCCTGCGGCATTCCCCGAGCGTAGCGCTGGGTGTAGAGAAAGCCTTCACGGCGGATCTCGACCTTGAGCCACTCGCTGACGGCATTGACGGCGCTGACGCCAACGCCGTGAAGCCCAGCGGAAACCTTGTAGCTCGAGTGGTCGAACTTACCGCCAGCGTGGAGCACCGTCATGACAACCTCAACGGCACTAATGCCTTTTTCGTGCATCCCCACCGGGATGCCACGGCCATCGTCGGTCACCATGACGGAACCATCGTGATTCACGGTCACGTCGATCGTCTTGCAGAAGCCTGCGAGATGCTCGTCGACGGAATTGTCGATGACTTCCCAGACGAGATGATGCAGAGCGGAGCCGTCGTGGACGTCCCCGATATACATCCCGGGGCGTTTCCGTACGGCTTCCAGTCCCTCGAGAATCTGGATGTTTTTGGAGCCGTAGTCCTCGTCGGACCCGGCACCGGCCTGGTTCGTTTCAGCTGCTTCGCTCAAGGTTTTATCGCTCGCAAAAGAGCCGCTCGGGTATAGCTGCGGGGAGGCATTTCGGCAAGGGAGCGGCACCCGAACAAGAGGGTCGATTCCAGGCCATTTTCGCGGATCTTATTGGGGAACCAAGGTCCCGAATTCCATCCGGAAATCGGCCCGCTGCTCGGCCTCCATTTGCACCTCGTCGAACAACTGTCGTCGGGTGGAGGTGACGAAAATCTGGCTCTGACTTTGCCTCAGAAAATGAAAGACCGCCTCGGTCCGCTCAGGATCGAGCTCGCTGGACACATCGTCCAAGAGAAGCACCGGTTCCACCCCGGTCACGTCACGGACGCACGAGAGCTCTGCAAACTTCAATGCCAACGTCAAAAGGCGTTGTTGTCCCTGGCTCGCGTGACTGCGGGCAGGCCTGCCTTCGAGATCGAACGACATTTCATCCTTCTGCGGCCCAAACGTCGCGGCACCTCGCAGAAGATCCTTCTTTCGCCGAATGCCCAATTCCTTGGCGAACTCCACTTCGTCCTCGGTCCCACCAGGGCGGTAGTGCGAGACAACCCCTAGGCGAGAGGTGGCCATGCGATCGATCGCTGGCACAAGAGCCTCGCCGAGCCGTGCTGCCGCCACTGCCCTGGCCTTGGCCAGACGCGCCCCTTGTTCGGCCATGACCGTCTCAAAGGCTTCCAACTCAGGAGCCTGCGTCCCCCTCTTGTCGAGCAGTGCCTGTCGCTCCCGAGTGGCCTTCTGATAGCGAAGTCGTGCTTCGGCGCCAGCTGGAGCGGTATGAAGAACGATGCGATCGAGCAACGTCCGGCGCAGACGGGCCGGCCCGCTGACCAATGTCATATCTCCGGGATGAAAAGCGATGACCGGAGTCGACAGGGCATACGCGGTGAGTCGGCGTGGTCTTTTCCCGTCGATTGAAAATGAACGCCCGCGCAAAGAAATGGCCGCCCGCTGCTGCTTCCGCAAACCCAGGGAACTGATTTGCCCGACAATCTCGGTTCTCTCAGACCCTTGGCGAACCGTCTCCGAAAGTCGGCCGGTGCGAAAGCTTCGAGTCGTACAAAGCACATAGAGTGCCTCGATGAGGCTCGTCTTCCCATGACCATTGTCACCGTAGATCAGATTGAGACGTGATGCCGGCTTGAATTTGACGAGCTCCAGATTCCGGAAATTCTGGACAGAGAGGTTCAAGACGAGTGCTTGGTCAGCCATGCTGGAGTCAGCCTTGATCAGCCACGCCCGAGTCAACCGTGTCCGAGTCCGTCATGCTGAAGCCTGGTAACGAGGTTCCAGCCGCTCATATGCGCATGGG